>JAGHJD010000041.1 GCA_017886895.1 Clostridia bacterium | reverse complement strand
TGCCCGAGATTTTTGGGAAAGAGGAGAAACAGTACCGCGGCGCTTGCGGATTGCCTATCGGCAAACCGCTGCAACGCGGGTGCTGTTTCGACGAGCGCGGAGGGGAAAACGCTGTCCCGACCGACGGGAGGGCAGCGGTGTCCCCTCAAATCACGGCAAATCGCAGCGCCTTTGCGCGAGATTTGCGTGAAAAAAATATCGTCAACGTTCCCCTCTATGGCAGGGGTTCGAATAAAGCAAAAGGAGTGTTTAGCAAATATGCGAAGCAAAAGGTTCAGTTTTGCGGCTCTCATGGTTGCAGCTTTGCTGGTGCTTTCCTTCGGGCTCATCGTGTTTGCCGGCTGCGGCAACAGCGAAGAGGAAGAGCAGGGCGGCGGCGAAAGCACGAGCGCTGCAAAGTTTGTGACGGATACCTCGCTGCAGGACAAGCTGCTTGCAATGTATCCGTTTGAGGAAGATTCTCCGTCCGACGGCGATAAGGCGTATGCGTATGATCCGTACACGGGCGAGGCGATCACTTCCGCAAACGGTGAATACGTCAGTTCAAGTTCCGAACCGGTGACCGTAAATGTGACCAGCCTTACGCCGGATGAACAGTTCACGCTTACCGGCAGCAATTCTACGAGTGCACTCGATTCGTCGGATGCGCTTATCCTGCGGGAAAGTATGAATGAGTTGTATAAAAGGAATTCGGACGGCAGCATTGCGACAGATAACGGGTTCAGTCTCTCTTTCTGGGCGTATAACTATGAAAAGGATACGACGGTTTCTTCTTCGACGGAAGGCTCTCTTGCAATCGACTACGCAAACCTCGTAAACTGCAATCCTAATTTCACGATTACGTGGGGTAATATCAGCAGAGGGACGGGTAACGTTTCCTATCCTGATAGCAATACTGAGGTCGGCAGGGCGGCATACACCGACAAGTACTATACCGGGCAGGAGAACATCGGCAGTTACTACGAGGCGCAGCCGCTTTATACTACGCGCCAACTCGAATATTTCGACTTCCGCTATGTTCCTACGTCCGAGCGTTATGACTACACGGGCTGGAATGTTATTTCCGGTAACGTACAGGACGCTCAAGCGGGCAGCACGGTCGATGTTATCTCTGAGTATTGTCATAATACCTGGCGCTATATTACGCTCAGCGTCGACAGAAACGGCATTTCTTTCTATATGAACGGCAGGCTGGCATATTATTATTCGGCAGACAGTTATCTTCCGAACTGGGCGACGAATTCTACGCCGGCGTTGGCGGGGACATCCTATTATTATCGGTTTATTTATGCGCTTGTCGGCGGCAGTGCCAAGGATGTATGGGGAGATCAGCTGGATTTTATCGAGGATATGCAGTTCCAGTTTGACCTGTTCGGTTACAGCGCAAAAGCGTATGTAGACGATCTGATCGTCGGCTATGCTCTCACGGAGGATGAGGCTTGCGCGCTGTACGAGAACCTCTCGGGTGTGACATATGCGGCAGAGGATCTTACGATCGCATCTACCATGCCCGGTGAGGCACGCGAGAACGCGATCATTGATGCTCTTGAGGCTAAGGAATCCGCCTATGAAAGCGCAGCTACCACGGCAAATGCGTCTGCGGATACGCTGTGGGATGCGACCACGAGTGCACGGCAGACCTTCCTTGACGACGGCGGTATTGCAAGCACGAAGACGGAATACGGCGGTTATTATGAAGAACTGGGCAATACAAACTTCAGTTCAGACTGGAATGCGTCCGGGGCAGGCGGTTCTGTTTATTACACGCCTACCGTTGAAGACGACGGCACATTTGTGATGCGGATCACGGCGCTGCAGATGAGCGATGCTACGCATGGCGGTACTGAGTGGGTGAACTGGAACGGTGTATATGCCACCCTCTTGCAGAATAACGGATCCGGCTCATATCGCGGCATTGCAAGTCTGCAGGGCAGCGGCGGCACAGATACGCTTGGTCCGATCAGCAATTTCGGTGGTCAGTTGAGCGGTACAACGGTAGATGCAACGCATGACATGACCTTTATTGCGAACAGCAATACGACCGGCGTCGGTGCAGAAGGGCTCACCTTCCAGGAGGTCAAGCAGTTTACTTGGATCGAAATCGAGCTTGAGTGGGACGGCGATAACCTCGTGATGCGTATCAACTACTACTACTACTATGTGGGAGATGACATCACGCTCGACGGGCTCACCGGTGACGATGCCAACTACACGATCGAAATGCGTCCCGAGGCGCAGTATGGTACGACGACGATGACGGTCAGGGCGACATCGGGCGACATTGAA
The DNA here is from genome assembly GCA_017886895.1 of Clostridia bacterium. Lineage (GTDB taxonomy): Bacteria > Bacillota > Clostridia > Christensenellales > Borkfalkiaceae > Borkfalkia. Next base: position 10,234 of record JAGHJD010000041.1, on the reverse strand, counting down.
GAGCTCCTTACGAGTAGCAATTATGAAATGAGCGCCCTTGCAATCCGTCTGAACACGCAGTTCAGCTACCTGCTCGTGCTCGACGTGGAAGGCGGCTCGGCGTCAGCTGCGAAACAGAGCGCATGACGCAGGAAATGATTTCTGCAAGCCCCGCGGTGGCGTTTCCTCCGCGGGAAGGGCAGGGATAAGGAAGACAACAACGGCAAGCAGCCCGCCCGCTCGGGCGGGCTGCTCTTAGTTTTCGGGCATACCGCTTTTTCGGGCGGTACAGAATAAAATAAGGAGGAATGTATGCAGAAAAGGAGAAAACTTCTCTCGCTCTCGGCACTTGTCTGTGCGTTGCTGCTGGTGTTCGCATTTGTGTTCGTCGGCTGTGGCAACGAAGAACAGACGGGCGGCACAAATTCGGGCGGAGGACTGGATGAGAATTATACGAGCGTTCCCACGACTGAAACGGCGCCCCCCTCGGCAACGCTCAGTCTCAGTGCTGCTACAGCAACCGTCGCCTATGGTGATACACTCACGCTGACGGCGACTGTCGGCAATGTTGTGGATGGTACCGTCACCTGGTCGGTCGCGGCAGAGGGCGCGGAGGCTATCACCTTTGAAGAGGGCGACGCAACCGACGCGATCACCGCGGATTCCGCCACGGCGACGCTCACCCTCACGGGGGAAGCGGTCACGAGTACGGCTTACAATGTTACGGCGACGTTTGTCGCATCGGACAATGCGGAGAACACCGCGAGCGCGTCCTGCGCCGTCACGGTTGTGGCGAGCAACGTCACCGTCAATGTCACGGGTACGGCGAACGCGCTGTACACCGACGGCAAGGAAACCGAGAAGAGCACCACGCTCACGGCGACGGTCTCCGGCACGAGCGGCGCGGTCATCGCATGGAGCAAGACTGATGAGGACAACCTCGTCACCTTGACCAACAACGGGGACGGCACCGCGACGGTTGCTGCGAACAGCGAAGTTCAAGCTACGGGCACCGTCACCGTTACGGCATCGGTCACGTATAACGACGGTACGGAAGAGCAGACGGCGACTGGTTCTGCCAGCATTGTAGTTACGCGGCGTTCGCTCACGGATTTAGCGTATATAGAGTTTGATTCCGATCTCGATTCGGGAAATACGAATGTTACCCTCGATACAACGTACAGCGATGCAAGCGACAAGATCGCTTCGACGACGTTCACATTGGGGAATACGGTTCAGGGCACAACTACGTATGACTCAAGCGCCGGGGCTTTCGAGGTGACGCACAACACGGGCAATCCCGGCTCCTGCACTGCACCGGGAATCGAAATGGTGATTGAGGCGGGGGCAGGTCTGGCAGGCGATGATGAGACGATCGCATTCTCCTTCTGGTACAATACGACTGGCGGCGAGGACTGGAACGTTATCGCGCGCGTAGGCAATGATTCCCGTATCACGTTCGGCAATCTCTGTTCGGCAAATGGCAATATGTGGCCGGATGGCGGCGGCATACGCGAGAACGGTGCTGCATGGGATGCCATTTCCGAAGCAGTTGATTTGCGAAATACGTGGACTTATATCACCGTTACGGTCAATGCAGAAACGGGGATACAGTTCTACAAGAACGCTCAGCTTGTCTTTACCTATCCTGTGTCGAATAGTAATGTAGCCACGCTTGTTTCTGAATTTATCGGCGTTTTCCGGAACGGCGGGACGATCGTGTTCTTCTCCAACAACGAGAGCAGCGGCGGTGTCGATTATATCGACAACCTGCGCGTCACTAAGAACGTTTCCGCCGCCGATCTGTACAGCGCCGCAACGGCAAATTAAGCAGAAAAAAATACCTCTATGCCTTCCCCTATGCGAAGGGGAAGGCAAAGAGGAAAACGGAAAATATTCCGAACAGTACAAAAATACGGCGCTGCGGCGGCAGCTGTGTGCGCGGATGCACCGCGGGGACGGGGCAGGCGGCAGATCCTGCTGTCTTTGGTTCTCTTTTTCCCTGCGGGGCAGGTCAAATAAATCCAGGAGGAAAGCATGAAAAAGAAGATATTGAGCATTTTGCTTGTACTCTGCATCTCTCTTGTCCCCACACTGCTTGTGGCGTGCGACGAGGGGGAAACCGGGGGCGAAGGCGAAGGGACTGATATCGGTTCGCTCCCTGCGGCGGACGCGGGGGTCACCGTCGAACACGTCCCCTCCATCAGCTATGATACGAGCGACAATCCGGTGACGGACGCGTCCATCAAGACGGATACGCTCCTCGTCTCCTATGATATAGACGAAACTCTCACGCTGTATCTCGACAAGGAGACGAACGTCACCGTCTCGGACGGTGAAACGTACACGGCGAACGGCAAGCGCTACAACGAGTACACCGTCACCGCCACGGGCGCGGGCGACTACAACCTGTACTTTGTCACCGCCGACGAAGAGCTCGCGGCTTCCTACACCTATACGGTGTCCGAGGCGTACCCTGCGCGTACCCGATTCCCTGCGATGACGGGGCTCGGGCAGTCGAATAACAGTTCGACAGGCATCGCCAACGCGCATGACCCCTCTATCATTGAGGTCACGGAGAACGGGCAGAGCGTCTACTACACCTTCGGTACCGATAACTATTCGCAGTTCGGCTACGCGATCCGCCGCAGCACCGACCTTATCAACTGGTCGTATGTCGGCGTGGCGATACCCGGGTTCAACGAGAGCGGCGCGGCTCCGAGCGACAGCAATCCCATCACCGAGAGCAACGAGCTGTATGATATTTATGAGATCGTTAGTTCCGATGCCAATTGGGCAGCTAATACTGCTGATCCACGTGATGAAAATAACTGGACGCTTTGGGCGCCCAACGTCGTAGAGGCTTACGGCGGCGGCTACTGGCTGTATGGCTGCTGGACTGTAAATTTCGGGCAGGGGCACTCCATCATCTTCCAGTGCTATTCCGAGAGCATCACGGGTCCCTATGAACTCGTCTATACCGAAAACAACAATCCTGCGATTATCCTGTATTCGTATGACGGCTGGGAGGCCGGCGCAAACGCGCTTGATCCGTTCATCTATTATGATACGGACGGCAAAATGTATATGGCGTATGGCTCGTTTAGTAATTTCGGCATTTATGCAGTCGAACTCGATCCGCAGACCGGTCTGCGCAAAGACGGGCTGGAAGGGGATGATCTCCTCTCGGGCAGCACTGTTTCCGCGGCGCAGCGCTATGGCACGCAGCTTGTCTCCAACGGGACGGAGGGACCTACGATCTCCTATCATGAGGACGTGGCGCTGTACAGCGGCGACCCGATCGCATACGACAAGAGCAACGTCACCTATGAGGACAGATACTACTTGATGACTTCTTCCGGCTCTTTAAGTGATGAGATAGGAGAGGAAGGGTACAATATGCGCAGCTATTCTTCCACGACGGCAACGGGAACGTATGCGGCGAAAAACGGCGGCAGCCGCGGCAGCCGCGTCTCGGGTTCGTTCAGCTGGCTCACGCCGGAAGATATTGCTGCAGCGGGGGATGACATTACATTGGCTTATCGCGGCGGCGTCACTTATAGCTGGGCAGTCCCCGGGCACAACGATATGTTTACCACTTCGGACGGCAGGAATATCCTTGTCTTCCATACACGTACGTTTTTTGACAATACTGGTGAGTGCAACAGCCACTTCCTGACGGTCACGTCCTACGCTTTCAATTCGCGCGGCGAGATCGTCATGAACCCCAACCGCTATGCGGGCGAGCGCGTGCGCAAGGTCACGGCGGCGGAGATCACGGGGCTCGGCTCGAACGGCAATTATGTGTTCAACTACGTTTCGAGCAGCGATTATGAGGGGTCCTTCAACGGCGGTTACGCCTCGACGGGGCTGAACCTCACCTCGGGCTACAAAGTCACTTACAACGGCAGTGAAGTCGGCACGTGGACGCTCTACGGCGACAACTGGGTGTATGTGAATATCACGGATTCTATTCCGGCTGCGTCCGGCGGGCAGACGCTTTCGGGCGAATTCTACGGCGCTGCCTTCCCCGCGTACTTCGAGGCGGAGTACCGCAGCGGCATCTCGATCTCGCTTATCAGCGAGGACGGGCTGGACTGCCTGTATCTCAACCAGACGTTCGGCGCGTATGAGGAGTGACGGCTGAAAAGCAAGTGAAAAGCAGGCTCTGCGCGGGCATCGCCCGCGCGGAGGAAGAAGCAAAACCGCCCGTTCGGGCGCAGAGGAAGGGGGTCACGGATCCGTGGCCCCCTTTTTCAAAGGGGATTTGCGCGGCTGCGCCGCGCAAACTGTACGGAGAGATTTTTTCTGCGATAGAGGGTGACCGCTCTGTTGCGGGGACGGGGAGGAGCTGACAATGAAAAAACGCGTCTTTACACTGCTTTTGGCACTTTTATTCGCGTTTGCCGCCTTTGCATTTGCCGCGTGCGCGGAGGAGAATGCAGGCACGGGCGGGGAGACGGACACCGAAGAGGGCGGCGGCACGGAAGAGCCGGGCACGGACGACCCGTCGGAGGAGGAGCCCGACCCCGAAAACCCGGGCGGGGAGACGGGCGGCGAAGAAGGCGGCGGCACGGAAGAGCCCGACCCCGACGACCCGTCGACGGAGGAGCCCGACCCCGACGACCCGTCGGAGGAGGAGCCCGCCGCCACGCTCTCCTTTGCGGCGGCGGAAGCAGAAGTCACGCGCGGAGAGACCTACGAGGTCACCGTCACTCTCGGCGGCGCCCTCCCCGCAGGCAGGGTGTTCTGGTACGCGCAGGACGATACGGTCGTCTTTTCTTCGCCCTACGCCGATCTCGGCGGGGAGACGGCGGAAGCGAGCGGCGAATTTTACGCCTCCCGTGCGGGGCAGACGTCCGTTGCGGCGGTATTCGCCTATTTTGAGGATGGCGAGGCAAAGTCCGTCACCGCCGTCTGCACCGTCCGCGTGACGGAACTCATGGACTACGGCACCGCCGCACTCTTTGCGTTTGAGGACGACGGGGAGACCGCTTCTCCCGCCCTTGCGGAGGGTGCGGAGGGGATCACTGCGGAATACAGCCAAAACACGGCGCAGAGCGGCACCGCCGTCAGCGGCAAGGCGTTCGAGGTCTCCGCGGCGAACGGAAAGCACTGTCTCACCGCCAACCTTCCCGCGGGCATTTCCGCCTTTGCGGAGGGCATGACCGTCTCCTTCTGGTACTATACGACGGGCGGCAGCGACTGGAGCCATATCGTGCGCACGGGCGATCACAGCATCCGCTTCGTCAACTTAGAGGCGGCGCGGCAGAACCTGTATCCGCAGAGCGGCAGCGCCGCAGACGGCGTCGGCACCCTGTACGGCGGGGTGAGCCCGCAGGTGCTCATCGAGGACACGGGCGTCTGGAACTATGTCAGCGTTACGCTGAACGGAGACGGCGTTCTGTTCTACAAGAACGGAGAGCTCGTCTGCTCCTACGACAGCGCGGACGATACGCGCATCGCGGAGGTGTGCAGCGCGTTCCTTGCCGCGCTGCAGGAGGGCGGCGAACTCGTGTTCTTCGGCAACAACGAGGGCACGGGAACGGACTATATCGACGATCTGCGCCTCGGCTCTTATCTGGAGGCGGCGGAGGTTGCGGAGCTGTACGCCGCCGTCAGCGGGCAGTCGGGGGAGGAGATCCCCGCGTACGACCCTGCGCTCTACCCCGCAGACCCCGTTTTCGACGCGCTTGAAGGGTACGGCATGGAGAATACGGGCACGACGACCGCAAACGTGCACGACCCCTCGGTCATCGAGGTCGAAGAGAACGGGCAGAGCGTCTACTACGTCTTTTCCACGGACAACATGGGGCCGCAGTTCGGCTATCAGGTGCGCAGAAGCTATGATCTCATCCGCTGGGAGTACGTCGGTGCGGCGATCGCGGGCTACAACGAGAACGGCTCGCAGCCAAGCGATTATAACCCGATCACGTCCTCGAACGAGCTGTACGAAGTGTATTCGGTCCTCAGCGGCGACGCGTACTGGCAGAACGTATATACCCTCTGGGCGCCCGACGTCGTCCCTGCGGCGGGCGGCGGCTACTGGCTGTACGGCAGTTGGACGGCTGGGTTCGGGCAGGGGCACTCCGTCATCTTCCAGTGCTATTCCGAGGAGATCGCAGGCCCCTACGAATTTACGGACATCATCGTCTATTCCTACGACGGCTGGAACGACACGCCCAACGCCATCGACCCGCAGATCTATTTCGTCGGCGACCGCATGTTCATGGCGTACGGCTCTTTCGGGGGCGGGATCTGGTCTCTCGAGCTCGACCCCGAAACGGGGCTGCGCTTTGAAGAGAGCGGGCTGAAGGGCACCGACTGGGCGGCGCTGCGCGAGGGGGGCGGCACGCTGAACGGGCGCACCTATTCTGCCGCCGAGCGGTACGGCACGCGGCTTATCAACGTGAACAACATGGAGGGTCCGACCGTCTCCTATCATGCGGATGTGCCGCTGTACACGGGCGACCCCGCGGAGTATGCGGAGAGCGCCGTCACCTATGAGGACAGGTATTATCTGATGGGTTCTGCGGATTCGCTCTCGGCAACGTACAACATGCGCAGCTTTGTCGGCACCGACGAGGGGACGGGCGCACCCGTCTTTTCGCAGCAGGGCACGCGCGTCTCGGGCTCCTTCTCCTGGCGGCAGTCCGCGGGGGATACGCGCATCGGGTTCGACTTCGGCTATCCCGGGCACAACGACATGCTCACCACGAGCGGCGGCGTCGACCTCATCGTCTATCATAACCGCATCTCTTTTGACAGCGGAAATCTTAATCACTACCTGTTTGCGAGCATGTACGCCTTCGATTCGCTCGGGCGGCTGGTCGTCAGCCCCAACCGCTACGCGGGCGAAACGCTGCGCACGGTCAGCCCTTCCGAGGTCTGGAGCGCGGGCGGCGGGTATTCCTTCGCGTACGTGACGGACAACAGCTACGCGTCTTCGTACAACAGCGGCTATGCGATGCAGGGGCTGCGCCTTCTGTCCGACGGGAACATGTATTACGGCGGGCTGTATGTCGGCGAATGGGTGCTCTACGGCGACAACTGGGTGTACCTGAACATTTCCGCCCCGATCGCGGCGGCGGGCGGCGGGCAGACGCTTTCGGGCGAATTTTACGGCGTCGCCTTCCCCGCGTATATCGAGGCGGAGGGAGCGGGCGGGCTGAGCCTCTCCATTTTAAGCGAGAACGGGCAGAACGCGCTGTACCTGAACATGGTCTTATAAAACAGGGTCCTATAAAAAAGTTTCGGCAGCCGCCCGCAAGCGGGCGGCTGCCTCTTTCTCCGAGGGCGGCTGCCGCCGTTTTGTCCTGCCGCGGCGGCTCGGGAACCCCGCCGCGGGCGCGCGGCGGCAGGGCGTGCGGAAAGGCGCGGGGCAGTGCTCTGCGGCGGGCTGCGCGGTGCGGGCGGTATGTGCGGGCGGTGTGTGCGGGCGGCAGGGCGCGCCCTGCCGCCCGCACAAAAATTTCATCAAAAATTTTTAAAATCATTTGTTCATACGGTTGCATTTGTAAAAAGTGTGTGCTATTATATCGCCCGAAACTGCGGCGTCCGTGATACGGGCGCCGAACTTCTTGTCAGCAGAAAAAGCAAAAGCGAGGTTTTTTGGCTATGCACGCACTGTACCCGTCCGATCCGAAGTTCGGCGCATTGGTCGTTCCCTCGGGGAAAGACGGCGCTCCCGCGCCCTGCGAGTGGGATACCTTCGGCGCGCACGATCCCTCCGTCATCGAGGCGGGCGGCTGGTTCTACGTCTTTTCCACGGGCGCGTTCGGGCAGGATTATTATCAGATCCGCCGCTCGCGCGACATGATCCATTGGGAATACGTCGGGCAGGCGTTTCCGCAGGGGCTCTCCTCCCTGCGCGAAATGACGCGCGAACTGTTCGCGCTCTACGGGAAGGAGAGCAAAAACACGACGCTCTGGGCGCCCGACGTCGTCCCCGCAAAGGGCGGCGGCTATTGGCTGTACGGCTGCTACACCGCGAAATTCGGCGACAATTATTCCGCAATCTTTCTCGCGCACGCAGATGCGGTCGCGGGAGAATACCGTTTCGTGCGCACGCTCGTGCTCTCGGGCGGCGCGTGGGGCAGGACGCCCAACGCCATCGACCCGCAGATCTTCTACGATGCCGCGGGGCGCATGTTCATGACCTACGGCTCCTGGCACGGCGGCATCCGCATCCTGGAGCTTGACCCCGAAACGGGCAGCCGTCTCGACGGGTTCACCTATGCGCAGCTACGCGCGGGCAAGGTCACGGAAGAGCAGTATTTCGGCAGGAAGCTGACCGAGACCTCCTCCGCGGAGGGCTCCGTCATGGCGTATCACGCCGAAGTCCCCGTCTGCGGCGGCGATCCGTTTGTTGCAGACGACGCGGCGAAGTGGAGCCGCATTCCGCGCTATGTGCTCGTCGCCTCGTGCGACGACCTCGCGCGCGCGTACAACATGCGCTGTTGGGAGAGCGCGCAGCCCGACTGCGGGTTCGGCGCGCACCCGTACGGCAGAGAGGGGATGAAGGTCGCAAGCTCGTTCAGTTGGAACTACTCCGCGTCCGAGCGCCGCGCGCCGCTGGATTTCTTCGCCGCAGGGCACAACGACCTGTTCACGTCCTCGGCGGGCGATCATTTTGTCGTCTTTCACGCCTGCTCGCCCTGCCCCGAAGGGAAAAAGCCCGTTCCCTTCTATCTGTGCGCCTGTCTGTACGACTTCAATTCGCGCGGCGAGCTCGTCATGAACCCCAACCGCTACGCGGGCGAGCGCCTGCGCGACGTCACCGAAGAGGAGCTCTGCTCTCTCTCGGGCGGCGCGTTCGACTATATCGCACAGGAGGCGCGCAACGACCGCTGTGCCTTTGCAAAGCGCGGGCTGCGGCTGGAGCGCGGCGGCGCGCTCACGCTCGGGGGCAGCCCGTGCGGGCGGTGGAAACTGTACGGCGGGCACTATATTGCCCTCGAATGGAACGGCGAACGGTATTTCGGCGTCGTGTTCCCCGCCTGGATCGAGGCGGCGGGGCGCGCGGGGCTCTCCGTCTCCGCCCGCGGCGAATCGTCGCACCTGCCCCTCTTTCTGAATACGGCGTGGTGAGCGGGCTTTTTGCCGCAGGGCATGCCCGCGGCATGTAAAACTGTTCTGCATGCCTGCGGCGCTGAAGAGCGTTGCCGCAGACAAGAGACAGAGTATCGTCGCGTATCCGCGCGCAATATTATATAATAATGAAACGCCCGCCGCAGGAGACCTCCTGCGGCGGGCGCGCCGTTTTCTGTATGGATTTTATTTTGTCTGTTCGGGCGGCAGCTCTTCTTCCCGGGCAGTTTCCGCCTCTGTTCCGTTCCCGCCTTTTTTTCCGCTTGCCTCTTCCCGCACCGCGCCGTCCTCTTCGGCGGGGGCGCCCGCCTTTGCGGGCGCAACGTCGGGGATATACGGCGTTTCTGGTTCGTGCTTCCCTTCGCGGTCCTCCTGCAAAAATCTGAACAGCAGGCTGAGCGCGAACAGCAGCACCGCGCCTGCCGCGCAGCACCAGAAGGCGACCATCCCCACAAAGATCCCGATGAAAACACAGGCGACGACCAGCGCCGCCGCGCCGACCGCGAACGCGATGCGCAATGCTTTGAACATGTTTTTGCTCCGTTTCGATTTTGCCCATTATAACACAAACGCCGTCTTTGCGCAACCGTTTATTTTTGCGAAAAAAAGTTTGAAAAAGTGCGAAAAAGCAGTTGACTTTCCCGTTTTAGTGTGCTATGATATGCAAGCTGTCTGCGGGAGAGCGGAAACGCTTTCGGAAAGAGCGAACGGCGCAAAAAAATTCTGCATTTTTTTGCGAAAAACAGTTGACAGATCTTTCTGAATGTGGTATTATGGTCAAGCTCTTCTCGTGGAGAGACCCGAACGAAGTTCGGCGATGCGCAGATTAAAAATTGAATAGAAGGAAATGAATTAAATATCTTTTTAAGATGTTTGAAAGTTTCTGTCAATTCATCTTTAGTACAAAGTACTCAAAGAACAGTCAGCAAAACAACGTTAGAGCAGACGTCCGAAAGGACGGGCTTTAAGCAATTAAACTTAAGAGTTTGATTCTGGCTCAGGATGAACGCTGGCGGCGTGCTTAACACATGCAAGTCGAACGGACATGAGGGGCTTGCTCCTTATGTTAGTGGCGGACGGGTGAGTAACGCGTGAGCAACCTGCCCATATCAGGGGAATAACACAGTGAAAATTGTGCTAATACCGCATAAGACCACGAAGCGGC
>JAGHJD010000009.1 GCA_017886895.1 Clostridia bacterium | reverse complement strand
TGAAAATTATAATTAAAGATGTAAATGTTTGATTAAATTTATAATATAAGCATTTACAAGTTGGCCGAAAGTTCGACTTGCTGTTGGGCTTTCGGCTTTTTTATTGTTGTTATATTATTTTATAAAATGAACTGATTGAAAAGCTTCAAATCGAATAAAAGCAAATGATGAAGGGACTTCTCAAATTCTGAAATCAATAGAATTCAATTTTCCTATATATAAAGACGGTGCTTTTGTGCGCAAAATTTTGTGGGACGAAAGTGTTAACGTCGAGACGCTTGTCTTGCTGTCCTGCGCGGAGCGCGGCGGGCGGAATACCGCGCCGATCGCGTTCCCTCTTTGAAAAATATCCGTGAACGCTTGCCATTTGCCGATGCGGCGGCTATAATAAAATTAAGTTCGCATATGCGAACACGGGAGGGAACAGATATGCTGAAGATCACGCTGGAAGTAGAGGGGATGCGCTGCGGCATGTGCGAAACGCACGTCAACGACGTCGTCCGCCGCGTAGACGGCGTTAAAAAGGTAAAATCTTCGCATGCAAAGGGCAGGACGGAAGTGGTCGCGGAGGACGGCACGAATATCGGGCTCATAAAAGAGGCGATCGCAAAGCAGGGGTACGGCGTCGGCAAGGTCGAAACGGAACCTTACGAAAAACGCGGTCTGTTTTCAAGGAAGGGGTAAAGGAGAGCCGACCGTCCCGCGGCAGACGCAAAAAGCAAAGAAAGTGGGGCATTTGCCCCGTTCTTTCCGTCCATAAGTTCGCATATGCGAACTTATTTGCGGGCAGACGTACCGCCGCGGCGGCATGCGGTACAGGAGGGTAATATGAAAAGAAGGGCAAGGGAGAAGGGCAGTCTCTCCGTGCTGATGGGCTATGCGGGGCGGCGGAGGGTGCTGACCTATCTTTCGTGGGTACTCTCCGCCGTCAGCGCGCTGGCGGCGCTGGCGCCGTTCGTCTTTGTGTGGCTCATCGTGCGCGAAGTGCTCGGTGCGGCGGGAGAGTTTTCCGCGGTGCAGGGCAGGCTTGCAGTGTATGGCTGGTGGGCGGTCGGCAGCGCGCTCCTGTCCATGCTGGTCTATTTTGCGGCGCTCATGTGCTCGCATGTTGCGGCGTTCCGTGTGGCGGGCAACCTGCGCAAGCGGACGATGCGGCACATCGCGTCGCTGCCTGTCGGGGCCATGAGCGGTCCCGGCAGCGGCAGGGTGCGCCGCATAGTAAATGAAAGCAGCGGCGCGACGGAGACTTATCTTGCGCACCAGCTCCCCGATATGGCGGGCGCGTTTGCGACGCCCGTGGGGATGATCGCGCTCCTGTTCATATTTGACTGGCGGCTCGGTCTTCTGAGCCTCATCCCGACCGTGCTCGGCTTTGTCATCATGTCGCGGATGACGGGCAAGGGAATGGCGCGGAAGATGAAGGAGTACCAGAACGCGCTCGAGGTCATGAACAACGAGGCGGTGGAGTACGTGCGCGGCATCCCCGTCGTCAAGACGTTCGGGCAGACGGTATTTTCCTTCAAGCGTTTCAAAGGGTCGATCGACAGTTACCATAAATGGGTCGTCGCCTACACCAAAAGTCTGATGTGGCCGATGGTCGCGTTTACGACCGCGATCAACTGCGTGTTCGTGCCGCTCATCATTGCGGGGCTGTGCTTTACGGCGGGCGGCGTGGAGGAGGCGTTCCTTTTGAACCTCATCTTCTATATCATCTTCACGCCCATCATTTCGGTCACGCTGATGAAGGTCATGTTCATGAGCGAGAACAACATGATCGTGAAGGACGCCCTGCGGCGCATCGGCGGGATTTTGGCGCTCAGACCGCTGCCCGAACCGTCTGTTCCCAAACTGCCGCAGGACAATTCCGTGACGTTCGAGAATGTGACGTTTGCCTATGAAGGGGCGGCGCGCAACGCCTTGGACGGCGTTTCGCTGCACGTAAGGGCGGGGGAGACGGTCGCGTTCGTCGGACCGTCCGGCGGCGGCAAGACGACGGCGGCAGGGCTGGTCGCGCGCTTTTGGGATCCCTCTTCGGGCACGGTCAGGGTGGGCGGCACCGACGTCAGAGAGATCGCCAAAGAGGTGCGCAGCGACACGGTCGCCTACGTCTTTCAGGACAGCAGGCTGCTGAAAACGTCCATTTACGAGAATGTGCGCATGGGGAGACCTGCGGCAGCGCGGGAGGAAGTGCTTGCCGCTCTTCACAATGCGCAGTGCGACGATATTCTGGCAAAGTTCCCGAAAGGCGCGGATACGGTCATCGGCAGCAAGGGCGTGTATCTCTCGGGCGGCGAACAGCAGAGGATCGCCATAGCGCGCGTCATGCTGAAAAATGCGCCCGTGGTCGTGCTGGACGAGGCGACGGCGTTTGCAGACCCCGAAAACGAGGCGGCGGTGCAGCGGGCGTTCGAGCACCTCGCAAAGGGCAGAACGGTCATCATGATCGCGCACCGCCTCACCACCGTGCAGAACGCGGACAGGATCTATGTATTGCAGGACGGCAGGGTCGCGGAGGAGGGAACGCATGCACAGCTCATGGAGAAAAGGGGGCTGTACCGCGGTCTGTACGACGAGTACAGAACAGCGGTCTCCTGGAAAGTAGGAGACGGGGTATGATACGGTTTTTAATGAAAAAGTATGCGCTCTCGCGGCAGGGGGCGAAAGACCTCATCACCGCCACGATCGCGTGCGCGGTGCACAACTTCACGCTGATGCTGCCCGTGAGCCTTTTGTATTTCCTTGTGTCCGACCTGATGGGCGGCGGCGTGCCGCAGGGGCATCTGTGGTTCTATCTTGCCGGCATGGCGGCGGGCGTTCTGCTCATTCTCTTTTCCTACCGCTGGGTGTACGGCGCGACCTATTACGCGACGTACAAGGAGAGCTCGGTGCGGCGTATCTCCCTTGCGGAGAAACTCCGCAAACTGCCGCTGTCCTTCTTCGGCAAGCGCGACCTGAGCGATCTCACCACGACGATCATGGCGGACTGCACGACGCTCGAACAGTCCTTTTCGCATTGGATCCCCGAATTTTTCGGGTCGATGCTCTCCACGTGCGTCGTGGCGGTCGGTCTGTTTGCCTTTGACTGGCGCATGGCGCTCGCCGCACTGTGGGTGCTGCCCGTATCGCTCGCCATCGTCGCCTTTTCGGGGAAGGTGCAGAACTATTTCACGCGCAGGCAGAGCGAGGCGAAACTTGCCGTAGCGGAGGGCATCCAGGAGGCGTTGGAGACGATGCGCGATCTGAAGTCCGACAACGCGGAGGGGAAGTACCTGGACGGGCTGGACAAAAAGATCGACGTGCAGGAAAAGCGCATGATCGCGAGCGAGCTCGGCTGCGCGCTGTTCGTCGTCCCCGCGGGCATGCTCTTAAAGCTCGGCATCGGCACGGTCGCGCTCGTCGGCGGCATGCTGCTGGCAGAAGGAACGCTCTCCGTGCTCACGTTCTTTTTGTATCTTTTGGTCGTGTCGCGGCTCTATGATCCTTTAAGTTCGTCATTGCAAAACCTTGCCGCCATTATCTCCACGAACATTCCCATCGCGAGGATGAACGAAATTGAAAATTATCCCGTTCAGCCCGGCACGGCGGAACTGAAAACAAACGGTTACGACATTGTGTTCGACAACGTGTCCTTTGCCTACGATTCGGGCGGGCAGGTGCTGCGCGGCGTGTCGTTTACGGCAAAGCAGGGGGAGGTGACGGCGCTCATCGGCCCGTCGGGCGGCGGAAAGAGCACGGCGGCAAAGCTCGCCGCAAGGTTCTGGGACGCGGACGGCGGAAAGATCACGCTCGGCGGCACCGATATAACTACCGTCGACCCCGAAAAACTGCTCTCGGCGTATTCCGTCGTCTTTCAGGACGTGACGCTGTTCAACAACACCGTCCTGGAAAATATCCGCATAGGGCGGCAGGGCGCGACAGACGAAGAGGTGCTCGCCGCGGCAAGGGAGGCGCAGTGCGACGAGTTCGTGCAAAAGCTGCCAAAAGGGTACGATACGCCGATCGGCGAAAACGGCTCTGCTCTTTCGGGAGGGGAGCGCCAGCGCATCTCGATCGCCCGCGCGCTCCTGAAAGATGCGCCCGTCATTCTGCTCGACGAGGCGACGGCGTCGCTCGACGCGGAGAGCGAAACGCTCGTCCAACGCGCTGTTTCCCGCCTCGTCAAAGGCAAAACGGTGCTCATCATCGCGCACCGCATGCGCACGGTCGAGGGTGCGGATAAGCTCGTTCTCTTAAAGGACGGGAAAGTCGCGGAGCAGGGCACGCCGCGCGAACTCCTTGAAAGAGGCGGCGTTTACGCAAAGATGTGCGCTCTTCAGCAGCAGTCGGGCGAATGGCGCATTTAAAAGCGGCGCATTCAAACGATTTGTGCGGACAGGATCGCATACGCTGCCGTCTTGTATAAAATGACTATGGGTTCGCTTGTGCGAACGTATAAAAAATACAGTTCGCATGAGCGGACTGAAAGGAGAGAGATGAGCGGAACGGAATATGCCATTGGCCGCCACTGCGGCGTTACGTTTGCGGGGCTGAAAATAGCGAGCCTCGTCAGCCTTCCGAAACAGGAGGAGGGCGTCATCGCCATGCTCTCCCGCAAATTTTCCCGCAGGGGGTTTGCATTCAGGCTCCTGCGGGAGGATGCGGAGCGACTTCTGGTGTACGTCTGCCACAGGGAGCGGCTGGAAAAACATCTCGCACTGCCCGAGACCAGGGCGTTCCTCGCGCGTTTCGGCTACGAATATGCCGCGGCGGAGGAGGCGCTGGAACAATTACAGGCACGCATGGGCGGCGAATTCCCGCACGAGATCGGCGTGTTCCTCGGCTATCCTCTATGCGACGTGTGCGGATTTCTGCGCGACCCGGACGGCTGCGTTTTATGCGGCGCCTGGAAGGTGTACGAAAACGCGGAGGAAGCGCGGCGCATGTTCGAGCGGCTGCGCAGGTGTTCCGCCTGCATCTGCCGCCATATGAGAAACGGGAAGTCGCTCACACAAATTTTTAATGTTGGCTGAAAAATAAATTCACGGAGGTATCTGTATGAAAGTTTCTGTTGTGTATTGGTCGGGAACGGGCAATACGGAGGCGATGGCAAACGCCGTCCTTGAAGGCGCGAAGGGCGCGGGCGCGGACGCGGAACTGCTCCCTGTCTCCGCCGCGGGCGCGGATGTGCTCGAAAGCGATGTCCTGCTGCTCGGCTGTCCCGCCATGGGCGCGGAGGAGCTGGAGGAGAGCGAGTTCGAGCCCTTCTTTTCCTCGCTCGAGGGCGCGCTCCCGGGGAAGAAGATCGGGCTGTTCGGCTCCTACGATTGGGGCGACGGCGAGTGGATGCGCACCTGGCAGGAGCGCGTCGCTGCCGCGGGCGGGGTGATGATCGCGGACGGCGTCATCGCGAACAACGCGCCCGACGACGCCGCGCTTGACGCCTGCAGGGCGC
This sequence comes from Clostridia bacterium, assembly GCA_017886895.1. Lineage (GTDB taxonomy): Bacteria > Bacillota > Clostridia > Christensenellales > Borkfalkiaceae > Borkfalkia. The sequence continues at coordinate 14,804 of JAGHJD010000009.1, read as the reverse complement.
TGGGCGCAAAGGCGGCGGAGACCTGAAAAGAGGAGGAAAAAGCAGAAGAGAGGGCGGGAAAGCCCTCTCTTTTGCCGTACCGCAGGCGGCGGAACGGGCGCGGCGCTGCCTGTTCGGGGGATTTTCCTTTACATTTGGGCGCGGATGGGGTATAATCGGTACAGACAGAGGAGGAGAGCCGCCCATGAGCCTGAAACGCGTCCGCGAATCCGAAGAAATGTATCTGGAGACGATACTCTTGCTGCACCGCACAAGACCGAATGTGCGGGCTGTGGACGTCTGCGACGAACTCGGCTATGTCAAGTCCAGCGTGTCGCGCGGCGTCAACCTCCTGAAACAAAAGGGATATATCACGATAGACGAAGAGACGGGCAACCTCGCCTTTACCGAAGCGGGCAGGAAGAAGGCGGAGGGCGTCTACGAGCGGCACCGCGTTCTGACCGCCGCGCTGATCAGGCTGGGCGCGGGCAGGGAACTTGCCGAAGAAAACGCCTGCCGCATCGAACACGTCGTCTCCGACGAGATGATGGACGTGTTCCGCAACTTTATCAAAGACTGAGAGACAGGGCGCCCGCGCGCCCTGTTTTTTCGTGCGGCGGTGCGTCGGGCGAGAGCGGAACTGCCTGCGCGCCGCGGCGGGGTGCGCTTTGCCCTGCAAAGCGGTTCGGCGTCCATGGCAGAATTGACGCTGTGGGGTATTGGCGGGGATTTCGGCGGGGGATTTCGGTTCGCAGGGACTTTAGCGGGGATTTCAGCCCGCAGGGACTTTGGCGGGGATTTCGGTCCGTCGGGACTTTGGTGGGGGCGGTGCGCATAGACTATACGGATGATATGCGATTTTCACAACGACGCACTCACGAAAGAGGGCGCGGCGGAGGACGCCGTGCCGCAGGGGCGGACGGCGGGCGCGGTGTGCGCCGTGTTCCGCGGCGGGCGCAGTTTTTCCGGGGTCGCCGCGATCGCGGAACGGTTCAATGCGGAACGGGCGGAGGGGCTGTGGCTCGGGCTGGAGGACATCGGCTATTTCACGCGGGAGCGCTCTGCGCGCATCTGCGGCTGGCGGCCCGTGTACGCGTCGCTGACGTGGAACGGCGAAAACGGGCTCGCGGGCGGGTGCCTGAGCGAGGCGCGCCTCACGCCGCTCGGGAAGGAGGCGGTTCGCGCCCTTTCGGAGAGCGGGATCTGCGTCGACGTATCCCACCTGAACGCGTCAAGCTTCTGCGACGTGCTCGACTGCGCGCCGTACGGCGTGGTCGCCTCCCACTCCTGTTTCGCCGCCGTGCGGAAACACCCGCGCAACCTCTGCGACTGGCAGGCGCGCGAGATTGCCGCGCGCGGCGGGTTGATCGGCGTCGCCTTCGTGGGCGCCTTTCTCACGGGCGGCAGGGCGCGCGCCTTCGATGCGGTCCGCCATATCGCGTACGGCGCGGAGAAGTTCGGCGTCGCGCATATCTGCATAGGCTCCGATTTCTGCGGCACGGACGATCTGCCCGCAGATCTTCGCGGCTATGCGCAGGCGGAGGCGCTGCGCGGTATGCTGGCGCGGGAGGGGTTCTCTGCAGAGGAGACGGAGCGCATCCTTGTCGGCAACCTTGCGAAGTTTTTGCGATCGCGCGGAAAAAGAAAAGAACCGTGAGGGAGGGGCGGGCAGGCTTGCACAGCGGTGAAAAAAGTGCTATACTTAGGAAAAAAGCGGGGCAGACACTCCGTTCCGCAAAAAAAGAGCGGGGCGGGAGACGAACGGGCAGGTCAACAAATGGCTCGTCGACAACTGTTTCGGCGACTATTATACCCGCGGCGGGCTGGACTTCCGTCAGAGGGAGCTCATCACCTTCTGTTTCCTCGCCGCACAGGGCGGCTGCGAGCCGCAGCTTGTAAGCCATGCCGCGGCGAACATGCGCGTCGGCAACGGGCGGGAATTTCTCATAAAAGTCGTCTCGCAGTGCCTGCCGTACATCGGCTACCCGCGCAGCCTCAACGCGCTGCGCTGCGTGAACGAGGCGGCGAAAGCATAAATATGATTTTTTCGTTATCCCGCGCGCGGCGTTCAGCCGCGCGCGGGATGCTTTTCGCGGCAGGGTATAAGTTCGTGGGCGAAAAGGGATACGCCCGCTTTTCCTTTGACAGTGCCGCACAAAGATGATATACTGTTTCCGATCAACTTGTGGGCAGGGGGAGAGCATGCGGTCTCTTCGGTCAAAGCTGAATAAGCCGTGCGTCTTTGTGCTCGTTTTCGCCGCCGTCAACGTGCTCTGTCTTGCCATAGCGCTTCTTTTGCTCTTTCTGGACGTCGACCCGCGCTCGGTGCTCGGCAGGCGCAGTTTTTCGGATTTTTTGGAGACGATGGCGTTTGCGCTGTGCGGGAATCCGTACGGCGGCATGGGCGCGCTCAATTCCAACTATCCGCCCCTTCCGATCCTGCTCGTCTATCCCTTCGCGCTCCTGTGCCGCGGCACGGTGGAGTCCTACCTCGGCGGCGGGATCGCCTTGCAATACGCCTATAAAAACGCCGATTTCGTCTGCACGTACCTTCTGTATTTTGTGCTCTCCGCGGCGTTTCTCTGTTTTTCGGTCTGGAAGTTTGCCCAAAAGCGGGGCGGGCTGCCGCTCTGGGCGATGCTCGCCGTCCTCTTCAGCGGGCCCGTGCTGTACTGCTTCGGCAGGGGGAACGTGCTTCTCCCCGCAATGGCGTGCATCTTCCTGTTTTTCGCCTGGTATGACAGCGAAAAGCGGGCGCTGCGCGAGCTTTCGCTGCTCTTTCTCGCGCTCGCCGTCGCCTTCAAACTGTACCCCGCGGTGCTCGCGCTGCTGCTCATCAAGGAGCGGCGGTATCTCGATTTTTTCAAGACGGCGCTCTACTCCGTCATCCTCGTCTTTCTGCCGCTGGTGTGTTTCAGCGGCGGATATGGGGAGACGGTCCTGGCATTTTTGAAGGGCGTCGTCGGATTCGACCGCGTGGACGGGAGGGACGAGAGCCCGAGCAACGTCTCCTTTGACCGCATTCTGGGCTGGGCCGTTTCTGCGGTCGGGCTGTTCGGCGCCGACATTGCCTCTGCGATGGGCATCGTCAGCATGGCCCTGCACGCGGCGCTCCTGCTGTTTACCGCCGTCATGGCTTTCCTCGTCCGCGGCAGGGAGGACCTGCACGGGCGCTATACCGTGCTCCTGTGCTGTGCGTTCCTGTATTTTTCCAAGGTCTCCTACGGGTATAACCTGCTGGTGTTCGCCGTTCCGTGCCTGTATTTTTATAGAGAACGCGCCACCTATGCGAAAGCGGACAGGATCGCGTGCGGCATTGCGTATTTTTTGCTGTTTTTCCCCGCGCTGTATCTGTTCAAGTACTTCTATCTGCAGGTGCTTGCGCCGCTGTATCTGCTCGTCTCTTCCTGCGTCGGGCTGATCGGCGGATTGCGCCGCGGCGGCAGGGAGGAGCCGAAGGCGGAGAACGGGGAGGAGCGGGAGAGCTCCGGCTCTCCGGCGGCAGGCGCATGAACTGCAGCAAAGAAAATTCAGTGGAATATACGCGCGGCTGTGCATATAGTATATAATACGACAAATTGCGCCGCATTCCGCGTCCTCCGCGCGCGCGGCGGAGGAGGCAGCCGTGGATACCTCGTACAGGGAACTCAAGTGCAAAGACGTGGTGAATGTGGTGGATGGCAGGAACCTCGGGCGGACGTGCGATATTGTGTTCGACTTTCCCGAAGGGCGCGTGTTCGGCATTGCCGTGCCGGGCAAGCGCGGAGGACTGCATATCTTCCGCAAGAACGACCTGTTCATTTCCATCCGCAACATCATAAAGATCGGTGCGGACGTGGTGCTCGTCGACCTCAGGGGCGCGCACCTGCCCCCTTCGGGCCGCAAAAAGCACGACTACTGCCCGCCCCCTCCCGCAGACGGCGGGAACTGCGGCGGACGCCGCGATTACAGCGAGTACGAATAGCCGTTTCGGGCGCCGCGCTCCGCATGCGGAGAGCGGCGTTTTCTCTGCAAAGCGGGCGGCGCTGTTCGGCGCGGGCGCGGCTGGTTTTCGCTGAGGCAAATTGCGCAGAAAAAGCAGAAACTGCCATGCGCTGCGGTTGACTTTTGCGCCGTTTTGGTCTACAATGACCGCAGAAAACATGGCGGCGCGGCGCGCCGGAGGAGAGCATATGGACGAACAGGAACAAAAGCGCATGCTGACGGAGAACAGGACGTTCCGCCCGTCTGAAGAGCGGTATAAGCGCATGACATACAGGCGCGCGGGCAGGAGCGGGCTGCTTCTTTCGGAGGTGTCGCTCGGGCTGTGGCACAACTTCGGCTCGGTGGACAGCTACGAGAACATGCGCAACATGGTCTTTACCGCCTTTGACAGCGGCGTGACCGTGTTCGACATCGCAAACAACTACGGCCCCGTCGTCGGCAGTGCGGAGCGCAATTTCGGCAGCATCCTTTCGCGCGATCTGAGCGCTTACCGCGACGAGATGATCGTCACGACGAAGGCGGGCTTTCCCTATTGGAAGGGCCCCTACGGCGACGGCGGCGGGCTGAAATACCTTGTCGCCAGCCTCGACCGCAGCCTGAAAAACCTCGGGATCGACTACGTTGACGTCTTTTACCACCACCGCCCAGACCCCGATACGCCCCTCGAAGAGACGGCGTACGCGCTCAGACGCATCGCCGAGAGCGGCAAGGCACTGTACATAGGCATCTCCAACTACGGCGCGTCCCTTGCGGAGAAAATGTGCGCGCTGCTGCGCGCGGAAAAGGTGCCGTTCGTGCTCGACCAGGTGCCGTATTCCATCTTCGAGCGCACCTGCGAACGTGAAGGGCTCCTTCGCCTTGCGGAAGAACAGGGCTTTTCCGTCACGGCGTACAGCCCGCTGGCGCAGGGGCTTCTGACGGGCAGGTACCTTGACGGCATCCCCGAGGGCAGCCGCATGCAGAAACACGGGTACCTGCGCGAAAAGTTTGACGAAAAGACGCTCGCAAAGGTACGTGCGCTGAACGCGCTTGCAAAGGAGCGCGGGCAGACGCTTGCGGAGATGGCGCTCTCCTGGGTGCTGCGGAAGAGCTCCGTCTCCAGCGTCATCATCGGCGCGTCCTCCTCCGCGCAGATCCGCGAAAATCTGACGCTGAACACATCGTTCACTGCGGAAGAACTTGCGCGCATCGATGAAATTTCACCTGCGGAGGCGAAGTGATGATCTGCGATACGGTCGATCTGTACGGCTATTTCTCCCGCCCGCGCGGGAGCGCGGAAGGGGGCGTGCTGACGCGGTACCTGCACGGGCAGATAGAGGAGGCACACCTGCAGAAGGTGCGCCCCGCCATGCTCGTCATCCCCGGCGGCGGGTACGGTATGGTCTCGCAGCGCGAAAGCGAACCGGTCGCCACGGCGTATTTCGCGGCGGGCTACAATGTGTTCGTGCTCAGATACAGCGTAGCGCCCGCGCACTATCCGACGCAGCTCACGGAGGCGGGCATGGCGATGCTGTACCTGCGCCACGAGGCGGCGGCGCTGAATATCGACGGCGCGCACGTCGCCGCCGTCGGCTTTTCGGCGGGCGGGCACTTGTGCGGCTGCATCTCTCTCCTGTGGGACGACCCTGCGCTTGTCAGCGCGTTCGGCGCGGAGTGCGGAAAGATCCGCCCCGATGCCTCCGTCTACGCCTATGCCGTCGTCACGGCAGACGCTGCGAAGTACCACGGCGGCAGTTTCAGGAATTTCTGCGCGGACGCCGTTCCGTTCGAGGCGTATTCGCTGGAAAAGAAGGTGCGCCCCGCCGCGCCGCCCGCTTTTCTGTGGGCAACTTCGGACGACGGTGCGGTCCCCGTCGAAAATTCGGTGCGGCTGTATTCCGCGCTGCACGACGCGGGCGTTCCCGCCGAACTGCACCTCTTCGAGCACGGCCCGCACGGCATGTCCGTCTGCAACGAAGAGGCGTTCCCGAGCCCTGTGGAGGACCCTGCCTTTGCGCGTGCGGCGAACTGGCTGCCCCTCTCGCTCACTTTTTTGAAGGCGCACGGTTTCTGCGTGCAAAACAAGTGACTGCCTGACGCAGCTTTCGCGCGGCGCATCGCCCGCGGAACTTTGCCCGGTCTTACAAAACCCGCGCGGCGGAATTTTTCCGCCGCGCGGGTTTTTCCGTAATTTTCTTGCGTTTTTCAAACGGGTATGCTATACTGTTTGCGTCACTCAAACTGAATTATCACCCCCAATGAGGTACGAACAGGCATTTTCGTATCTCTATTTCCCGATATAGCGGAAAGTTTGAGTGACATCGATCGGAGATACAGGTGCAGGGCGTGTCTTCGGTTGAGGGCACGCTTTTTTTCTGCCCTGTAAATATTTTACGGAGAGGATACGGATGAAGTGTTCAAAGTGCGGAACAGAGTATGATGGGGAGCGCTGCCCGCTGTGCGGGGCAAAGGCGGCAGAGGGGACCCGCTGCCCCGCATGCGGGGAGGAGAATGCGGCGGGCGCAAAATTCTGCACGCGCTGCGGGAAGGAGCTTGCGGGCGACATGACGGCGGAGAGCGCCCCGCCGCAAGCTGCGGCTGACGATGCCACGGCGCAGACGGAGCTGACGGACGAGGTCGCCGCGGCACAGGCGGCGCAGACGGAGCAGATGGACGAGGTCACCGCGATTTTTGCAAAGGAGAGGCAGAAATGGGAGTTCGGGCAGCCGCGGGAGAAGAGTGCGAACGCGCTCCTGCTGCAATGGGGCTGTTTCCTGTTCTCTCTGCTGTTTGCGGCGAGTGGGATCGTTTTCTTTTTCGTGAATGTTTTCAGCTATTCGCTTGGAGGGTTCGCGCTTGAATCGGTCTCCCCGTGTGCGTTTTCGGGGCTGTTCCGCGGCGGCGTAATGGGCGTTTCGGAGCTGTCCGTCTTTTACGGGTACGGGCATATCACGGTCATGACCGTACTGTATGCGGTCATGGCGCTGTTCGGGGTTCTGGAACTGTGCATGGCATTCGTGTCGTTGGGCGATTACAGCTTTGAAAAACGCTTCAATAGTTTTGTCGATTCTGTTGTGCAGACCGTTCTCTCCGCAGCCGCAATGGTCGCCTATATCATTTTCAGCTCCTCATTCTTCGGGGATATGGGGATCGCGGTCGGGGAGCTCGGCATCCTGCCCTATGTGTGTTTCGGCATCAATGTCGTTCTCTGCATTTTCGCCGCCCTTTTCAGACGCGCAAAGAACGAGGACGGGCTCGCCTATCTCCGCGTGTGGGATGTTCTCGGCGTGCGCAAAAAGCAGGATAAGAGCAGGGTCGTCTTTGAAACCGTTTCGGCGCTCCTGCTCGCCGCCGCGCTGGTGATCCTCTTTTTGTGCTATCCGCTCTTTACCGACGGCGCCGCGCAGTACACGCTGACGGAGCTTTTTGCCGCCGATCATGTGTGGAAGGTCGAGAATACGGTGGGGCTCGCAAGCGCCGACTCTGAGGAGGAGGCGGGATTCGCTCGCGCCGCCTTTATCGTGGCATTTCTCATCATGGCGGTCTGTTTCCTGCTCGTCGTGCTCTTTTCTGTCCTGTACGCGAAGGGGCGCGGGGCAAAGCCGAACAAAGCCGGAGGGACAGAGACGCTCATGCTGGCGTTCTTCGTGTTGGCGGTGTGGGTGGGCTATGCCGTCGGGGTGGATAGCAGAATTTCGTTCGCGATTTGGGACCTGCCCGTGATCGGCGCCTGCCTGCTCGGGGCAAAGACGGTGCTCAGTAAAATCCTGTCCGCCGACTCGGGTGCGCAGGGGAAAGCGTCGGGGAAAAGGAGATTGCTCGGAAGATAGCGAAGAAGAGGGGCGCATCCGTTCGGACGCGCCCCTCTATCATCGTCAATAAAGCAGTGTTTTTTATCGGTTGCCTTGTGAGAAACATCTGCAATTGCCGTTGATGTTTTATTTGCAGACATCTTGCAATTTTACGGAGAATATGTTATACTGCAGTCAAAATAAGGATAAAGAGATGATTAGACTGAAGAGGATAAATTTTTTACCCGATTTTCGCATGTGGATGGTCACATTTTTATAAGTGATGGGAGAAGAAACGATGACAGAGAAAATCAAAATAAAATTGACTGTTTTGTTTTTATCACTGTTGATACTGCTGGCGCTTGGCTTGAGCATATTTTTTGCCGTGCGCGAGGAAGGAACAGGTGCGGGAGGGCAAAGTTCGGAGCAGAATGGCGATGGAGAACAGGATGAGGGAAATGCTTCATTCCCGGTTCGTGATGTTTCAGATAAGCTTTTTTTTACGTTAAATGAAGAGGAGACAGCTTATTCTGTTACAGACATGGATTCTACAGCAGAGGGCAGTGTCACGATTCCAAGTACTTATAAAGGGTTTCCTGTGACAGGCATTGATGAATTTGCATTTGAGGGGTGCGATAGCCTTCTGGCTATCACGATTCCGGAGAGCATTACGAGCATAGGGGAAGGAGCGTTTCGCAATTGTAGCAGTTTGGTATGGATTTCCTACAATGCAATAGCTGTTGAGGATATGATAAGTGGCAGTAATGTGTTTTATAATGCAGGAAGTTATTATAATGGCATAACTATTGTTTTTGGAGAGAATGTTACAAGCATTCCTTCCTATTTATTTTATATAAGTGATTTATTAAATCGACCAAATCTTAACAAAGTGGTGGGCTGTGAAAATGTGAAGAATATTGGAGCGTATGCTTTCAGTAATTGCGGTCGCCTTATGAGTGTGGAAATTGGCAGCAAAATTGATAGAATCGGGGACGGGGCGTTTTTGTATTGTAGTGCTCTTACGGAGATCATGCTCCCAGAGAGCGTGACAAGTATTGGCGAAATGGCATTTTTTGGATGCCAAAAACTTGTTAAGGTTACAATTCCGAAAAACGTGACGATTATTGGCGGCTCTGCTTTTTCAGGGTGCAGTAATCTTACGGAAATTATTTATAATGCTACAGCAGTGGTCATAAACTCGGTAAGCCGCGGTGGTGTATTTTCGAATGCGGGAATTAATTCTGATGGAATTACAGTTACGTTTGGAGACAGCGTAAATAATATTCCTGCTTATTTATTTCATGAAAGTAATGAACCTTACTCTCCAAACATTAAAAATGTTATAATTGGTAGTAATGTAACGAGTATAGGTGAATATGCATTTTATGGTTGTAATAATCTTAGGAGTGTAATATTCGGTGATAGTGTAAAAAACATAGGCACTTGTGCATTTTATGGATGCAGCTATCTTGAGGAGATTACCATCCCATCAAATGTAGTAAATATAGGCAAGGCAGCATTTCAATATTGTGGATATCTTACGAATGTAGCATTTGAAAATACGGAAGGGTGGAAGTATTCTGATTCAGAAAGCATGATAAGTGGATTGGAACTTTCAAGTGATGCCCTTGCAAATTCCAAAACTGCGGCTGAATATCTCACATTGGTATATAATGATTATTATTGGTTTCGGATTTGACTGTTAAGGAAAGAATTTTTTGTGCAAGAGTTAAATTAGGTGGCAACTAGGGCGCGTCCGTTCGGACGCGCCCCCCGTGTGTCTGTGCGGTGACTGTACGCCGCATGCGGCAAAACTGCGCGGCATGGCAATGTGCCGCGCGGGCGGCTCTACCTGCTCTCTTCGGCGTACCTGCGGAAGAGTTCGTCCCATGCGGGGAATTTCCGCCGCAGGGAAACGGGGGCGCCGCTGCCGTCGATAAAGCAGTGGCTGCTCTCGCCGAGGCAGCGCAGCGTGCCCGCGGCGGCGTCGCGCATTTCATACGAGAGCTCGAACCGCACGCCCGTGTACCGTACGAGCCGCACGGAAATTTCGACGGTCTCGGGAAAGCGCGTCATCGACTTGTACTGTGCCGAAACGGAGAGCACGGGGCTTAAAATGCCCGCTCTCTCCATCACGTCGTACCCGAGCCCCATCTGTTCGAGCATGTCCACGCGCGCCTCCTCCATCCAGCGGATATAGTTGGAGTGGTGCACGATCTTCATGGTGTCCGTTTCATAGTACTGCGCCTTGTGGCGGTAGGGGCGGAAGGGCATTGCGGGTACCTCGCTTTCTGGTTTCATCGGGGGCGCTCCCGCGTGCGGGAGCGCCCTCTGTGTCTTCCAAAAGTATAGCACGCCGCGCCCGTTCTGTCAACGCAAAAAGCTCTTTGAACGGTTGACGCGCCGCCCGCAACGTGCTACAATTTACGTATGGAGACCATTGTCGAACTGTCCCGTAAATACGGGATCAATGCGGAGTATGCCTCGGCGGCGTTCTACCCCGTGTTCCGCGAAGGGCTTGCGGGGGCGCGCGTGCTCGTCCTCTCCGACGGGAACACCCGCCGCTATGCCGACCCGTTCGCGGCGCAGCTTGCCGACCGCGGCATTGCGGCGGACAGCTTTGTGCTGCCCTCCTGCGAACCCGTCGCCGACGAGACGGCGTGCGCCGCCGTGGAAGAGCGTGCAAAGGAGGGGTACGGCTATGTGCTCGCCGTGGGGGCGGGCACGCTCAACGACATTGCGAAGTACGTCACCTTCCGTCTGGGGCTGCCCTGCGGCGTGCTCGCGACCGCCGCGAGCATGGACGGCTACGCCTCGGGCGTGACGCCGCTCATCAGAAACGGGTTCAAGGTCACCGAGAACGCGCACACCGTGCGCGACATCCTTTTTGATATGGATATTCTGCGCGACGCGCCGCGTATCATGACGGGCGCGGGCGTGGGCGACATCCTCGCAAAATTCTGCTGCCTCACCGACTGGAAACTCTCTTCTCTGCTGACGGGCGAGCCGCTCAACGCCGACGCGATGGCGCTCATGCGCGACGCGCTGGACGGCTGCGTCGCGTCCCTGCCGAATATCCGCGCGGGGGGCGTCGCGGGGCTGAACGATCTGATGCGCGCCCTGCTCGTCTCGGGATATGCGATGGTCATTGCGGGCAACTCCCGCCCTGCGAGCGGCGCGGAGCACCACATGTCGCACTTCCTCGAAATGGACTTTCTGCGGCGGGGCAAGCCCATTCCGCTCCACGGCGTGAAGGTGGGGCTGGGCACGCTCGTTTCGCTGCATCTGTACAAGCGCATCGCCGCGCTTGCGGAGGAATTTGAGGGCAAGGAGATCGCGGCGGCGCTCGCCGTGCCGCTGCCGACGCCCGAATGGGCGGCGGAGCAGCTCGCCGCCTTCGGCTGCCCGACCCGCTTTTCCGAGATCGGCGTGCCCAAGAACGTGTTCCGTGACATGCTGTTCAACTGCTACAAGATCCGCGACCGCTTTACGATCATGACGCTGTACCATGAGCGCGGGCTGATGGAGGGCGCGGCGGACGAACTGACCGACCTGTTCTACTGAGAGTTTTCTATGTTTACGGGCGTTTCTACTTCCTGCCTGTTCCTGCGCGAGATGAACGAGGACGCGCTCACTGTGCTGGACGGGCTGGGGATAAAGAGTACGGAAATTTTTCTGACGACCTTTTCGGAATACAAAGAGGAGTTCGCGCGGCTGCTTTTGTCCCGCCGCGGAAACCTCTTCGTCAATTCGGTGCATGTGCTGAACACGCAGTTCGAGCCGCAGCTCTTTGCGCAGCACCCGCGCGCCAAGGCGGACGCGTTCGCGATCCTGCACGAGGCGATGCGCGCCGCGCACATTTTCGGCGCGGAGCGCTACACCTTCCACGCGCTCACGCGGCTGAAGAAAAACTCTGCCCCCGCGGACTGCGGCAGGCTCGCCGCAAACTTCTGCGAGATCGCGGATGCCTGCGCGGAGCATGGCGTGAAACTGTGCCTCGAAACGGTGCACTGGGCGCTGTACAACGCGCCCGGCATCTTTTCGGCGATCCGCCGCGGCTGCCCGCAGCTTCTGGGCGTGCTGGACGTAAAACAGGCGCGCCTCTCGTGCTACCCGTACCAGATGTACATCAAAGACATGGAGGGCGCGATCTCGCACGTGCACCTCTCGGACGTGGACGATGCGGGGCACATCTGCCTCCCCGGGCGGGGCACGTTCGACTTCGAGACCTGCCTGCGCCGCCTGAAGGATGCGGGCTTTGACGGTGCGCTGCTCATCGAGGTGTACCCGCACGATTTCTGCGCGTATGAGGAACTGAAACAGGCGTGCGGCTATCTGGACGAGCTCGTCTACAAGATCGGCGGATAGGGCGCGAAAGCCGCTTTTTTGCGCTTTTTTGGGCAAAAGAGCGGCTTTTTTTCGACGAAGTATTGACACGGCACCGAATATGCTTTAAAATAAAAGATGGCGGGGCAGTCCTGCCGAAACAAATATGTGATAAGAAAACGGAGGTCTTTTGGGTATGCTGAATTACAGGAACAAAGATTGGCGCAATTCGATGCGGCTCACGCTGGACTACAACTATATGATGAAAAAGTTCATCGGCGCCGACGGATTCACCGATGCGGAGCTCAACGAGATGAAGGAAGCCGCAGCCGACGCGTTCGACTACGTTGCCGACAACCGCGGCAAGGGCATGATGGGCTGGACGGAGCTGCCGTACAACCAGGATGCGATCGTCGAGGACATTCTCGCGACGGCGAAGGCGGTGCGCCGCAAGTTCAAATATTTCGTCGTGCTCGGCATCGGCGGGAGCGCGCTCGGTCCCATCGCCGTGTTCAACGCGCTGTGCCACCTGCATTACAACGATCTCGCGCCTTCCAAGCGCAAGGGTCCCAAGTTCTATGTGGAGGACAACGTCGACCCCGAGCGCATGGCGGCGCTTCTGGACGTCATCGAACCCGAAAAGACCTGTTTCAATGTCATCACCAAGTCCGGCGCGACCAGCGAGACGATGACGCAGTATCTCGTCATCAACGACATTCTCAAAAAGGCGCTCGGTGACAAGGCGGCGGAAAATATCATCGCCACCACCGACGAGAAGAAGGGCAACCTCATCAAACTCGTCAGGGAGTTCGGCTATAAGGCGTTCGTCATTCCCGACGGCGTCGGCGGCAGGTTCTCCGAGCTGTGCCCCGTGGGGCTGCTGCCCGCGGCGGTGCTCGGCATCGACATCAAGGAGATGCTCGCGGGCGCAAAGTACATGGACGGCGTATGCTCCAAGCCTTCGGTCTCCAAGAACCCCGCGCTCGCCTGCGCCGTGCTGCAGATCATGGCGATGAAGCGCGGCAAGAACGTCGGCGTCATGATGCCGTATGCGGACAGCCTCAAGCTCATGGCGGACTGGTATTGCCAGCTCTGGGCGGAGAGCCTCGGCAAGAACGTGACCCTCGACGGCAAGCCCTGCAACGTCGGGCAGACTCCCGTCAAGTCTCTGGGCGTGACCGACCAGCACTCGCAGGTGCAGCTCTATACGGAGGGCCCCTTCGATAAGGTCGTGACCTTCCTCTCCGTCAAGGACTACCGCACGGTAGTGGAGATCCCGCACGGCTGCGAGGACATTCCCGACGTCTCCTTCCTCGGCGGGCATACGATGAACGAGCTCATCCAGGCGGAGAACAAGGCGACGGCGTATGCGCTCGCCAAGGCGGGCAGGCAGAATTACACCATCGAGCTGCCCGCGGTCAACGCGTTCACCCTCGGCGAGCTGATGTACCTGTTTGAACTGCAGACGGCGTACGCGGGCGCGATGCTGAATATCGACACCTTCAACCAGCCGGGCGTCGAGGCGGGCAAGCAGGCGACCTACGCGCTCTTGGGCAAGCCCGGGTACGAGGCGAAAAAGCAGGAGCTCGACAGCGCTCCCGCCGCCGAGGCGAAGTATCAGGTGTAAAAGGAGCCGTTCAGCGGCGGAAAAACAGAAACAGTGCGGCGGGCGCATTCGCGCCCGCCGCGTTTGTAGTTATAGAACAACAATAGTACGGAATGTGCCGTCCGGAAAGCAGACGGTCAGCAGATTGTCCTGTAATTCGATCTGTGCGATCAGTTCGTCTTGCAGGATCGTCTGCAAAAAGCAAAGCAAGTCGCCCTTTTTCATCGTATGACCCTCCTTTGTATTTTATAATTCTATTGTATAGTTACTTTAAAACATTTGCAAGCAAATGCGCATGACTGATTTTGTCGTATAAAATCTATTTTTGTCGAATTATTGCATTGTGTAGATTATAGGGTCGATAGTTACTCTAAAACATTTTTAGAATTGGATACTTACTTTTCGTCATAATAGTGATGAGAAGGAGTATCGGATATGCAGGAAGAAGCGGCAAAAGAGTCTTTTGCGGAGTCATTGCGGGAGCTGATGGAGGATGAGGGGCTTACGGTCACGGCGTTTGCGGGCAATGTGGCATGCGACGTTGCCGCTGTCCGCCGTTGGCTGTACGGAGAGCACTTTGCCGATGCGCTCGTATTGGTGCGCATCGTGCGGCAATATCGCATTTCTGCCGATTATCTGTTCGGGCTTTCGGATAATAAGAACCTTGTTTTGGTTGTGCAACCCGATACGTTTTATGAGCGGTATTGCTTTTTGAAGCGGAAGAGCGGTATGACCGATTATGCAGTAGGGAAGTTCTGCAATATCAAGTCGGGCGTGATCAGCAAATGGAAGAAGATCCGTTCCTATCCGCAAACGGCGCATTTGCTCCGCCTTGCGGAGTGCCTGAACGCGTCGCTCGATTATCTGCTCGGGCTGCGCGCTTATGCAGATTGATTTATATTTGAACCAATTAAACACAACGCGGCGGGCGCATTCGCGCCCGCCGCTTTTGCCGAAAACGTTCGGTTTTTCCCTGAAATCACGGAAATTTTTTTCATCAGCTCGAAAAAAATTTCGTGAACCTGCTTAATAATTTTCTGCGCGTGGCAAAATGACACTTTTGCCTAAGCGCACCCAATTTGCCGAAAACGTTCGGCTCTTAGGGAAAGGGGTGAACGCACGCGATTTCTATAATACGT
>JAGHJD010000040.1 GCA_017886895.1 Clostridia bacterium | reverse complement strand
TCCTCTTACTATAAAGGGGCAAAATCGCATTAGCAATATGGTAAACTTCTATAATTATAAAATTTGCTAAAGCATTTTTTTATCTTCCCCCAGTAAAACTGGGGGTTTATTCATGCTAAAGCGCCAAACAAACGCCCGCGCACGGTCTTATCGTGCGCGGACGGTCGGTCACGGTTCCACGGCAAAATCGATCTTCCCGCGCAGCGCCTCGGGGTAATGCACCTGCAGCCACTCCCCGATCTGCGTGAGAAATCCGTTCCCGTTGCAGCCGAATACGATGCGGATCGGGTCGCGGTAGTACTCCAGCCTGAGTTCGTACGGCGCCTCCGCGCCGTCACAGCACTCGTTCATCCTGCGGCGCAGAAGATCCTCGAGCCAGTCGTAGTCCTCGCCCTCCTCGCCCTCGGCGAGGATCGCGTAATGGAGGTCGGCGTGTTCTTCAAACTCCTTCCAGAACCGCACGACGTTCTTTTCCTTCGGCTTCTTTTTGAAAAGTTTATCCAGCAGCGCCATGCCCGCTCCTCTTTACAGCCTGACGACCCAGCCGTGCGGGTCGGGCAGCCGCCCGCTCTGAATGCCCGTGATGGTGTCGTACAGCCACTTGGTGACAGGTCCCATCTCGCCGCCGTTGACGACGTAGTCCTGCCCCTTGTACTCCATCATGCCGACGGGGGAAATGACCGCCGCCGTGCCCGTGCCGAACGCCTCGTTCAGCGTGCCGTTCTTCTGCGCCTCGAGCACCTCGTCGATGGAGACGCGCCGCTCGGAGACCTTATAGCCGTTCGCTTTCAGAAGTTCGATGCAGCTCTTGCGCGTGATGCCGGGCAGGATGGAGCCGACGAGCGCGGGGGTCACGACTTCGCCGCCGATGACGAAGAACATGTTCATCGACCCGACTTCTTCGACGTACTTCTTCTCCTTCGCGTCCAGCCAGAGCACCTGGTCGAACCCCTTCTTCTCCGCCTCTTCGCCCGCCTTCAAGCTGACGGCGTAGTTGGCGATGCACTTGGATTCGCCCGTGCCGCCGATGGTCGCGCGGGTGTAGTAGTCCTCGACCAGAAGGCGCGTGGGCGCCAGCCCGTGCGCATAGTAGCTGCCGACGGGCGAGAGGATGATGAAGAACAGGTACTCCCTGCTCGCGTGCACGCCGAGCATCACGTTGGTCGCGATGATGGACGGGCGGATATACAGCGCCGTGCCCGGCTCCGTCGGGATCCAGTCCTTCTCGATCTTCAGAAGTTCAAACAGCCCGTTCAGCACGAATTGCTCGTCGATCTGCGGGATGCACATGCGCTCCGCAGAACGGTTCATGCGCTTGAAGTTCTCGTCGGGGCGGAACACGCGGATCTCGCCCTTTTCGTTTTTGAACGCCTTCAGCCCCTCGAAGATGCCCTGCGCATAGTGAAAGACGGTCGTCGCGAGGTCGAACGCGACGGGGCCGTACGGCTCGATCTTCGCGTCGTGCCAGCCCTGCCCCTCCGTGTAGCGCATGGTGAACATGTGGTCGGTGAAAATTTTGCCGAACCCGAGTTTGGCGCCCTTGGCGGGTTTTTCCTTCGGATGCTGCGTTTTAATGATCTGAAGTTCCATGTTGCTCCCTCCCGCCGCGCCTCGGCGCGGACTTTTTTCCTGCGTTTTTTCTCTCTTTGCGGCTATTATAGCACGCGCGGCACCGTTTGTAAACAATTTACAAAACGGATAATTCAAATCGCCGCAATCGGTTTTTTGAATGGCGTTCCTTTCCCGCCTCTATCCGGCGGGGAACGCCGCCCAGCCCGTCTCCCCCGCGGCGACGCGCACCCTGCCCGCGAGGAAATCCGTAAGCGCGGCGGAAAACGCCGCCTGCTCCTCTTCGGGCACGGAGAGCGTGACGCACACGTCGCCCGCATACGCCGTACCGGCGAGAGCGGCGCCCCGCGCGGCGAGGAATTTTTTCAGCGCGTCCAACTGCTCGTAGCCGACAAAGACGCGCAGCGTGCGGCAGACCCTGTACTCGCGGATCTCCGCGCCCGCGAGCGCCTCGGCGGCAGTGCCCGCATACGCGCGCACCAATCCGCCCGCTCCGAGTTTTATGCCGCCGAAATAGCGGGTGACGGAGAGGACGGTCTCGCGCAGCTTTTTGCTGCGCAGCACTTCCAAGATCGGCATGCCCGCCGTGCCCTGCGGCTCGCCGTCGTCCGAAAAGCGCAGCAGGTTCCCCGCCTTGTCCGCGACGAACGCATAGCACACGTGCGTGGCGAGCGGGTGCCGCGCGCGGACCTGTGCAAGGAAGGCGCGCGCCTCCTCCTCGCTCTCCGCATGCGCGCAGTCCGCGATGAAACGGGAGCGTTCGATGACTTTTTCGTACGTCGAAGGGGCAAAGACGCTCCGATAGCTCATTTCAGGATGACGCGGATATGCGTCTTCTTGCCCTTGTGCAGGACGAATTCGCCCCGTTCCTTCGCGGACGCAGGAAGTTCCGCGTTTGCGCTTTCGATCTTCTCCTCGTCGATCTTCACGCCGCCGCCCTCGATGAGCCTGCGCGCCTCGCTCTTGGACTTCGCCGCGCCCGCCGCGACCATCGCGTCCGCGACCGCCGCCGTATCCGCGGGGATCTGCACCGTCGGCATGTTCGCCGCGTCGCCACCGAACGCCGCGCGCGCCTGCGCCTGCGCCGCGTCCGCCTTCTTCTCCCCGTGCACGAGCTTGGTGAGCTCGTACGCGAGCCGCTCCTTGGCGGCGTTCATGCGCTCGTCCCTGTGCGCGCACAGCGCGGAGATCTCGTCGAGCGGCAGGAAGGTCAGCAGTTTGAAACACTTCTCCACATCCGCGTCGTCCGTGTTGCGCCAGTACTGGTAGAACTCGTAGGGAGAGGTCTTGTTCTCATCCAGCCAGACGGCGCCCTTCGCCGTCTTGCCCATCTTTTTCCCGTCCGAGGTCGTCAGCAGCGTGAACGTCATCGCGAACGCGGGCTGCTGTTCCTTGCGGCGGATGAGGTCCGCGCCCGCCAAAATGTTGCTCCACTGGTCGTCGCCGCCCAGCTCGAGCTTGCAGCCGTATTTACGGTACAGCACGAGGAAATCGTACGCCTGCATGAGCATGTAGTTGAACTCGAAAAAGCTCAGCCCACGCTCGTAGCGGGACTTGAAACACTCCGCCGAGAGCATCTTGTTGACGGAGAAGTGCACGCCGATCTCGCGCAGGAAGTCGATATAGTTGAGGTTCAGCAGCCAGTCGGCGTTGTTGACCATGACCGCGCCGTTCTCGCCCTCAAAGTCGATAAAGCGCGCCATCTGTTTGCGGAAGCACTCGCAGTGGTAGTCCACCGTCTCGCGCGTCATCATCAGGCGCATGTCCGTTCTGCCCGAGGGGTCGCCGATCATGCCCGTGCCGCCGCCGATGAGGACGATCGGTTTATGCCCCGCATCCTGCATATGCTTCATCGCGATGAGCTGCATGAAATGCCCGACGTGCAGGGAATCCGCCGTCGGATCAAAGCCGATATAGAACGGGACGCTTTCGCTTCCCAACAATTTGTAGAGTTCTTCCTCGTAAACGGTCTGCTTGATAAATCCCCTTTCGCGAAGGGTGTCCATTACGTTTTTCGCCATTTCTTCCTCCATGATTTTGCGCGCCCGCGCAAAGGATAATGATAATTTTCTCTGTTGCCATTGAT
>JAGHJD010000039.1 GCA_017886895.1 Clostridia bacterium | reverse complement strand
CATTTGGCTCAGATCCCTCGGCTGCGCTCGGGATGACACAGGGACAGTTTTTCCATAGAGATCCCTCGACGACGCCGCGCCGCGCAAACTGCGCGGCGCGGCTGCTCGGGATGACAGAACGGGAGCGGGCGGGAAGGGAAAGAGCGCGGGCGACCCGCGCGAAAGTCGAAACATACTATTTGTATATTATGCAAACGGCGGCCAATTTTTACTTGACAAATACCTTGCTATTTTGTACATTTATTGATAAGCAACAAGGGTATTTCCTCAGGCGGTTAGCCTCCCGAGGGGAAAATGATGAGAAATTTTTCCCGAAGGAGGTGGTTGTATGGGTTTTTCTATCCTGTTCCTGCTCGAATTGATCGATGCGGGAATCATCACTTCTTTCAAAGTGACTCGGAGCAGAATCTACATAACCATAAAAAAATAACCGCCCACGCTAGCAACTGCGGCGGTTATTTTTACCAAACCAGAGGCTAACCGTTAAAGGTCATGCCCTTGTTGTGATTTTATTATACGCCACAATCCCCCATTTGTCAAGGGAACGGAACATATTTTTCAAACGGAAAGAGCGCGGAAAGAGCGCGGGCGAATTGCCCGCGCTCTTTGGGTTGTTGCATTTTACAGCATTGCGCCGTTTTGATTCAAAGCATTATCTGCAACACTTTTACGGTTTACGCCACAGGGTATGTACCTGTCGAAACAGTGACAGTTGCACCTGCGGTCATTTCGCCTACTGCGGTAAAGCGAACAGGAATATTTTCCGCCCAGTTTTGCAAGTACACACCTGCACCATAAATCACGCCGTCCTTGGTATATTCCACATACAGCATGCCGTTACCCTGCGTATCGCGGAAAGCATAGATAGTATAAACACCGCCGCTCCACGCTTCCGCGCCGACGGGACGGGTACCGTGCTGGACGATCAGCTTATCTGCCGTCGAATCAAAGCTGTAGTCTCCGGCGCCCCACGTATTGAAAAATGTCCCTGTCTCTTGCACGTTAGATGCATGCACGTCAACATAGCCCCTCATCGGTGCCGGGTCTACTGTTGTGAAATCACCGTCCACCTGCGTAATCAGCTCATAGAACACACCAAATGCGTCATTTCCGGTGACAGTCGCCTTCATCACAAAAGCTCCCGAACCCAACGTAATGCCGTTATCCCATGTAGCCGACTCCGTTGCCGCGGTATCTAGCGCCGTTTTGTTCAGCTCATTGCAGACAGGGCAGAACAGTTCAGTGTTACTATGCTGCCCGTCACAGCGATTCACGGAAGAGATAGCGTAAGTGGCTTCTTCATAGCCAATACCGATCGTGTACGAATCTTTCAACTGTGTATCCGCCTTGGCCGCGATCGTGTAGCAAACCGTCTGCAGTCTGTTCACTCCATTAACAACACCCGTAAAGTTAAGCGTAATCTCGATGAGTGCAGGATCGGTCCAATCAATGGTAATACGCAGCGTGCAGTCCTTAATCAAATTGATAAAGATCCCATTAGCTTCAAAATCAGCGTACGTGCCATCCTTGGTCAACACAAAGTTTTCAGCCGTGGAATAGGCAAAATTATCATTTAATCCTTCTTCACCGTTGATGAAACGATCAATACGGAAAGCGCCGATCACATTCTCTGTGCTGTACACCTGCACAAATATGCCATCCCAGTTATAAGTTCCGCGGGAAATCATTTCACCCGTGATGGTCATGGCGTCTCCCTGTTTCAGTGCACTGCTCCATGCCGTCGTATTCCAATGCGTACCTGTGCCGAGTTCGCCAATATTAGCCTGCGTATCTTCGAGTACGGCTTCAATGGTCACTGCCTCGGTAAAAGGATAGGTTTCATTGATATCATACAGATCACCTGCGATACGATAATACACGACATTCACATCTGCGGCAAGCCCGCTGACTTCGATCAATGAGAGATCAATCATGAACTCACTTTCGCCTCTGCTAAATGCTGCGGTTTCAACGTTACCCGTACCGCCTGCTACTGTGATAGTAACAGAAACAGAATCTATGGTCTTCCTACAAACGGTGCAGAGATAGCTTACCACTCCGTCAGCATATTCAACGGCAAAGCTGTGCGCCGCCGAATCAGTCATATAGTTGCAAAGCGAGCACGCCTGCCAATGATTAGTTTCATCTGTAGTGACCCACTCTAAATCATGTGGAACCGTTTCGCCAGGCATACTGCATACCGAACATACCTGATGATGCCCGTCTGCTCCGTCAGAAATGTAGGGCTGACCATCGTAGCTGTGCCCCGTCGCCGCGATTACAAACGAAGTCGTATCATCAAGCGGGTCGCCCGTAATGGTGAAGTTGCTCTCCGTGCTGCCCTCGGTCACTGCAAAGTATTTTTGGCACGTGGAGCAATGCGCATAGGCGCTGTGCCCGTCTGCCGTGCAAGTAGCCTCCTGTGCCTCCGTGAAAGTAAGGCTGTGTTCCAACTGCGGGAGCGTGACCGTCGCCGCCTCGATTGTACCGCCGCCGTATTCCGAGGGAATATTATAGATATATGTTGCCGACCCGCTCTCCGTGCAAGTTGCCTCATCGGTCTTAACAGTATACTTGCCCTCTTCGTACGAATCCGTCACGTGCTTTTCCGTCAAAACAGGCAGTATGACCTCAATGCTGTGCCCCTCCGTAGGAGCGTTGCATTTCAGACAATAAATCATCAGCTTTCCGGATGCACTGTCTGACGGTTTATCAAAAATTACTTGGGTAGCTCTTTCATAATCATGCTCGGTCACAATGACAGTATATGTATATGACTGTGCACTGTCTGCCGTGATAGTGAACTTATACGTACCGGCACTCTCAAAAGTAAACGAACCTGATGCCACACTAAGCGTTTGTTCCTCTGCACCATCAAGCGTATATTTGATTACAGGCGTTATATCTCCACCGTTTGTAACGGTTACGGCGTAAACAATTACCGTATTGACGCATACAGGCAATTCGCTATCTGCTCCGCCAATAGACCCGCCGTTTACCGTGGGCACCTGTTTTTCATACTCCTCTCCCTCATAAACCGTCACGGAGAGAGAAATCAGCGGAACATTTACCGCCGTCCACTGCGCAACGATTTCAAGCGACCCGTTCGCCGCGACCGTCACCGTCTGTCCCGCGGTATACGTCTCCCCGTCGACGAGCCAGCCGCTGAAGGTAAACCCGTCCTTTTCAAACGCATTCTGCGGCAGAGTGACGGTAAACACATTCGTTTCCGCATTGAAAACAAAATTCTCTGCCGCAAGAACGGTATTCCCCGTGGCGTCTTCGCCGCCGCTGATCTTGACCGTAGCAGTATAGCTGCTGTCACAGCCGCTATTCGAGCACGCCGCCGTGACAATTCCGTCCTCATAGCTTACGCCGTAGCTGTGCCCCGTGGCGGTGTCTTCATCTATAAACGCAGAGGCGCTTTCCTGCGCGTCCGTGCTGATTGCAAGGTCAGGATCGTCAAGGCTCGTGCCCGCCGTCACCGCATAATATTTTCCGCAAACGCTGCAATACACATACGCACCGCATGCGTCGTCCACGCAGGTGGCCGCCTTTGCAGCCGTAAAGGTCAGATTGCTCGTACCGTGCCCTGCGACGCTGAGGTCGACCGAGCCCGTGACGTCAAAGGTGATCTGCGTATTTGCGGCATACGTGTACGTCGTCACTTTCGCGACCGTGCAAGTCGCAGGCGTCTTGACATTCGTCGTGTATGCGTCCACTTCCGTCAGAACAGGCAGGGGAACAGTCGTCGTGTGTCCGTCCGTGCCCGCTTCGCAGCCCGAGCAGGTACCCGTCGCCGAGCCCTGCGCGCTGTCCGTCGGAACTTGCGTCACTTCCCATGTATAGGTGTGGGTGTGCACCACATTCCACACCGCCGTCATGGTGACGTTGTCCGTCACGGTGTACTCTGTGCCCGCCTGATAGGTATCTTCGCCGTCATTCCAGCCGCCGAAGGCGTAGCCCTCTGCCGCCTCGACCGCCGCCGCGAGCGTGATCTGCGTGTTCTCGGCAACGGTCTGCCCCGTGGGCGCCTGCGCGCCCGTCGCGGCATGTTCGCCGAGCCAGTATGTAACGGTGTACTGCGTTGCGGGCGGCACCTCCGCCTCCGCCGCAACGAGGGTGAGCGTGAAATTCGTCGCGCCCTCCGCCGTGAAGGTGAAGGTGTAGCTACCCGCCGTTTCGGGCGTGAAGGACGTGCCATTCAGCTCCTCTGCCGCGGCGTCGCCGAACACGTAGCTGATCGTCACCGCGTTCCCGTTGGACGCGGTCGCCGCAAAGGTGTACGCCGTACCGACGGTCGCGCTATACGTGCCACCGCTCGTCTGCGCCGTGCCGTTCACCGTCACGCTGATCGTCGCAGGGGTGTCCGCAGGATCTTCTTCCGTCTCGTCGCAAGCGGCGAGCAGGAAGAGCGAGCCGCACAGCAGCACCGCGAGAACAAGCGCGAACAAGCCGAACTTCTTCTTCATTTTTCCTCCCTTTTCCGAACAGTGCGCGCGCCATAGGCGCGCCTGCCCGTGTGTTTTATTTATTCCAAAGCCGTTAAAACGAATTGGGTTGCAAACCACGTTTGCAACCCGCTTTTTGCGTAGAAAAAAGCGGCTCCGAAATATCCGTCACCGCAGGCTTTGCGGCACATGCCGCCCGCCTGCAAAGGGCAGACCGCGGCATACGCCGAAAATCCCCCCTATCTATATAATAATTATAGAATACCTTCCCCCGCGTTGTCAAGCCTACACCGAAAAAACAGGAGACTCGGCTACGAAAAAATAAATAAAAAACTACGAAACAGATTATTCTCAAAATCGAAACGTTTCGCGTCGTAAAGCATGCTTTTATTGTCTCCGTGCCCGCGCCGCCTATGCGGCGCGGGGCGCGGGATTGGCGCGGGCGCGAAGTGCGCAGGGCGCGGGGGGGGGCGGAGCGGGCGAGGGGCGGGAACAGCGCCCCCCGCCATAGAGATACCGTGCAAGAAAACGCACGCCGCCGCGCGACAAAGTGCGCGGCGGCGTGGCAGGAGCGGGTGGCACTCCCCTTTTTTTGTCACCCTAAAGGGACGTGAAGGCTTTGCTTGCTTGCAAGGGCAAAGCCGAGCGTTCCGCTTGAGGCGAACGCGGGCGACCGCCCGCCGCAATGCGTTCGCATTGCAGGGGCTGTGCCCCCTGTGAGCCGAAAAACGGAGCGGGGTTGAAAGCCCCGCGGAGCCGAACGGGTCTTTGCCCCGCCGCGCGTGGGTCGGATACAGTTTGTTTTTGCCAAACAAACTGTATAAAACTCGCGCGGAATATTGCCAAAGATTTCTCCGCTCGCTTACGCTCGGTCGAAATGACACAGAAGAGGACGATATTGGCATAGAGATCCCTCGGCGACGCAGCGCCGCGCAAACTGCGCGGCGCTGCTGCTCGGGATGACAGGAAGGGAGCGGGCGGGGCGGAATATAGACCGACGGCAGGAAAGCGTAACGCAGGTTGCATAATCCTCATCAGTCGGACAGCAGAGCCGCCCGACACCTTTCCTAAAGGGGAAGGCAAGAAAACAGCCGCCCGACACCTTTCCTAAAGGGGAAGGCAAGAAAACAGCCGCCCGACACCCCATTTGCGGCGTGAAAGGCAGAAAGCAAGACGGGCTGCTGAGCACGGAAAAAGCGGCGGGGAAAATCCCCGCCGCCGATCAGTCGAAAGCGATCTCTTCGCGGATGGTGTTCACCGCGTTCTTTTCAAGGCGCGAGACCTGCGCCTGCGAAATGCCGACTTCCGCAGAGATCTCCGTCTGCGTCTTGCCCTCGAAATAGCGCAAAAACAAAATTTTCCGCTCGCGCTCGCCGAGGTGCTCCATCGCCTCGGTGAGGTCGGCGCGCTCCGTCCAGACCTCGTCGTTGTTCTTGACGTCCGCGATCTGGTCCATCAACAGCAGCGCGTCGCCCGATTTGTTGTAGACGGGCTCGAACAGCGAGACGGGGTCGGAGATCGCGTCCAGCGCGTAGACGACCTCGCGCTCGCGCACCTGCATTGCCTCGGCGATCTTGGCGATCGTCGCCTCCTTGTGCTCCTCTTCGAGCTTTTCGCGCGTCTTCAAAATTTTATACGCCGTGTCGCGGATGGAGCGGGAGACGCGCAGCGAATTGCCGTCGCGCAAAAACCGCTTAATCTCGCCGAGGATCATCGGCACGGCGTACGTCGAAAACCGCACGCCGACGGAGAGATCGAAGTTGTCTATCGCCTTCAACAACCCGATACACCCCGCCTGAAACACGTCGTCTGCGTTCGCGTCGCTCGCCCAGAACCGCTTGACGAGGGAGAGAACGAGCCGCATGTTCCCGACGATAAACTTTTCGCGCGCGGCGGCGTCGCCCGCCTTGAGCCTGTGCATCAGCTCGTCACTCTCCTTCGCCGTGAGCAGCGGCAGCCCCGCCGTGTCCACCCCGCAGATCTCTACTTTTCGCATGACCACCTCCGTTATGTACCGCCATGAGGTTGGTATGCGCCTTTTTTACGCAGATTATGTATCGCATAGTACTCTGTTTTTTAGAAATTTATGGGATTGCGGGGAGAATTACGGCATTACAGTCGGATTTATCCGCTTTTTCTGCCTGCCGCGTTGCCGCGCGGAAACGCGCAGACGAGCTTGCAGTCCCTGCCCTCCACACCCTGCGGAGAGTTCAGACGAGCTTGCCGAACCCCTGCCCGTACCCCCCCTGCGGAGAGTTCAGACGAGCTTGCCGAACCCCCTGCCCGCCGCACGACGCGGGGGTCAGACGAGCTTGCCGATCTCGCTCTTCAAGCGCGCGATGATCTTCTTTTCCAGCCGCGATATGTACGATTGGGAGATGCCGAGGACGTCCGCCACGTCCTTCTGCGTCATCTCTTCGCCGCCGTCCAGCCCGAACCGCATGTTCATGATGCGCCTGTCGCGTTCGGGCAGCTTTTTGAGCGCGCCGCGCAGAAGTTCCTTCTCCACGCCCGCTTCAATGTCGCGGTAAACCGCGTCACCATCAGTGCCGAGCACGTCGGAGAGGAGCAGCTCGTTCCCCTCCCAATCGGTGTTGAGAGGCTCGTCGAAGGAAACCTCGCTGCGCAGCCGCGAGATGCGGCGGAGGTACATGAGGATTTCGTTCTCGATGCAGCGCGAGGCGTAGGTTGCGAGCTTGCTGTTCTTGTCGGGGCGGAAGGAATTGACCGCCTTGATGAGCCCGATCGTGCCGACGGAGACGAGGTCGTCGGGGTCGGCGCCCGTGTTGTCGAACTTGCGCGCGATATACACGACGAGGCGCAGGTTGTGCTCGACGAGCGCGCCGCGCACCGCCTCATCCCCCGCGGAGAGCCTTCCCAACAGGTCGGTCTCCTCCTCCGCGCTGTACGGCAGCGGCAGCGCCTCGCTGCCGCACACGTAGTCGACCGTGTTCTCCGCACCCTGCCCGAGCACGGCGCGCAGCCAACTGCGGACGCGCTCATAAAGTTTCAGCATTGTTCCTTCCCTCCCCTCGCGAAATTCTCCTCTTCGGTAAAGGACGAGGGCAGGATGAGCCCGTACTCCCCCGCGAGCGGGCGCGCACCCAGCGCGACCGTCACATCTCTTATGATATGCGTCTTGTCCGCACAATATATCTCCAAAGCGTCGATGCGGAAGGTTTTCAGCGCGGACGTGCCGCTGACCGTCGTCACTGAGATCTCCTCGCAGGGGGTGCGGGCGGAAAGCAGCGTGTCCGCGAAGAGCGCGAACACGGCGGCAGGGTCCGCGACGGGCACGGCGCGCCCCCGCTTGTCGCACAGTTTGTTGCCCGTGTCGATGAGCGCCCGGACGGTGACGGAGTTCTCCCCGAGGACCAGCTTACAGGTACAGAGCTGCGCGGACGCCTTCGCCCTGCGCGCAAGAGCACTCCCTGTGCGTGCGGCGAGGAAGGCGAATGCCACCGCCGCCAGCACGAGCACGCCCGACGGCAGCCCCGCGACCGTGTAGACGAGCGTTCCCTCCCCTTCCTGCGGCTGTGCGCCCGAGAAGAACGCCGTCAGCAGCCCCGCAAACGCCGCCATATACGCGAGGAAGGCGAGCGAACACAGCGCGTAGGTACGCCGCCGTTTCGCCCGCAGCGCGCACCACGGCAGGACGAGCGTCACGCCGAATTTGAGGATCAGGTCGACGGGCACGGGGATCGCATAGAACAGGCAGAGCACGGTATAGCCGACGCCGAGCGCCGTCCCGAGCAACGCCGCGAGCGCGATGCGCCACAGCTTTGCCTCGCCGCGCACCGTCCTGACCGCACAGTACAAAAGCGCCGCATCCGCGCAGAAGTTATCAAGGATGAGAAGATCGAGATAGACCGTCACCGCACCCCTCCCGCGCCGCGCGCAAGCTCCTTTGCGGCAACAGTTTTGGCTGTTTCTTTTGCACCGCTGCCGCCTTTATGGTAGCGGTTTTGATTATCCCTTTTGCACCGCTGCCGCCTTTGCGGTAGCGGTTTTGATTATCCCTTTTGCACCGCTGCCGCCTTTGCGATAGCTACTGCGCCCGTTGCCGCCGCACACAGGCGTCTTTGCGATTTTCGTTTCGTTTGCCCGAACGTTTTCATACCGCAGCATTTTTTTGCCGCCGACCCGACGGGCGCGGCTTTCCCTTTCGCGATCCTGCGGTCATTATACCCCCTGCCGCAAGCGGAAATTTTGCGCGCTTTGGACGAATGCGCGCGAAATTTGCGGGAACGGACGGCTGCGGCTCTGTCTGCAATGAGCGGCTTTTCCCGCCGCGGTACAGCTTTCCAAAACAGACAAAGCCCCCGAACACAAATTCGGGGGCTTGCTTGGAGCTACTGGCCGGACTTGTAAGGAGCCGCGAACGCGGCGACGGAACAGCGCTCGTTGCGCCGCAGGTCTGCCATACGGAAGGCAAAGCCAAACGCCGATCGCGTCACGTCAT
>JAGHJD010000038.1 GCA_017886895.1 Clostridia bacterium | reverse complement strand
TATCGCCGAGCGTAAGCACCACGGCGCCGTCTCTGACCTCCGCCGTAAGTCCGATATTGCCGAACTGTTCGCCGAGCAGCACGGAGAGGTCGAAGGACGCAGCCAACGCGTCATTCTCGTTCACAAACAACGTGAACGCCTGCAAAATTTCATTGAAATCGATGGAAGAGACGAGCGACGCGAGCGCGTTCGCCGTATCCGCTTCCGCGCCCGAGAACAGCGCCGCGAAGCGGCTCAGATCGTCCGCCGTTACGTACGCCGCAGCATTGCCGAACAACACATACAGCTTTTCGTCCGCATAGGCGAGGCGCAGCGTGATCAGTTCGCCGGGCACCCCGTCCGCGCCGTACGCCTTGGCTTGCAGCGTGCAATAGAGCTGCACGCCGTTCGCAAAATTGATCTTTCCGTCTGCGAACAGGTTGAGCTTTATGCCCTCGACCGTCACGTCCGTATTCAGCTCAAACGCAACAGACTGTGCTTCGATCATCTCCGCCACGGGATCGACAAAGGCAAGCAGCTCCGAGAGCGGCACATACCCGTCCTTATCGGCGGGAGCAGTGATCGCGCCCGTCTCGCCCGACGCCGTGAACCCGAGCGCCGCGCCCATGACTTCCGCGGCAAAGCCCTCGCCCATTGTATACGCTGCCGTGATCGTGCCGATGCCCGTCTCTTCGCCGAGCAGCGCGGAAAGGATTTCGTCCGCGTTCACTTTCAGCGTGAGTGCGCTGTCCGTCAGCGTCAGCTCTTCGATCACGCTGTTGTAATCGATGCGCAGAAGCTGTGCGACAAGCGAAGGAATATCGATCTGCGTGTCGCCGAGCGACGGCAGCGTCAGCCCCGCAAGCTGCACGACCTTTTCGACCGCCGTTTCAAGTTCTTCAAACGTTGCGGAAAGTTTTACGTTATACAGCGAGAGATACACCGTATCGCCCGCGAGCGTCACATTGAGCGGCAGAGACAGGTTTTTGTACGCCACGTTCACCATGCCAGCGAGCGCGAACCCGCTCTCCAAAACCTGCACGCGCAGGTCGGCGGCGACCGAAAGCCCGCCGTCCGCGTACGCCGCAGTCAGCCTGTAATCTTTGCCCGCGACGAGCGCAAGAATGTCATTCACATATGCCGCAAGGTCGACGGCGTTCTCCGTATCGATCTGCATAAAAGAGGTGTCCTCTCCGGATTCGGGCGCCACATGCAGCGAAACATCCACCCCCGCCGCGGAGAGAGACGCGTCTATGTACGACCAATCAATCTGCCTGTTCCCCTCTGCGTCCTGCGAAACGGCAAAGCCGAATTCAATGGGGATCTCCAGCGAACCGAGCGAGAGCGTACTCGAAAGGGTCGCGGAAGTCTCCGTCTCCGTCAGCGTGCCGCCGAGAAGCTCGCCGAGGAGCGCGTTCGCGTCAAATCCGCCTTCCGCGCCGCCGAGCAGGCTTCCGAACAGCGAAGAAAGGTCGTCCGCCGCAAGTTTGCCCGTAAGATCTTTGTACTGCACGTACAGCGCATCCCCTTCGTAGGAGATCGCAAGATCGCCGAGCTGCACCTGCAGTGCGTTGATGGCAAAAGTCTCCCCGCTCATGGACATATCGAGGAGGATATCGCCCGAAACAGGTTCGCCCGCGATGACCGCATCGACCGCAAAGACGGATCTGCCGTTCAGCACGGACGCAAAGCCTTCGGTAAAATACGTCGTAGCGTTTGTCTCCTGCTCTTCGTCACCCGTAGGCGCCGCCGTGGCATAGTTGATGAAATACTCTTCATAGTCGGAGACGTCTACGTCCGCTTCGTCGTAAGAGAACGTCACCGTCGTCTTGCCCGTGGTCGCCGCCGTAAAGAGCGAAACGTAGGTATCGTACTCTTCAAGGATGTCCATGGAGACAACCGACCAATCCTCCTGAAAACGGAAGGTGATCCGCACCGTCTTGAACTCGGGATTTGTGGAGAGATTCCCCATCGTCCGCATATTGTTGAGATAGTACGCAACGGAGGTCGTCGTGTCCAGATCGACGGTAAGCGAATACAGGCCCGTCGATGCATCGATGGTCACTTCCGATTCGGAGACGATCGTCTCCTCGTTGATGATGAAGTCGCAGATCTCCGTTGCGGGGAGACCGTATTTTGCGAGATATTCGTCGTTCGTATAGATCGCGCTCGGCGCGCCGCTGCCCCACTCGGTATCGGCGCCGTTCCAGTCGTCGGCGCGGTCAGACGCGGCGTTGCGCACGACGACGCTGCCCTCCCCGAAGAACTTCTGCATCGCTTTCGAGGGCGCAAACGTCTCGTTCCCGCTGACGCTCACCTGCGAGGTGATCATCACGCCGTCCTTGTAGTCTTTCGTGGCGTAAATATCCTGCCGCACGTTGATGCCCATCGTGGTCGCGCTGACCTCTGCCGTGCTGTCGGTATGGTAAAACGTGCGCTCGCTTAAACGCCCGATGATATATCCCACGTTGGTCGTGGCGCTGTACTCTTCGGGCTTTGATCCGTCTTTGGGCGGCGTCATGCAGATATTGACCGTATTGTTCGGAAGGATCGTCTCCGTAGAGCCCTTTGCGCCGACGGCAAAGAGGATTGCCACTCCGACCACAACGACGAGGACAACGCAAAGCACCGTAAAAAGAACTTTCTTTTTACGGGACATCTTGCGGTGTTTTTTCTGTTTTGCTTTCACCTGTTCGCTCATAGATCCTCAATGTCATTGTCATTGATTCTTATGACATCGACACTGCTATTATATAAGAGCCGATTTTTTTTGTCAACAATATCACGGGTTTTTATGACAAAAATTACAAAATAATTTTCCCTGAAAATGAAAATTTTCGGAGACGCCTTCCCGGCGCTCCGAAACGTACAAAAACCGAACAATGCAGCATGCCCCATGATTTACGCCCCGCGGCGGCGCCGCGGGGCGTGTATAAATCCTCATGCAGTTTGTTCGCGGCGCATTATTCGCCGGAAGATTTTTCCTCCCCTTCGCATCGTTCCGCCCCCTGCCGTACATCGGGCGCATCGCTCTCCGCTCCGTCCCCTTCCGCGGGAGCAGCCTCTCCCTGCCGCCCGGCTGCGGCGACCTCTTCGCGGCGGAGCGCAAAGGGCGCAAAAAGCGGTTCAAGCGTCTTTTCGGGCGGCTTTTTCGTGAACAGCGAAACGACGGGCACGATCACAAAGCCGATGATCATCGTCCAGGAACCGACGTAGATGGACGAGCCGAAGAAATACTTGTAGATGAAAGACCCCGTAAACGCATCCGGGAGCACCCCCGAGGAGTTGAGCACGGAGACGATGAACGCCGCAATGCTCATCGCAACGCCGAAGACAAAACATGCCCAGCAGGACGCCTTGGTCGTGCGTTTCCAATACAGGCTGAACAGGTACGGCGCGAGGAACGCCCCCGCGAGCGCGCCCCAGCTCACGCCCATCATCTGCGCGATGAAGGAGACTTTGAACTCCTCATACACGATGGCGATGACCGCGCTGATGACGATAAAGACCGCGATAAAGATGCGGATCATGAGCATCTGACTGCGGTTGGAGGTCTCTTTTTTGCGCACGCCCTTGATGAGGTCGAGGGTGATCGTCGAACTCGAACTCATGACGAGCGACGCGAGCGTGCTCATGGACGCCGCCACGACGAGCACGAGCACGAGCGCGATGAGCACGGGGCTCAAATCGGAGATGAGCGCGGGCACGATCGCATCGTAATTGCCGGAATAGTCGCCGCCGAGCAGCCTGCCGAACCCGCCGAGGAAGTAGCACCCGCCCGCGACGATGAGCGCAAACAGCGTGCTGATGATCATCCCCTTCTTGATAGAGCCCTCGTCCTTGATGGCATAGTACTTCTGCACCATCTGCGGCAGCCCCCACGTGCCGAGGCTGGTGAGGATGACGACCATGACCAGCCCGTAGAGGTCCGGGCCGAAGAAAGAGACATATGCGCCGTCGATGCCGTTGGCGGTCGTATGCGAAAGTTCGCCGAGCGCGGCGGAGAGCCCGCCGAAATTCAGCACGACCGCAACGACCACCGCGACGATGCCGAAGAGCATGATGATGCCCTGGATAAAGTCGTTCCACGCCGTCGCCATGTACCCGCCGACGATGACGTACACGCCCGTGATGACCGCCATGATGATGATGCAGATCCAATAGTCGATGCCGAACGCCATTTCAAACAGCGAGCCGAGCCCCTTATACAGCGACGCCGTATACGGGATCAGAAAGACAAAGACGATGACGGACGCCGCAAGTTTGAGCCTATTGTCCGCAAAACGCTTGCCGAAGTAGTCGGGCATGGTCGCGGAATCCAGCCGCTGCGTCATCACGCGCGTGCGGCGGCCCAACACCGCCCATGCAAGCATTGAACCCAGGAGCGCATTGCCGATGCCGATCCACGTCGCGGCGATGCCGAAGTCCCAGCCGAACTGCCCCGCATAGCCGATGAAGATGACCGCCGAAAAATAGGACGTGCCGTAGGCGAATGCCGAGAGCCACGGCCCCACCGAGCGGCTGCCCAAAACAAACCCCTGCACCGAGCGCGCGCTCTTGCGGCTGCGCACGCCGATAAGGATCATCACGGCAAAATATGCGAGCAGGATCGCGACGTAGAAAAAGATCGTCCAGTCCACTTATATTCCTCTCTCCGGGACGGAACCTGCCGTCCCCGTTTTTATACGTTCTTTTTAAACAGTTTCACCGCAAAGGGCGGCAGATAGATGTCGTTGAGGTTGCGCACTTCGCCCGTCAGCAGATCCGTGCCCTCGCACTCCTCCACGCGCACGGTGACGTCGCCGTCCGAAATGTTGAAGGCGCAGTAGATGCGCTCTCCCGCATGCTCGCGCTTAAAACACATGTACCTGTTGCTGAGCACACACTTCTCGAAACTGCCGTACGCGAGCGCCCGTTCGGAGCGCCGCACCGCGTTCAGCTTTTGTATGAGCGCCGTAAGGGCGGGGCACTTCCCCTCGTCGATGTCCCCGATATACGGGCGCAGGTCGCGGTCGAAGTTGCCCTTGTTCCCCTCCGCACCGTATTCGGAGCCGTAATAGACGCACGGGATGCCGGGCATCGAATAGAGAATTGCGTACAGCGCGGGGAGCTTGCGCTTGTCTGCAACCGCCGTATAGGCGCGGGGCACGTCGTGATTGTCCGCAAACGAAAACAAGTTTTTGCCCGTATACAGGCACCACGGCTGCGAACCGAACAGCCGCTCCAGCGAGTGGCAGATCTCGAAGAGGTTGTCCGAATTGAGCGCGGACGTGAGCCCCTTGTAGCACTCATAATTCGTAGCGGAATCCAGCCGCTCGGGCGTGATGTTTTTGCCGAAATTCTGCCCGTGGATGACTTCGCCCATGAGGAAAAAGTCCTGTTTTTTCATCCGCACGGTGCGGCGCAGGAACTCGAAAAACCATTCGGGCAGCAGATAGGCGACATCTAAGCGCAGCCCGTCTATGTCAAACTCGTCGATCCAGAACTCGACGGCGCGGCGCAGATAGTCGGTCACCGCCCCGCAGGAGAGGTTGAGCTTTACAAGCTCGTTGTGCCCTTCCCAGCCCTCGTACCAGAACCCGTCGTTGTAGTTCGTGTTGCCGCCGAAGTTTATATTGAACCAGTCTTTTTTGTCGCTCCCCTCGCGCTGTCGGCGCACGTCCTCGAAGGCGAAAAACTTTCTGCCGACGTGGTTGAACACGCCGTCCAGCACGACGCGGATGCCCGCCGCATGGAATTTTTCCACGAGCGCTTTGAAATCCGCATTGTCGCCGAGGCGGCGGTCGACCGTAAAGAAATCGACGGTATCGTAGCCGTGCCGCTCGCTTTCAAAGAGCGGATTGAAAAGCACGGCGGAAAAGCCCTCTTCCTTGATCTGCGGGATGCGCTTTTCGATCTCGCCGAAACGGTGACGCACCTCGCCGAAATCATTTTCCTGCTCGCAGCCGCAGTAGCCGAGCGGGTAGATCTGATAGAACACACTCTCGTCAAACCACATTGTAAACCTCCCGCAAACCCCGCCGCGAAGGCGGCGGGGCAAACCATACGTCCTGAAAAATTTTTTTATAAGATCTTTTCGGAGAGAAGCTTTATCCCCTTCTTCGTGAGCAGATCGACGGCGCGCTCGGTATCGTTCACGCGCATCAGGATCTTCGCGGAATTGTGATTGGTGAGCACGAACGAATACAGGTACTCGATATTGATGTCGCTCTCCTCCATGAGGGAGACGACCTCCGCGAGCGCGTTCGGGCGGTCGGCGACTTCCACGCCGATCAGCTCTGTGATACCCACCGTGAACCCCTCGTTTTTGAGGATCTCGTAGGCGCGTTCGTTGTCGCGCGCGATAAAGCGCACGATGCCGAAATCCTTGGTGTCCGCGATGGAGAGGGTCACGAAGTCGATGCCCTCCTTGCCCAGCGCGTGCGTAAGTTTGTACAGCCGCCCCGGGCGGTTTTCCATAAACACGGATAACTGTTTGACCAACATGAATGCAGTCCCCCTTTATTCGAAAAATTTGATTGGCCCCCGCCCTTCCGCGGGAGCGCGGTATTGCCTCTCTTTCTCAGCCGCGCCTGTCGATGACGCGCACCGCCTTCCCCTCGCTGCGCTGAATGCTGCCGCTCTCGCACAGCTTGATCTTCGCGCTGACGCCGATATACGAGTTGACCTCCGTCTCCACCTTCTTTTTGATGGATTCGACGTCCGACACCTTGTCCGGCGCAAGGTCGCCCGCAAGTTCGATGTCGATCTCCATCACGTCGAGGTTGTTGATGCGGTCGACGTAGATCATATAGTGCGGCGAAACGCCGGAAACGTTCATGATCGCCGCCTCGATCTGCGACGGGAACACGTTCACGCCGCGGATGATGAGCATGTCGTCCGAACGCCCCTTGACCTTGCTCATCTTCACCGTCGTCCTGCCGCAGGCGCACCTGCCCGCCGTCAGCGTGCACAGATCGCGCGTGCGGTAGCGGATGAGCGGCTGCCCCGTCTTGGTAATTGTCGTGAACACGAGCTCACCCTCGCTGCCGAAGGGCAGCGGCTCGAGCGTGACGGGGTCGATGATCTCGGGGATAAAGTGATCCTCCTGCACATGGCTGCCGCTCTTCTCCATGCACTCCATGGCAACGCCCGGGCCGCTGATTTCGGAAAGCCCGTAGATGTCCAGCGCGTCGATGTGCAGAAGGCGCTCCAGCTCGTCGCGCATCTGGTACGTCCACGGCTCCGCGCCGAACGCGCCGCCGACGAGAGAAAAGT
Source organism: Clostridia bacterium (assembly GCA_017886895.1). Classification (GTDB taxonomy): domain Bacteria; phylum Bacillota; class Clostridia; order Christensenellales; family Borkfalkiaceae; genus Borkfalkia. The sequence continues at coordinate 9,037 of JAGHJD010000038.1, read as the reverse complement.
CATCGATGTTCATACCCGCCTTCTGTATCTCCGTGCCGAGGAAAATGGCGTACGAAGGCGTGCAGCACAGGTGCGTCGCGCCGAAATCGCGCAGCAGCGTGAGCTGGCGGATGGTGTTGCCCGCGCTCGCGGGCACCGTGCTCGCGCCGATCTTCTGCGCGCCGTAATGCGCACCCAGACCGCCCGTAAACAGCCCGTAGCCGTAGGCGACGTGCACGATGGAATCTTTGGTGACGCCCGTCATGGCGAGCGAGCGGGCGGCGACCTCCGACCACACGTCGATGTCGTTCTGCGTATAGCCGACGACGGTCAGTTTTCCCGTCGTGCCCGACGAGGCATGGATCTCCACCATGTCGCGCTGGGGCGCGGAGTAGAACCCGAACGGGTACGCCTCGCGCAGGTCATGCTTGACGGTGAACGGCAGTTTATGAAGGTCCGCGACCGACTTTATGTCCGCCGGCGTAAGCTTTGCGGCGTCCATTTTCGCACGGTACGGCGCGCAGTTCTCGTAGACGAGCTTCACCGTCTTTTTCAGCCGTTCGCTCTGCAATGCCTCCATCTCCGAACGGGAGAGACACTCGTACTCGGGCTGATAGATATAATCCTTTACCTTGCTTTTCCTTGTCATATTTCCCCTCTCATCCGCGCCCTGCGTCACGCCGCGGCGTAACCGAGCGCAAATGCTTTTTTGTTCATTTCGACAGTTTTCTGCGGGATGCTCGAAAGCAGCGCGCTTTCAAATTTTTCGCGGTCGAATCCCAGGCGCCTGCACAGCGCGCCGAGCATGACGGCGTTCGCCGCCTTGGAATTGCCTGCCTCGATCGCGAGCGAAAGCGCGTCGATGCCCGCGCAGCCGAGCACGTCTTCGATGCCCGCAGGGTACTGCGCCGCGCCCGTTACGACGGGCATGGGCATGATCTCCTGCGTGGAGTACAGCACCGTGCCGCCCTCCTTCAGATAATGCAGGTAGCGCAGCGCCTCCAGCTTTTCAAAGGCGAGGATGAGGTCGGCACCGCCCTCGTCGATGATGGGCGATGCGATCTTCTCGCCGATGCGCACATAGGTCATGACGCTGCCGCCGCGCTGCGCCATGCCGTGCACCTCGCTCAGCTTGACGTCATACCCCTCTTCCAGCGCGTATTTTCCCAGAACGCGGCTCGCGAGCAGCGTCCCCTGCCCGCCCACGCCGACGATCAGCACGTTCAGCTCTTTCATCTCACTTCGCCTCCCCTTCGATCGCGCCGAATTTGCACACGCTCTTGCACAGCCCGCACTCGGTGCACAGAGAGACGTCTATGGTGATCCCCTCCGCGCCGTTGACAATGGCGGGGCAGCCGAGTTTCAGGCATGCCCTGCATTTTTTGCACTTGTCGTTGACTCTGAACCCGTTGTACAGCTTTTTGGTGAGCAGCACGCAGGGGCGCTTTGCGATGATGACGGACACGTTTTCGTTTGCAAGCGCCGCCCTGACCGCTTTCTCCGTTGCGGCGAGGTCGCCCGGGTCGACGGTCACGACGTCCTCCACGCCCACGGCGCGGCAGACGGCGGCAAGATCCAGCTCGTGCGTCGGCTCCTTCTTGATCGTCCTGCCCGTCGCGGGGTGTTCCTGGTGCCCCGTCATGCCCGTCGTGCGGTTGTCGAGGATGAGCACCGTGACGCGCGCCTTATTGTAGACGGCGTCGATCAGCCCCGTGATGCCGCTGTGGATAAAGGTGGAATCGCCGATGACGGCGACGGAATGCTTATGCGCCTCGGGGTCCGCCTTGTCGAACCCGACCGCCATGCCGATGCTCGCGCCCATGCAGATGACCGCGTCCATCGAGCCGAGCGGCGGCACCGCGCCCAGCGTATAGCAGCCGATGTCGCCCAAGACATTGAGTTTCAGCTTCGAGAGAACGTAGAACACCCCCCTGTGCGGGCAGCCCGCGCAGAGCACGGGCGGGCGGGCGGGCACGGCGGCAGGCTTGTTTTCGCAGCTCTCGCCGAGCACGCGCCCGCGGATGAGGTTGGCGGAAAATTCGCCGCAGCGGGGGAAAATGCTCTTCCCCTCCACCGCGATGCCGTGCGCTTTGATGAGCGTTTCAAGGTGCGGCGCAAGCTCCTCGGCGACGATGCAGCGCTCCACGCTCTTTGCGAACGTTTCGATGAGCTTATACGGCAGCGGATAGACCATGCCGAGCTTTAAGACGCTCGCGTCGGGGAGCGCCTCCTTCACATACTCGTATACCCCGCCAGAGCAGATGATGCCGAGCTTTTTGCTCCCCTCTTCGATGCGGTTGACCGCAAACCCGTTCGCATCCTCCGAGAGGCGCTGCATGCGCTCTTCGACGACGGTATGCCGCACCCGCGCGTTGGCGGGCATCATGACGTACTTTGCAATATTCCTCTCGTACGGGCGCAGGGGGACGTTCTCCCGTTCGCCCAGCTCCACAAGGCTCTGCGAATGCGCCACCCGCGTCGTGAGGCGCAGGATGACGGGCGTATCGTATGTTTCGGAGAGCGAGAAGGCGAGTTTCGCGAATTCCTTCGCCTCGGCGCTGTCCGACGGTTCGAGCACGGGCACCTGCGCGCTGACCGCGGTCAGGCGGGTATCCTGCTCGTTCTGCGAAGAAAAGACGGACGGGTCGTCCGCGACGGCGATGACCAGCCCCCCGTTCACGCCCGTATAGGCTGCGGTGAACAGCGGGTCGCAGGCGACGTTCAGCCCGACGTGTTTCATGGAGACGATCGTGCGCGCACCGCGGATGGACGCGCCGATTCCCGCCTCCAGCGCCACTTTTTCGTTCGGCGACCACTCGCTGTACACGTCGTCATAGCGCGCCAGCTCTTCGGTGATCTCGGTGGACGGCGTCCCCGGGTATGCGGTCGCGACGCGCACGCCCGCCTCCCACGCGCCCCTCGCCACGGCGAAATCGCCCAGCAACAATTTTTTCTCTGCCATATCGTAAAACCTACCTTTTTCCTTTGCAGCTCTCTTTATTTGCGCAGATCCGTGACCCGCTTGACCTTCCCCTCCGCGCGGCGGATGGAGAAGGGCTCGACCAGCCTGACCTTTACGTCAAGCTGCAGGACGACGCGCAGATTGTGGCGCACCTTTTCGACGAGCGCCTCGAGTTTGGAATAATCCGTGAGGAGACCTGCGTCGCCGACTTCGACGTGCACTTCCAAAATATCCATATAATTGACGCGGTCGACGACGATCTCGTACATTTTGCCGAGCTCGGGCATGCTCATGAGCACGCTCTCGATCTGCGACGGGAACACGTTCACGCCGCGGATGATGAGCATGTCGTCCGTGCGCCCGACCACGCGCGCCATGCGCGCCGTCGTCCTGCCGCACTTGCAGGGCTCGTAGGTGAGCGAAGTGATGTCCTTGGTGCGGTAGCGCAGGACGGGCATTCCCTCCTTGGTGAGGGTCGTGAGCACGAGTTCGCCCTGTTCGCCCTCGCCGAGCACTTCGTTCCGCTCCATGTTCACGACCTCGGGGTAGAACATGTCCTCGTTGATGTGCATGCCCGCCTTTTCGCGGCACTCGCCCGCCACGCCGGGGCCGCCGACTTCGGTCAGCCCGTAATTCTCGGTCGGGAACGCGCCGAAAAGCTGACGCAGGGATTCATGCATCTCCGCCGTGGAAGCCTCCGCGCCCATGCAGACGAGGCGGAGTTTCAGATCGCCGAGCACGCCCATCTTCTTCGCCGTCTCCGCAAGGTACATGGCATAGCTCGGCGTCGCGATGAGCGCCGTCGCGCCGAAATCTTTGAGCAGCATGATCTGCCGTTCGGTATTGCCCGAAGAGACGGGCACGACGGTCGCGCCGATCTTTTCGACGCCGTAGTGCAGCCCGAACCCGCCCGTGAACAGCCCGTAGCCGAATGCGACGTGAAAAATATCCTCGTCCGTCGCTCCCGCCATCGTGAGGATGCGCGCGATGCACGTCGACCAGTTGTCGAGGTCTTTTTTCGTGTACCCCGTTACGACGGGTTTACCCGTCGTGCCCGACGAGGCGTGCAGGCGGACGATCTTCTTCATCGGCACGGCGAACAGCCCGAACGGGTAGTTGTCGCGCAGGTCGTCCTTGGTCGTGTACGGAATGTGCCGCATGTCCGCAAACGTGCGGATATGCTCCGGCTTCAGACCGATCTCGTCGAACCTCTTTTTATACATGGGCACGCGCTCGTACGCGTATGCCACGGTCGCTTTCAGGCGCGCAAGCTGCAGCGCGCGGATGTCCTCTCTCTTTGCCTGTTCGATCTCGGGACTGAACATTTCCCCTTCCCTCTCGCTGAAAATGCTATTGTTCTTGATTTTATCACATTTTCCGCGCGGGGGCAAGACATTTTTCAAACTTTTCCGCGCAGAGCCGTTTTTTTATTTGTAACACGGCATACAGACCCGTTTTTTTCTTTGCGGCGCACCGTGCGGCGCGGCTCTCCCGCCCGTTTATAACGCAAAAAAGCGGGGTCCTCCCGCTTTTTCAATCCTTTCCGTCCGCACCTGCCGCCCCGTCCGAGGGAAGAAAGCGCGCGTACCCGCCGCTGCCGTGCCGCAGGGCGCGGGAGACGCGGGAGAGGGTCGCCGAGGAAATATCCGTTTCGGAGATGATCTCCGCATACGTCCTGCCCTCGGAGAGCAGTTTTGCCGCCGCCGCGCGCTGCGCCATCTGCTCTATCTCCTGATAGGTGCATAGGTCCGCAAGCAGCGCGGCGAAATCCTCTTTCGATCTGCAGTTCTGCAGCGCGCCGTACAGGACGTCCGTCATCGTTTCGGGATCTTTCATGGCGCGCCTCAGAACGGTTCTTCCAGCGACTTGCGCAAAAACGCCTGCGTCTTTTCGCTCTTCGGGTTCCCGAACACTTCCTCGGGCGTGCCCTCTTCCTCGATCCTGCCGTCCGCGATGAAGATGACGTGGTCGGCGACGTTTTTCGCGAACTCCATTTCGTGCGTGACGACGATCATCGTGCTGTCGGAGGACTTCAGCCCCTTGATGACTTTGAGCACCTCGCCCGTAAGCTCGGGGTCGAGCGCGGAGGTCGGCTCGTCGAAACAGAGAATGTCGGGGCTGAGCGCCAGCGCGCGCGCGATGGCGACGCGCTGCTGCTGCCCGCCCGAAAGTTCGTACGGGTAGGCATTCCTCTTTTCGGAAAGCCCGACGCGCGCCAGAAGTTCGTCCGTCTTCTGCGCGATGCGCTCCTTCTGCGTGTCGCGGATTTCGGCGAGAATTTTTTTCTGCTCCGCTTTCAGCTCTTTGCGCCGCTCCTTGGGCGCGCCCTTGCGCGCGGCGGCGAATTCCCGCTTCTTGCGCGCGAGCTCCTGCTTTGCGAGCAGCGTCTGTGCGAGCGTGATGTTCCTGAACACGGTATATTGAGGGAAGAGGTTGAACTGCTGGAACACGAGCCCGAAATGCAGCCGCTTTTCGCGGATGCGCGTATCCGAAAGCCGCAGTTTTTCCGCTGCGTCGAACAGCGTTTCGCCGCCGAGGCGCAGTTCCCCCTCGTCCGGGATCTCCAGAAAGTTCAGGCAGCGCAGAAGAGTCGTCTTGCCGCCGCCCGAAGAGCCGATGATGGCGAGCACTTCCCCCTTTTCGAGGCTGAACGAGATCCCCTTCAGCACCTCGTTTTCGCCGAATTTTTTGCGGTAGCCGCACACTTCGAGAAATGCCATGTCACACCTTGAAATAACTCAGTTTCTTTTCGAGGAACCCGAAAAGGAGGGTCAGCGCGCCGATGAAGAGCAGGAAAAACACGCCCGCGCCGAGCAGCGGATAGATGAGCGGCAGCGCATAAGTGCCCGTGACCGCCTTCGCCGCGGCAATGATCTCGACGATCCCGCCGAGGGTATTGGCGAGCGAGGTATCCTTTACGAGCGTGATCACCTCGTTGCTCATGGGCGCGAGGATGCGCCGAATCACCTGCAGCAGCACGATCCGCGAAAAGATCTGCGTCCGCGTCATGCCCAGCACCTGCCCCGCCTCGTACTGCCCTTTCGAAATGCTCTCTATGCCGCCCTTATAGATCACGGCAAAATAGCAGGCGTAGTTGATGACAAAAGCGATGCAGGCAGCCAGAAAAGAGTCGCGCATCGCCGTCAGCCCGAACAGCGCGGGACCGTAACAGACGATAAAGAGCTGCAGCATGAGCGGCGTGCCGCGCACGACCCAGACGATGACTTTGAAGACCCAGCGCAGCGGTCTGAACTTCGACATCATGCAAAACGCGATGAGCAGACCGATCGGCAGCGCAAGCACCAGCGTGATCGCAAACAGTTCAAGCGTCACCAGAAAGCCCAGCGCAAGCTGCTCCAAAACTCCCCAAAACATTCCCCGTCTCCGCCTTATGCCTCTGTGTACGCCATGGGCGCAAACACCGTATAGCCGAGAACGATCTTGCCCGACTCCATGATCTGCTGATAATCGCCGTCCGTGGGATAGACGTAATTCTCGTCGTATTCGCCGAACCCGTTGTAGATCGCGTCCTGCAAACCGTACTTCGTAGCGATCTCCTCGATCGTCCCGTCTGCCCACAGCCCTGCAAGCACATGGTTGAGCACTTCGTCAAAATTGCTGTCCTTCCTGCAGCCGATCGCATAATACTCCGATTCCACCGCGTCGCCGAGATCGACCACGGCGAGCGAATCGTGATAGCCGCCCGTTTCGGAAGTGATGTAATAGCCCGCCATCGTGCTGTCCACGACGCCGACGTCGCTCGCGCCCGTGCTCACCTCGGTAAAGACCATGAGCTGCGAGCTGACCTCTTTATTGGTCTTTCCGAGCACGGTCTCGATGGCCGTTTCCCCTGCGGAAGTGGCTTCCGCGGAAAATACGGACGCAGTCTTGATGCTGTCTATATCCGTATATTTGGAGGCGTCCTCCTTCCTGACGATCGCGACCTGCTTGTTTTCCATATAAAATCCCGTATAGTCGAGATTCTGCGCGCGCTCCTCCGAATAGGTGAACCCGTTCCAGATCACGTCGATCAGATTGGTGGAGAGTTCCGTCTCCTTTGCCTCCCAGGAAATGAGGCGGGTCTCCAGCTCCACGCCCAGCTCGTCCGCCACGGCGCGGGCGAGATCGATGTCGAACCCGATCAGGTCGTCCTCACCGTCGCAGGCGGCAAAAGCCGTGATGCCGCACACGCCGAGCATTAAAGCAAGGATCAGCGTAACAATTTTTTTCATCTCTGTATCTCCTTTCGCGCACATACCGTGCACGCTCTTCCCATTTTACTTTATCGCACTAAATTAGTAAAGTGTTTTGACACACTTTTTCACAATTATTTTTCAAAACGCCGAAAAGCGCAAAGCCGCATCGCGGGGCCGCACAGACGCGCCCGCCGTAGCGAAACGTTGCGCCCCGCAAGACCACGAAAAATCACGGACTGCGGCGATTTTTCTTGGCGGGTTTTTCGGGAAAATCCTTGCTATTTTCGGAATTTCGTATATAATAGTAAATGGAATGAACTGCCGCGGGCGCGGAAAACGGCGCTGCCGCAGGCATTCGGAGCATAACAGTGGAAAACATGAATAACAGAGAACCCTCTTTCCCTGCGGATACGGAAACGGCGGAAAAGGCGTCCGCCGCCCCCGCCCTGCAGCCGGAAGAGACGGCGCAGCCTGCCGGTGCGAACGGCACGCCTGCGCAAGACCCCATGTCGAAAAAGCAGAAATTTCTGCAGTTCCTGAAATTCCTCGGCTTTTCGCTCTCGGCGGGCGCGATCCAGCTCGGTTCCTGCGCGCTCATCTACTATGTGTTCATGAGCGAGCGCGAAAGCCTGTATTGGGTCGCTTACCTCATCAGCCTCGTGCTTTCGGTGGTATGGAATTTCACCTTCAACCGCAAGTTCACGTTCAAGGCGGCGAACAACGTGCCGCTGGCGATGTGCCTCGTCGTCCTCTATTACTGCGCGTTCACGCCGCTCTCCACATTCGGGGCGGACGCGATCGTCGCGGCGGGCGTGAACGAGATGCTCGTCACGGTCTCGATGATGGTGCTCAACTTCATCACCGAATTTTTCTGGGACAAGTTCGTCGTGTTCAACGCGAAAGTCACGGACGCGATCGAACGGTTTTTCAAGAACGCTTTTTCGCGGAAGGGAGCGGACGAACTCACCGAAGAGGAGCTTGCCGCGGCGGCAGCCGAAAGCGGGTCCGCGCACGGCGGCACAGCGGAAAGTTTCGCCCCGAAAGCAGTAAATACGCCCCCTGCGGACGGCACCCCGCCGCGGGACGACCGATCAGAGAAATAAGCAGACCGTTGAAAACATTCGGTTTTTTCAATGCCGCTTATATATAGATGCAACAAAAATTTTACCAAATAAAAGGAGAACTTTTATGAGCAAACAGGCAACCGGCAAAGACAGGCAGATGCTCTCCGACGAGTATCTCACCAAAGTGGACGCCTATTGGCGCGCCGCGAACTACCTGGCTGCGGCGCAGCTGTACATGCTGGACAACCCCCTGCTGCGCGAACCCCTCACGCGCGACCAGATCAAAAAGAAGATCGTCGGGCACTGGGGCACCGTTCCCGGGCAGAACTTCGTCTACGTGCACCTCAACCGTGTCATCAAAAAGTACGACCTCGACATGATCCTGCTTTCGGGTCCCGGGCACGGCGGCAACTTCTTCGTCGCGAACTCTTACCTCGAGGGCACGTACAGCGAAGTCTATCCGAACGTCGGGCAGGACTATGAAGGCATGAAGAAGCTGTGCAAACAGTTCTCCTTCCCCGGCGGCATTTCCAGCCACGTCGCGCCCGAAACGCCCGGCTCCATCAACGAAGGCGGCGAGCTCGGCTATTCCATCGCGCACGCGTTCGGCGCCGTGTTCGACAACCCCGACCTCATCGCGGCGGTCACCGTCGGCGACGGCGAGGCAGAGACCGGTCCCCTTGCGACGGCATGGCACTCCAACAAGTTCCTCAACCCCGCAAGCGACGGCGCGGTGCTGCCCATCCTGCACCTGAACGGCTATAAGATCAATAACCCGACGGTGTTCGCGCGCATCTCCAAGGACGAAGTGCAGAGCTTCTTCCACGGCTGCGGCT
>JAGHJD010000037.1 GCA_017886895.1 Clostridia bacterium | reverse complement strand
TTTTGCCTCTTAAACAGCAAAAAACCATGAAAAACGCATTGTTTTTCATGGTTTTTTTATTTTGCAGCCTTTTCGTCTGCAATCATGGTCGAGGTGACGGGACTTGAACCCACGACCTCTTGGTCCCGAACCAAGCGCGCTACCAAACTGCGCTACACCTCGATTTTATATTGGTCTTCCAACAGGTCGTTCCACGACCCCTTGGTCCCTCGTCGCCCGCACGCCTCTTTCCGCCAACGTTTTCCCTGCGGAAAAACGTTCGGCTGTTCGGCGGCGCCTCCTCTTCCCAAAAATCTCGCTCGCACCGCTCGCTGCGATTTTCGGGAGCCCTATGCCGTGCGCGCTACCAAACTGCGCCACACCTCGATTTTATATTGGTCTTCCAACAGGTCGTTCCGCGACCTCTTGGTCCCTCGTCATCCGCCTTACCAGAAAAACAGAGACAATCGGCAACAAGCCGATCTGCTCAAATCAGCTTTACTATTCTATCATATGCAATTCGCTTTGTCAAATATTGTTGCGCTTTTAGAGCGGAATATTTTCGGAAAGCGCAAGAGCATTACCGCTGTCTGAGCGCCCCGCCGACGCGTCGGGCGAGGAAAGCGGCGAGCATGCAGAGCACAATATCCTTGGGCATATACAGAAGATTATATGTGACGAGCGCGGCGCCAAGCCCCGCCGCCTGCAGATAAAATTCCCAGATGAGGATAAAGTACACGATACCGACGGCATAGTTGACCGCGAACCCGACAGCCGCCGCGAGCAGAAAGCGTGAGAGCGTCTTTTTTTTGCCGACGATAAGCCCCGCCGAAAACGCGGCACCTACAAAGCCGAGAATATAGCCGAACGAGGGCATCAGCACATACGTAAATCCGCCTCCGCTCGAAAAGACGGGCAGCCCGAGAACGCCCATGACGAGATATGCCGTGAGCGCCAGCGCACCGTTGCGCGCACCTAAAAGCAGCCCCGCGAGCACGCACACGACCGTCTGAAAGGTGAGCGGAACGGGATAAAACGGGATTTGGATATACGCCGCTGCCGCCATGAGCGCGACAAAGATCGCACACTGCGCAAGCTGCACCGTCGCGCTGACGGCGCGGCTGCGCGGGCGGCGAACGGCCGTCTCCGCGATCGGCAGGATGCCGTTATCACTCGGCTGTGGCTGTGTCGCCTCTTTTTGCCCTTTTTCTCTGTTTATGTCACACATAGTACTTTTAAAAAGTGAAAATCTCAAAAAATCAGCGCTTAAACAAGGCGCAGGCGTACCTCTCCCGCTGAAAGCAGCCGTTCCCGCCCGTCTGCAAAACGTACGCGCAAGAAGCAGTTTTCATCCAGGTCAAGCACATCTGCCTCCTCTTCTAAATTCCCCGAACAGACGAGCACGCGCCTGCCGATGACAAAGGAGCGGCGCTTATACTCCGCAAAAAAGGTACGCGCAGGGATCTGTTCATAGCAGGTGCGGAACCGCTCCAAAATTGCGGCGGCGATGCGCGCGCGCCCCTCGGCGGGGTATTCCCCTTCCCCGAACACACTGCCCGCGACGCCCGCAAGCTCCTTCGGGAATTCCCTGTCTTTCACGTTCACGCCGATGCCGACAACGGCATAGGCGAGCCCGCCGCTCTCCACGTCGAAAGACGCCTCTGTCAGAATGCCGCAGACCTTTCTGCCGTCCAAAAAAATGTCGTTCACCCACTTGATCGCCGCCTCCTTTTTTGCGACTTCCGCGATCGCATCGCAGACGGCGACGGCGGCGCAGGCGGTGATAAAGAGCGTCTCCGCGGCGGAAAATTTGGGGCGCAGCAAAATGCTCACATATACGCCGCTGCCCGCGGGAGAGTCGAAGGGGCGGCGGTAACGCCCCCTGCCCGCGCTCTGCTCCTCCGCAAGAACTGCCGTCCACTCGGGCGCGCCCGCATTCGCGAGCGCCTTCACCTCGTCGTTTGTCGAACCCGTGCTCTTCAGCACGGTCAGCGAAAAATCATGTTTCAGAAATTTTTCTACCCCGCAGGCGGTGAGCGCGTCGCTCTCAGCAAGCAGCACATAGCCGCGGTTGCGCACCGAGCCGATCTGTATGCCGTCCTCCTTCAGGGCGCGCACGCACTTCCAGACCGCGTTGCGGCTGACGCCGCAGTCCTTTGCGAGCTGTTCGCCCGAAAGATATTCGCCGCGCGAGCTCTCCAGCCGCCGCAAAACCTTTTCTTTCAGTTCCATATCTCTATCCTACCATATGCCGCCAAAATTGTCAACCAAATTCAATTTGTCGGGTGACAAACAGTTCTGCAAACACGGGCAAAAACGCACCTGCGCATGCAGACCAAACGGCACGGATAAATGACACGGACGAACAACCCAGACAAACGGCACGAATAAACGACACGGACAAACAGCCCAGACAAACAGCACGGATAAACGGCAAAAAATATCCCGCCCCTGCTGACAGAGGCGGGAAAAGAATTTTTACTTGCTTTACGGCGTGACGCGGTTGATATCGCGCGGGAACATGGAGGCATAGCGCACGTTTTTGAACCCGAGGAGGTGCATCGTGATGCGCTCCAGCCCGAGCCCCAGCCCGCCGTGCGGCGGGATGCCGTATTTGTGCGCCATGAGGTAGCTCTCGAAATCGTCGGGGTTCATGCCGCGCGCACGCATCTTCGCGACCTGTTCGTTGTAGTCGTGGATGCGCTGCCCGCCCGTCGTGATCTCGATGCCGCGGAACAGCAGATCGAAACTGAGCGTATAGTTCGGGTCGGCAGGGTCGTCCATGGCGTAGAACGGGCGCTTCTCGGAGGGGTAATGGGTGACGAACAGAAAGTCGCTGCCGAACTCCTTCTGCGCCCACTTGCCGAGGAGCTGCTCCTCTTCCGGCTCGAAGTCGCGGTAGTCGGTGATCTTCTTCTTGAACTTTTTGGTGATGATCTCCTTCGCGTCCATGAACTTCACGACGGGGATCTCGCCGACCTCGGGGAGCTGCGCGTTCAAAAGCGCGATCTCTTCGGCATAGTCCTTTTTCAAAAGATCCATGATGTAACGCAGCGCGCCCGTCTCCATGTTCATGATGTCGTAAAAGCTGTCGATGAACCCCATCTCGAAGTCCATGCTGATATACTCGTTGAGGTGGCGGGAGGTGTCGTGATGCTCCGCACGGAACACGGGCCCGATCTCGAACACGCGCTCGTAGACGGGGACGAGCATCTGCTTATAAAACTGCGGGCTCTGCGCCAGAAACACCTGCTTTCCGAAATAGTCGAGCTTGAAGATATTCGCGCCGCCCTCCGCGCCCTGTGCGCAGATCTTGGGCGTGCGGATCTCGGTAAATCCCTGCGAAAAGAGATATTCGCGAAACCCGCGCGCGATCCCCTCCTGCACCTTGAACACGGCGCGCTCCTTGGGGTTGCGCAGCGTCACGGGGCGCAGGTTGAGGTTGAGGTCGATGGGGATATTGTCGAGCTGCTTTTTGTTGATGACAAGGGGCATCTGTTCGGTGGGAGAAGAGAGCACGTCGATGCCGTGGATCTGCATCTCAAACCTTCCCTCGCGCGTCTCGTCTTTGACGATCTTGCCCGTGAGTTTGACAGAGCACCCCTCGGTGACCTCTTCGCCCATGCGGTAGTCCGAAAAATCGGGGGAATAGACGCACTGCACCGTCTCGCGCGCGGTGCGGATGATGACGAACGCAAACCCCGTCATCTCGCGGATGCGGTGAATGATGCCCTTCATGCAGACGGTCTCGTTGACGTGCGAAGGGAAATCCTTGTAGCCGATGCAGTCCGTCCTGATCTCGCCGTTGATCGTATCCATTTGGTATGCCTCTCCGTTAAAAATTCCGTTCACCGATTATTTTAAAGGTTTACGCTCCAAAAGGCAAGCGAATTGCAAGCCCTGACCGAAAAACGCCCGTAAATGCAGGAGAATTGCCATCTGCACCCTTGCGGGCTCAAAAAAAGCGGGCGGAATGCTCCGCCCGCCCTGCCTGCCGGATAGCGCTTGCCGCATATGGTGCCCGCATGCCATGTCACGCCGCGATCTTTCGCGGCAACAGCGCACGCCACGCCACATGCGCTCTGCAGCGTCCTGCCGCACGCACCTTACAGCGTTCTTTCATTGCCGTACGCGCTTTACAGCGCCTTTTTATAAATTTCGAGGATCTCCGCAACGGAAGTCTTGCGCGGGTTGCCGCCCGTGCAGGGATCGATGAACGCATCCTCCGCAAGCTGCCCGAGCTGTCCCTCTTTGATGCCGATCTCGGAGAGCCGCTGCGGGATGCCGATCGCCTTGGAGAGCCTGCGCACCGCCTCTATAGCGGCGTCTGCCGCCTCCTCCTCGCTCATGCCCTTCACGTCCACGCCCATCGCACGGGCGATGTCGCCGAACTTCTCGCGCGCGGCGGGCTTGTTGTACTCCATCACGAAGGGCAGCAGCAGAGCATTCGCAACGCCGTGCGCGATGTCGTACCGCGCGCCGAGCGGGTGCGCCATGGAGTGCACGATGCCCAGCCCGACGTTGGAGAACGCCATGCCTGCCACGTACGAGCCGTACGCCATCCCTTCGCGCGCGGCGGCGTCGGAACCGTCTTTCACCGCCTTTTCAAGGTTGTCCGCAATGAATTTGATGCTGTTCCACGTCATCATATCCGAGATCGGCGTAGCGCCGGGCGTGATGTACGCCTCGATCGCGTGCGTGAGCGCGTCCATGCCCGTCGCCGCCGTCAGCCCCTTCGGCATGCTCGCGAGCATTTCCGCATCGTTGAAGGCGATCATCGGAATATCGTTCGGGTCGACGCAGACGAGCTTTCGCCCTGCCTCTTCATCAGTGATGACGTAATTGATAGTGACTTCCGCCGCCGTGCCCGACGTCGTCGCGAACGCAACGAGAGGAAAGCACCTGTTCTTTGTGTCCGCCGTACCCTCGAGCGACTTCACGTCCGCAAATTCGGGATTGGCCGCGATGACGGCGACCGCTTTCGCCGTGTCGATGACCGAACCGCCGCCGACGGCGATGATCACATCCGGCGCAAACGCCCTGAACGCGGCAAGCCCCGCCTGCACGTTCGCAATGGTCGGGTTCGCCTTCACGTCGTCGAACAGCGCATACGCGACACCCGCGCCGTCCAGAACGTCGGTGACCTTCTTCGCGACGCCGAATTTAACGAGATCTTTGTCGGAAACGACGAACGCCTTTTTCATGCCGCGGCGCGCAAGTTCGCCCGCAAGTTCGCTGCGGCAGCCCGCCCCGAAATAACTCGTCTCGTTGAGTACCATCCTTGCCATTTGTTTTCCCTCCCCGGAATTTTTTCTGTTACCATTATAACATTGCGGCGCGCCGTTTACAAGAGTTTGCGCCGACCGATTTGCGCCAAAAACTGACCTCATTTATCCTGATAGGTCTGCACGGCACCGCCGCGGCAAAATCCGCAGGCAAAACACTGCATACGCGGCAAGCACTCTGCCACCTGCACGCGGAAAACATGCGGCGAAAAAAACAGAACGCCCTTTCAAAAAACGGAGCGCCCGTTCAAAAAGAGAGCGGCGCGTCGTTCACATAGGTGCAGAACCGGATGACGACGCCGTTCGTCTCCTGCGGCTCGCCCTCCGCAACACAGCGCCAGTTTGCAAGTTTGTCGAGATCTTCAAAAAAGACCTCCGCGCCGCCGTCCGCATCCGCCTTTGTGACAATAGCGCCCTCGCAGTACGGCAGCAGCGTCCTGTACAGCATCGCCCCGCCGATCACGAACACGTCCTCTGCAGGATATTTTTTTATTTCCGCAAACAGCTCTTCCAAAGACTGTACGACAAGGCAGTCCTCCCGCGCAGCGCCGCCCGGAAAGAGCACCAGATTCGTGCGGTTTTTGAGCGGTTTCCCCTCGGGAAAGGACGCCAGCGTATTGCTCCCCATGACGACGACTTTCCCCGCCGTCGTCTCACGGAAATGTTTCATGTCTGCGGGGAGGTGAAATAAAAGATCGTTCTTCTTCCCGATGCCCCAATGTTTGTCTACTACGACGATCGCGCGCATAGTTCCTCCTTTTTACCCGTTTATGTGTTGCATAGTACTCTGTTTTCTTCGGTTTTTCAGATCGCAACGGGAATTTTTACGTCAAATTCGCTGTATTTGTAGTTTTCGAGCGCAAAGCTCTCCTTCATGAACCGATAGAAATCCGTGACGGTTTCATCGACTAAAAGGCGGGGCGCGGGGTGCTGCGGGT
This sequence comes from Clostridia bacterium, assembly GCA_017886895.1. Classification (GTDB taxonomy): domain Bacteria; phylum Bacillota; class Clostridia; order Christensenellales; family Borkfalkiaceae; genus Borkfalkia. The sequence goes on along the minus strand of JAGHJD010000037.1, from coordinate 5,372 downwards.
TTGCAAGCAGCTTTTCCACGAGCGGCACATGCCTGTCGTAAATGTGCGCGTCGGCAACGACGTGCACGAGCTCCCCTGCCTCCAGCCCGCTCGCGCGGGCGAACATCATCAGCAGAATGCTGTACTGCACGACGTTCCAGTTGCTCGCCGTGAGCATATCCTGGCTGCGCTGGTTGAGGATGCCGTTCAGCGTGTTCCCCGTCACGTTGAAGGTCATCGAATAGGCGCAGGGGTACAGGTGCATCTCTTTCAGATCTGCGACGTGGTACATGTGCGCGATGATGCGGCGGCTGGCGGGATTGTTCTTCAGATCGAACAGAACTTTGTCCACCTGGTCGAACCTGCCCTCGGGGAAATCATACTGTATCCCGAGCTGGTAGCCGTACGCCTTGCCGATCGAGCCGCTCTCATCCGCCCAGCTATCCCAGATATGGGAGGAGAGTTCGTGCACGTTATTGCTCTTCTTCTGCCAGATCCACAGGATCTCGTCGATCGCGCTCTTCAGATAGGTGCGGCGGATCGTGAGGATGGGGAACTCCTCACGAAGGTCATAGCGGCTCACCTGCCCGAATTTTTTGATGGTGTGCGCGGGCGTGCCGTCCTCCCAGCGCGGGCGCACCTCCCTGTCCGTATCCCACGTTCCGTTTTCAAGGATGTCCCTGCAATTCTTTATAAACAATTCGTCCGCCCTGCTCATTTTCTTTCCTCCTGTTCAGGTAAACTTCTTCCATGACCGCTGCCGCGGCTTTGCTCCGCCTATGCCGTTCGGGAACAAACTCTCAGCGCCTGTACATGGTCCTGCCGAGCGCATCCTCCCAGGCGAGCAGTTTCTCTGCGCGCTCGGCGCTGCTCATCTGCGGGAAGAACACGTCCGCCTCCTCTGCCTGTCCGCGAAGAAAGGCGACGTCGCTGTACACGCCCGCATGCAGCCCCGCGAGATACGCCGCGCCCAGAGCGGTCGTCTCCGCGCAGGCGGGGCGCACGATCTCGGCGCCGAGAATATCCGCCTGGAACTGCATCAGAAAATTATTCGCGCTCGCGCCGCCGTCCACGCACAGCCGCGCGATCTCCGCGCGCAGGTCCTGCTCCATGGCGTGCACCACGTCAAACACCTGCAGGGCAATGGACTCGAGCGCGGCGCGCACGATATGCGCGCGGGTCGTGCCGCGCGTGATGCCCGCAAGCATGCCGCGGCACTCCGCGTCCCAATGCGGCGCGCCGAGCCCAACAAAGGCGGGCACGAAACTCACGCCGCCCGTATCGGGCACGGACTTTGCGATCTCCTCCGTTTCGGCGGCGGAAGAGATAAGCCCCAGCCCGTCGCGCAGCCACTGCACGGCTGCCCCGCCGACAAAGACGCTCCCTTCGAGCGCGTACTGCGGCCGCCCGACCCTGTCTTCGGACGCGGCGAGCGTCGTGAGCAGACCGTTCTGCGAGCGCAGCGCGCGCCCGCCCGTGTTCACGAGCAGAAAACAGCCCGTGCCGTAGGTCGTCTTGCCCGTTCCTTCCTCCGTGCACAGGTGCCCGAACAGCGCCGCCTGCTGGTCGCCCGCCGCCGCGCAGACGGAGATCTCCGCGCCGAAGAGACTTTTTTCCGTCACCCCGAAATCCGCACCCGAGGGACGCACTTCGGGGAGAATCTGCATCGGCACGCCGAACAGGCGACACAACTCTTCGTCCCACGAGAGGGTGTGGATATTGAACAGCATGGTGCGCGAGGCGTTGGTGTAGTCCGTCGCATGCACCTTCCCGCCAGTGAGGTGCCAGATGAGGTAGGTGTCGACGGTGCCGAACAGGAGCTCCCCTTTCTCCGCGCGCTCGCGGGCGAAGGGAACGTTGTCGAGCAGCCATTTTGCCTTGGACGCCGAAAAATAGGCGTCCGTGCGCAGCCCCGTCCGCGAATAGATCATCTCCCCGTGCGTGCGCGCGAGCTGTTCGCAAAAAGCGGACGTACGACGGCACTGCCATACGATCGCGTTGTAGACGGGCTTACCCGTAAATTTGTCCCAGAGGAGCACCGTCTCGCGCTGGTTGGCGATGCCAAGCGCGGCGATCTCTTCCGCGGCGACGCAGCCCGCGCGCATTGCCGCGCGGAGAGCGCCGAACTGCGAGGAGAGCAGGTCGCGCGGGTCGTGCTCCACCCAGCCGGGGCGGGGATAGATCTGCGGAAATTCCTCCTGCGCGGAGGCGACCGCCCTGCCGTTTTCGTCAAAGAGCAGCGCGCGGGAACTGGTCGTCCCCTGGTCGAGCGCCGCAACGTACTTCTTCATGTCCTTCCCCTCATCGTTTCTGCGCCGTCGTCAGAAGGCGTCCTTTTCCAGCTTGCTCCAGCGGTGCGCGATGAAACGCATGCGGAGCGAGAGCGGCACGATCTTCGGCACGCGCGCAATGACCTTGTTCCAGAACCCGGGGATGCACACGCGCTTATTCTTTGCGACCGCCTTCAGGCTCTTTTCCGCAACGTACTGCGGGGACTTTGCCGAAAGTTTCCCCCACAGCCCCTGCCCCTTTATGTCCTCGATGATGTCGGGGCGGGTCGGGATGCCGCCGGGCAGAACGGAAGTGACCTTCACGCCCTTCTTTTTCAGCTCCAGCCTGAGGGAGAAAAAAAAGCTCGTCAGCGCCGCCTTCGTCGCGCTGTAGATCGCAAAATACGGCATGGGGTACACGCCCGAAAGGCTGCTGATCGTGACGATCTCGAAGGCGGGTTCCCTGCGGGAGAGCGCAAAGCGCGTGATGCTGAGCGTGCCCTCGAGGTTGACGCGGCACTGAAAGGCGATCTTCTCCTGCGTGTACTTTTCAAACGCCTTCTGCGTGTCCACGCCCGCAACGTTGCACAGCCCCGCAAAGGTAAAACCCTGCTCCTCCGCATAGCGGAAGAGCGCTTCGCGCGAATCCGCGCTCGTCATGTCGCAGGGAAAGGTCTCGATGCGGATGTGCGGGAACTTTTGCGCGATCTCCTCTTTGAGCGCCGCAAGCCTGCCGGCGCTGCGTGCCGTCAGAAAGAGGTTGCCGCGCTCTGCGCACGCAAAGGCGAATGCGCGCCCGAGCCCGCCGCACGCGCCCGTGATAAAAACAAAACTGTTTTCTCCCGTCGTCTTCATACTGTAACATTGTACCATAAATGCGCCGCAAAGTAAAGCGGTGCGCAAAAAGAATGAGCCGCATAAACCTGCGCAAAACCGCGCCCCCTATACAAACCCGCGAACCCTGCGCCCCCCGCGCCCCCCGCACCCCGCACAAGTCCGCGCAAATCCGACCGCAGCGCCCGCTCTGCCGCGGCAGACTGCCGCGCCCCGTTCGCTGTCGCTCCGTCCGCTCTGCAACAGCTCTTTACCATGCCCATTCACTTGACTTTTATGCCGCCGCAAACTATAATGAAACGAAATCCTTTTACCGGAGGCGCACCATGCGCGTACTTGCGATCAACGACATCTCCTGCGTGGGAAAATGCTCCCTGACCGTCTCCCTGCCCATCATTTCGGCGAGCGGCGTCACCTGCGACATTCTGCCCACCGCCATCCTCTCCACCCACACGGGCGGCTTTACGGGCTACACCTTCCGCGACCTCTCGGAGGACATCCCCGCGATCATTGCGCACTGGAAGAGCCTCGGGCTTAAATACGACATCATCATCAGCGGGTATCTCGGCAGCATCAGTCAGATCGAGATGGTCAAGACGGTCAGGCGCGAACTCCTCAAAGAGAACGGGCTGATGATCGTCGACCCCGTCATGGGCGACAACGGCAAACTGTACGTGCACTTCGACCAGGCGTTCGTGGAACAGATGAAGGGACTTTGCCGCGAGGCAGACGTCATCGTGCCCAACCTGACCGAGGCGTGCGCACTGACGGATACGCCGTATGCGGAAAACCTTGACTACGCCGCACTGCTTGCAAAGCTCGGTTCTCTCTGCCCCCGCCCCTCCGTGACCGGCTGCGACGAAACGGGCGCAAGCGGCACGCTCTGCACCGTGTACTACACCGACGAGGCGGGCAAGGTGAAAAAATACGCGACTGAAAAGGTGGAGGGCGCCTTCCACGGTGCGGGCGACGTGTATGCGAGCGCGCTCGTCGGCGCACTTGCGCGCGGCACGGATACGGATACCGCCGTATGCCTTGCGGCAGACTTCACGACGGCGTCCATCAAACAGACGAAGGCGGACGGCACCGAGGCGCGCTACGGGTTGAATTCGGAGAGCTGCATGCTCGGCTTCCTGGAAAAACTCGACGCCGCCGTAAAGCGCGGATAAGTTTGCCGCCGCTTTCCCTTTGAAGTAAGTTCCCCTTTCGGGCGGAGGAACGGGCGCTGTGTGAAATTTTCCCAAACAGAAAAAGATTCGCGCAAACACTTGATAATCCGCCCTCTTTCGCGTATAATAATAGTAGAAACAACGGGTACGCGGTACCCTGCATAGCGCGGCTTTACAAGGTCTGCGGTGTTCGGAGTTCGGAATACCTTAATCCACATTCATTTTACGGGATTGCTTGTTTAAGTCTGCGCCGATAGGCGAGGTCTGTTTCTGAACGGAAAGGCTGAAGCGGCGCGGCGGCAAACCCACCTGCGAGAGCGGGTTAACACTTTTCCGTTCTGCGGCACATGCGGATCTTTTTTATTTTTCCGCACGGCACGGCAATGCGCCCTCTCTTGTGCTGTTCTCCGCATGTCTCCGCGCGTACTGCGAAGCTCTGTAAATTTTCCTTGCGCTGTAAAAGTTAGGCAGCACATGTTGCACAAGTATACGGACGCGCATTCGGCGTGCATTTTTTGCCCGTTTCCCCTTCGCTGAATTTTTTTGATTTTTTTGAAAAAAACAGCGAAATCGGCTTGCCAACCCTCTCTTTTTATGCTATAATCATCTAGCAATTTCAGATACGGCCTCATGGTCAAGCGGTTAAGACGTCGCCCTCTCACGGCGAAAACCGGGGTTCGAGTCCCCGTGGGGCTACCAAAAAGAAAAGACAGGCAATGCCTGTCTTTTCTTTTTGGTCTCACCTCTTAGGGGCGAGAACCACGCCCGCACGAAAAGCCGAGCGGAGCCGCACCTGCCCTGTCGGGCGTCGGTTCGCGTTCGAGCGCAGCGAGAACTTTGCGCCAACGGCGCAAGCCCCCCCGTGGGGGGGCAAACGAGAACCACGCCCGCACGAAAAGCCGAGCGGAGCCGCACCTGCCCTATCGGGCGTCGGTTCGTGTTCGAGCGCAGCGAGAACTTTGCGCCAAAGGCGCAAGACCCACCGTGGGGGGCAAGGCGAGAACCACGCCCGCACGAAAAGCCGAGCGGAGCCGCACCTGCCCTGTCGGGCGTCGGTTCGCGTTCGAGCGCAGCGAGAACTTTGCGCCAACGGCGCAAGCCCCCCGTGGGGCTATAATAT
>JAGHJD010000036.1 GCA_017886895.1 Clostridia bacterium | reverse complement strand
TGAAAAGCTGGCGCTTTCGGCAACAAGTTGCCATGGGCATACGCCCATACGCCGCCGATTGCGGCGCGCTCGTTTTACCCTTTGCAAGCAAGGTAAATCTTCGCGCGCCTTCGAAATGACACAGGGGGGCACGCGCCCATATATCGCCGATTGCGGCGTGCTCGTTTTACCCCTTGCAAGCAAAGTTTTTCAACGCATTCGGCTCAGATCCCTCGACAAGCTCGGGATGACAAAGGCTGCTTCCCCTCGACAGGCTCGGGATGACGGAGCGCAAGCCCCTCGGCAAGCTCGGGATGACGGAGCGTAAGCCCCTCGGCAAGCTCGGGATGACAATAAAATTCTTGTTTCATCCTGCATGCGCCGCGGTAAAAGGCGGCAGAAAGCAAACCGTTTCACCCCCGCCCTGCCGCATGCGATCAGCGACGCCCGCGCCCGTGCCGCACGTACTTTTCCGCCAAATGCTCGCAGCTCTCCTGCCGCGCCCTGCCGATGATGAAGGAATCGGGCGGCACGTCGCGCGTGACGGTCGTTCCCGCGGCGATGTAGCTGCCCCGCCCGATGCGCAGCGGCGCAACGAGGTTGACGTTGCTGCCGATAAAACACCCGTCCTCCACGACGGTGTGCGCCTTGCGCGCGCCGTCGTAGTTGCAGAACACGACGCCGCAGCCGAGATTGCACCCCTTCCCGATCTCCGCGTCGCCGACGTAGGCGAGGTGGCTGACTTTGCTCCCCGCGCCGATACTTGCGTTTTTGATCTCCACGAAGTCGCCGATGCGGCAGTTTTCGCCGACGCACGCCCCCGCGCGCAGGTTGGCGAAGGGGCCGACCTCCGCGTCCTTGCCTATGACCGCGCCGCGCGCCACGCTCGCCGTGACGCGCGCGCCCGCGCCCACGGTCGTCTCTTCCAGAATGTTGTTCGGGTACAGCACCGCCCCCGCGCCGATGCGGCAGCCGCCGAGGATATGGTTGTTCGGGAAGATGACGACGCCCTCGCCGATCTCCGCGTCCGCGGCAATCGTGACCGTTTCGGGGTCGATGATCTTATACGCCATGCCCTGCCTCCCGCAAAAACAAGTCTGTTCCATACTATGCGCCCGCGGCGCAAATTGCGCCGCGGGCGCAGAAAATCCGCCGCCGCAGGGAACCCCTGCGGCGGCGGATTTTCCGTCGTCTCTCCGCTCACGGAAATTGCTTTCCTCTCTTTTGAAAGAAATTCCGTGAATATTTTTAATAATTTTTGCGCACGCAAAAACCACGCTTTTTGCTTTTGCACCCTGCACCGCGTGGGCGGTGTGACGGAAGAGGGTGAATTTCGGGCACTTCTATAACGGTGTGCCCCCAAAAGGTGCCCGAAAGAGGGAGAAACCAACATCCCGCAAGGGTGTCGGTTTCTCCCTCAAATCACGGAAAAATTTTTTGTCAGCTCAAAAAATTTTTCGTGAACTATTTCAATAATCAAATTGCGCGTTCCAAAGCCACGCTATATTAAATAATCTTCTGCGCTTGGCAAAACCGCGCTTTTTCGTCGGAGCGGTCGGCTGCTTTCTCGCATTGCCCCTTGGGGCAATGCTCGCATGTGCGCTCCGCTCCTCCTCTTCCCAAAAATCTCACTTCGTTGCGATTTTCGGGAACCCTGTTTAGCGCACCCAATTTGCCGCAAACCTGCGGCTGAATAGGGAAAGGTGAATGCGCCGCACTTCTATAAAGGCGTGCCCTAAACAAGGGGTGCCCCGAAAATCGCAGGGCTACGCCCGAGATTTTTGGGGAGAAGGAGAAACAGTATTGCGGCGTTTGCGGATTGCCTTTTGGCAAGCCGCTACAACGCAAATGCTGTTTCGACGAGGCGGCGCAGAGGGAAACCCCGCCGTCTCGCGCAAAGCAAGAGCGGCGGGGTTTCCCTCAAAATCACGGAAAAATTTTTTGTCAGCTCAAAAAATTTTTCGTGAATATTTCAGTATAAAAGTTTCGCCGTCTCGGGAAGGTCGAGGACGCGGTTGTTGTCGCCGCGCACGTTGAACTGCTCCTCGTGGTAGGTGCGGTGCGGGATCATGTAGACGCGCTTTTCGCGCCATTCCCCGCGCACGAGGTCCGAAAAGCGGCGGGTGGAGACAATGTAGGCGTACAGCCCCGCGTTCAGCTCGACGACGGCGTTGGCATACCCTTCCGCAAAACATTTTTTCAGCGCGCTCTGAATGCGGAACGCGAGAAATTCGTCGGAGGGCACCGTTCCCGCTCCGCCGCAGTACGGGCAGGGCTTGGCGAGCACTGCCATGTTGTCGCACTTGGTCTTTTTGCGCGTGAACTGCACCAGCCCGAACCCCGTCATGGGAAAAACGTTGCACTGCGCGCGGTCCTCGCGCAGGCACGCCGCAAGCTCCTCCGTGACGGCGGCGCGGTGCTCTTCGCGCTCCATGTCGATAAAGTCCACGACGACGATGCCGCCGATGTTGCGCAGCCGCACCTGCCGCGCGATCTCCCGCGCGGCGAGGAGGTTCGTGCGGAACACCGTGTCCTCCAGCCCCGTCTCGCCCGTGAATTTGCCCGTATTCACGTCGATCGCGGTCAGCGCCTCCGTCTTGTCGATGACAAGGTACGCGCCGCTCTCCAGCTCCACGCGGCGGTCGGTGAGCGCGCAGAGCTGTTTCTCCAGCCCGAAGTACTCGAGCATTTCGCGCTCGCCCGTATAGCGCACGAGCTTGTTTTTCAGCCCGCTCCGCGCAGAGGCGAACAGCTTTTCCGCGCGCGCGTACGCCTGTGCGTCGCCGACGTAGATCTTATCCACGCCCGTGAGGTCGAAGTCGCGCAGAAGGCGCGCGTGCAGATCGCCCTCGCGGAACACGCACTCGCCCACGGCGGCGCGTCCGAAATTTTCGAGAGCGTCCTCATACAGGCGGCGCAGCGTGCGCAGCTCCTCTTTGAGCAGAGAAAAGCGCACCCCCTCCGCCTGCGTGCGGAGGATCACGCCCCCTTCGGGCGCAAGTTTTTTCGCCCAGCCGAGCATCCGTTCACGCGTCTCTTCATCCGTGATCTTGCGCGAGATCGCGCAGAAGGGCGCCGACGGCAGATAGATGAGGTTCTTCCCCACAAAGGAGAGATTCATCGTCAGGCGGGCGCCCTTCGTGCCGATGGGCGCTTTGGAGAGCTGTACCATGACGATGTCGCCCGGCTTTACGTTCAGCTCCGCGGGGAGCACCGCGTCCGCCTCGGCGGGCATATCCCCCGCGGCGAGGTAGCCGTTCTTCTCCCCGCCGTAGGCGACGAACGCCGCCTGCATGCCCGCGAGCACGTTGACGACGCGCCCTTTGAAGATATTGCCCGCCTTTTCGTTCTCCGTAACGTCATCCGCGTGAAATTCAACGAGCTTTCCCGCCTCGACGACCGCGGCAAGGTTCTTCTTGCCGAAACGGTCGAAATACATGGTCTTTTGCATAACCGCACACAGCTCCGCTTGCCGCCGTATACGGCGGCACTGTACTCGCAAAATACAGCTTTGTCATTTATTTTAACACAGACCCGCCGCCTTTGCAAGAGCAATTTAAAAAAAACGTACAAAAATGCGCACATTCTGCCGTTTTTTGCAAAAATGCGCGCGTTTTGTTTCAAAACTCTTCGTTTATATATCTCCCGATGGGCGCATAGATGTCCGCATGCTGCAAAATCGCGAAAAATTCGCGCTCGCTGAGCACGCAGACGAGCTCGCCGTCGTCGCCGTGCACGGCAAACTCGACCTGCTTGCCCCGCTCGAGAAAGGAGAGCGCTTTCTTCACCGTGCACCGCCCCGAGAGTGCGATTCGCCTGACCTCTGCGCCCCGCGAAAGCGCCTTCATTAGATCGGGCGCGAGGCGGTCGTAGCGGCAGTCTCTGCCGCCGAAGGTGCCGAACACGATGAACAGGGCGAAGAACAGCAGCGTAAAATTGACGGCGGCAAAAAAGCTGAGCACAAACAGCGCGAGCACCGCCGCCGCGACCGCCATGCTGCATGCAACGCACACCTTCCGCGCCGCCTTTGCGCCGCGGAAATGCGCGACGGCGCAGTAGAGCACCCTGCCGCCGTCCAGCGGATAGGCGGGCAGAAGGTTGACGGCGCACAGCCCCGCCGACATATACGCCGCCGTATCCGTAAAGGCGTAGGTCTCGGGGAAGAACCACCACAGCGCCGCGAACAACACGGCGCACGCCGCGTTGACGGCGGGTCCCGCCAAGGCGAGCCTGACCTCGTCGCGCAGGGAGATCCCCTCGATGTCCCCCTGCACCACGGCGCCGCAGGGCAGGAGCAGGATGCGGTTGAGCCTGCACCCGATGCGCGACGCGTACAGTGCGTGCCCGAACTCGTGGATGACCGCCGCGGCAGTGCACACGAGGAACAGGAACAGCTCGCCGCGCAGAAAAAAGAAGAGCCCGAACAGCACAAAGAGCGGATGCACGGAGACCGTCATCCGCCCCTCGCTTCCGCGCCCTCTTCCGCCCCGCCGCGCACGCCGCGCGGCAAGACGCGCCGAGAGGCGCTCTTTAAAGGTTCCAGACGATATCGTTGTCTTCATCGACGGAATAGGACTGGATGAGCGTGCCCGCGTCGTACATCGCCACGGACACGGCGGAAGATGCGTCGCTGTACCCGAGCGGGATCGTGGAATAGACCGATTCCCCTGCCGCGAAATAGACGTACGTCAGCCCCGAAAAAACGGTGGAAAAGGAGGTGGTGTGCCCCACCTCGACGGTGTACAGCCCGTCTTCGCCCTGCGAAACGTTTGTAACCGTGCCGTCATAGGGCGCATAGACGCTGCACTCTGCCGTAAAGGAGAGGATGCCCGTATCCGACACGGTGCACTCGACACTCCCGTCCGAGACGACGGAGCCGAGCGTGAGTTCGGAGTAGTCGCGTTCGTCCACCGTCTGCACCGCCTCTTCCTGCGGATCGACGAGCCCCGCAAAGAAGGTGTTGATGGCGCTGTCCTCCCAGAAGATGTTGGTCAGCAGAATGAGCGCGACCAGCCCCAGCACCGCCGCAAATTCGGCGATGAGCAGGCGGCTGTCCAGAAATTTTTTGCGCGGCTTTTCTTCGGGCAGGGCGCCCGCGCCGTAGTCGACGAGGTTTTCCTCTGCGGCGGTCCCCGTTTCGGGCAGGTCGGCGGCGGGCGGCTGCGCAAACGCGTCCGCGCGCTCTTCCGCGCGCTCGTTGACGGCGGCGACCGCCTGTTCCTTCAGGTCCGTCTCCCGCTTTTTACGGCTCTTCTTTTTTGTGACGTTCAGCGTATTGACCGGTATTTCCAGCATTTCGGCGTAATCGATGGGTTCGCTCATACCTTTCCTCCTTTTCGCTGCTGTGTAAACATTGTATGCGCGGACAAGCCGATATAGAACAAAATTCCCGCACAAATAAAAAATTCCCCGCATATACTGCGGGGAGGAATTTCTGAAAAAAATGAATGCGGTGCGATTTCTATAATATCTCGCGCAAGCAAAACCACGCTTTTTACTCTTTTAATAATCCATTGCGCGTGGCAAAACCACGTTTTTGCCTAAGCGCACCCAACTTGCCGAAAACTTTCGGCTCTCCCAAAAGGGGTGAATGCGTGCGACTTATAATGGAGAGCCCTTAAAGGTCGCACGCAGAGGGGAAAACGGCTGTCCCGCAAGGGCAGCGGTTGTCCCCTCAAACTCGCGCAAACCGCAGCATCTCTTTTGCGAGGTTTGCGCGAAACCAAAAAAATATGAACCGGGCGCAGAACCTTTACGGTCTGCGCCCGATCCATATATGATAAGGGGGAAAATGATGAGCTGTTGAAGGTAACCGAGCGGAAGCGCTTGCGTCTTTCGTTCGATTACGCCTTTATTATAGCCAAGCTCCGACGGAAAGTAAAGCAAATAAAAAAATTTTTTTGAAAATTTTGAAAATTAAATTTTTGTACGTTTTTTGTTGAAAATTCACATATTTACAAGGTTCGCGCGGGAAACATCGATAACCTTGTTGATTTCTGACACAAAATTTGTGTATATATTGTGATAAGTTTGAAACTTACATTTTCACAGAACGCGGCAGAAGAGGCACCCGAGCACGATCGCCGCAAGGTTGGAGACGAGCGCGATGACGACGGGCAGGACGGGTTTTTTCTTCCCGCTGCCCGCAAAGTAGACGGCGGATAGGTAAAACACCGTCTCCCCCGAGGCATAGACGACGCTCGCGCACCGCCCGATATACGAGTCGGCGCCGTATTCGGAGAACAGTTCGCTGACCACGGACAGGGCGCCGCTGCCCGAAAAGGGCTTGATGAGCACCAGCCGCGCGATCTCCTTCGGGATGCCGAGCGCGCCGAAGGCGGGCGAGAGCGCCTCCGCAAGCAGGGAGGAGAGCCCGCTCGCCTCGAACAGTTCGGCAAGCACGAGCACGGCGGCGATATAGGGAAAGAGCGACTTCAGAAGGGGCAGCACGCCCGCGGCGCCCGAGGCAAAGCTGTCGTACACCTTCACCCGCCGCACCGCCGCCGCAAGGAACACCGCGAGAAAGAGAAGGGGCACGAATACGGCGAAGATCATGCACCGCGCCCCTTTTTCCGTTTTATCGCATACGCGAGCAGCACCGCCCCCACGCCGAGCGCGAGCGCGCAGAGGGAGGCGAGCAGGATGGGCAGGTACACGTCGTACGGGTCGGCGGCTCCCGCCGCCGCACGAAGGGAGATGACCGTGGAGGGGAAGATCTGCACGCCCGCGCAGCCGATGACGAACAGCATCGCCCTGCCCCGCGCGTTCCCGTCCCCGCCGAGATGCCGCATCGCCGCAGCGCCCGCGGGCGTCGCCGCGCCGCCCATGCCGAGGAGGTTTGCCGAGAGGTTGACCGCCGCCTGCGAGAGCGCCGCCTCGTTCTCGGTATGCAGCAGCCGCCGCGTGAGCGGGCGCAGCCCGCGCGAGACGGCGCCGAGCAGACCCGCGTCCTCAGCCACGCGCAGAAAGCCGAGCCACACCGCCCACACCGCCGCAAGCTGTAACCCGAGCGCGACCGCCTTCCCCGCGCCCGCAAGCAGCGCGGGCAGGAATGCGGCGGCGTCCCGAAAGAGCAGCGCCGCCGCAGACGCCGCGAATACGACCGTAAACAGAACGTTCATTCCCCGCTCCTTTGCGGGCGGCGCTCCTGCCGCCCTCCCTACCCTATGCGCGGACTTGTCCGTTTTATGCCCCGTCCGCGGCGGTAAATTCTGTTTACTTTGCCCGCAAAATGCGGTATAATAGACGGGAAAATTCCGAAATTCTGCGCAAAAGGGCGCGGAGAGGGCGGCATATGAGCAAAAAACCTTATTATATCACGACGGCGATCACCTACACTTCGGGCAAACCGCATATCGGCAACACCTACGAGATCGTGCTGACCGACGCGATCGCGCGCTTCAAGCGCATGCAGGGCTTTGACGTGCGCTTTCAGACGGGCACGGACGAGCACGGGCAGAAGATCGAGGAGAAGGCGGCAGCCGCGGGCGTCTCGCCGCAGCAGTTCGTGGACGGCGTGGCGGAGCAGATCAAGGAGATCTGGGACCTGATGAACATCTCCTACGACAAGTTCATCCGCACGACGGACGGATACCACGAAAAGCAGGTGCAGAAGATCTTCAGAAAACTGTACGAGCAGGGCGACATCTACAAGAGCACCTACGAGGGCATGTACTGCACGCCCTGCGAATCCTTCTGGACGCCCTCGCAGCTCGTGGACGGCAAGTGCCCCGACTGCGGCAGGGAGGTAAAGCCCGCCAAGGAGGAGGCGTACTTCTTCCGCATGAGCAAATATGCGAACCGCCTCCTGCAATACTATGACGAACACCCCGAATTCATCGCGCCCGTCTCGCGCAAAAACGAGATGGTCAACAACTTCTTAAAGCCGGGGCTGCAGGACCTGTGCGTCTCGCGCACCTCCTTCAAATGGGGGATCCCCGTGGACTTCGACCCCAAACACGTCGTCTACGTGTGGCTGGACGCGCTGACCAACTATATCACGGGGCTGGGGTACGACGCCGACGGCAGCCACGACGAACTGTTTAAGACCTATTGGCCCGCGGACGTGCACGTCATCGGCAAGGACATCATCCGCTTTCACACCATCTACTGGCCCATCTTCCTGATGGCGCTGGGGCTGCCCCTGCCCAAGCGGGTGTTCGGGCACCCGTGGCTCTTGATGGGCGGCGACAAGATGAGCAAATCGCGCGGGAACGTGATCTACGCGGACGAGCTGGTCAAGATCTTCGGCGTGGACGCGGTGCGCTACTTTGTGCTGAACGACATGCCCTTCGAAGGGGACGGGAACATCACCTGGGAGCTCATTTGCGACCGCGTGAACGCCGACCTTGCCAACACCTACGGCAACCTCGTCTCCCGCACGGCGGCGATGGCGCGCAAATACTTCGGCGGCGTGCTCGCCGACAAGGGCGCGGCGGAACCCGTGGATGCGGAAGTCAAAGCCATGGCGGAGACGCTGCGCGACAGGGTCGCGGCGAAGACGGACGAGTTCCGCATTGCGGACGCGCTGGGCGAGATCTTCTCCTTCCTGCGCCGCCTCAACAAGTATATCGACGAGACCGCGCCGTGGATCCTCGCGCGGGAGGAGAGCAAGAAGGACAGGCTCTCCACCGTGCTGTACAACCTCGCCGAAGGCATCCTCATCGCGACGGAGCTGCTCTCCCCCTTCCTGCCCGAGACGGCGGAGAAGGTGTTCGCGCTCTTCAATACGGTGCCGCGCGGCTACGAAAAACTGAACGCGTTCGGGCTGCTTGCAAACGGCACGGCGGTCTCCGACGCGGAGACGCACCTCTTCGAGCGCAGGGCGTACAAGGACGTCGAGGCGGCGTACGCGGCGCTGCACGCAGAAACAGAGCCGAAACAGCCCGCCGCGCAGAAACCCGCCGCCGGAAAACAGGAAACGGAATACCCCGCAGAGATTTCCATCGACGACTTTGCAAAGGTGAAGATGCAGGTCGCGGAAGTCATCGCCTGCGAAAAGGTGGAAAAGAGCGACAAGCTCTTGAAGAGCACCGTGAAGATCGGGAACGAGACGCGCACCGTCGTCAGCGGCATCGCGAAATTCTACACCCCCGAAGAGATGGTGGGGAAAAAGGTCGTGATGATCACGAACTTAAAGCCCGCAAAGCTGCGCGGCATCCTCAGCGAGGGCATGCTGCTGTGCGCCGAGGACGAAGAGGGGAACCTCGCCCTCCTCACCCCCGAAAAGGCGATGCCGAGCGGGAGCGGGATCTATTAAAAAGTTCACGCGTTTCTCGCACAAAGGTGCTGCGAAACGCCGTGATTTTAAGGGGCAACCGCTGCCCTCTCGTTGGTCGGGACAGCGTTTTCCCCTCTGTGCGCGATATTTAAGGGCTACGTATTATAGAAATCGCGCACATTCACCCCTTTTCCTAAAAGCCGTAAGTTTACGGCAAATTGGGGGCGCTTAGGCAAAAGTGTCATTTTGCCACGCGCAGTTGAATTATTGAAATGCCGCAAATTCACCCTCTTCCTTCACGCTTTCCATAAAGCGCAGGGGGCAAAAGCAAAAAGTGTGATTTTTGCTTTTGCAAGGGATTGTAGAAATCGCGCACATTCACCCCTTTTCATAAAAACCGTAAGTTTACGGCAAATTGGGGGCGCTTAGGCAAAAGTGTCATTTTGCCACGCGCAGTTGGATTATTGAAATGCCGCAAATTCACCCTCTTCCGTCACGCTTTCCATAAAGCGCAAGGGGCACGAACAGGGCTCCCGAAAATCGCAACGAAGTGAGATTTTTGGGAAGAGGAGGAGCGGAGCGCGCATGCGAGTTTTGCCCGAAGGGCAAAGCGAGAGTGCAGCCGACTGCTCCGACGAAAAAGTGTGATTTTTGCTTTTGCAAGAAATTGTAGAAATCGCGTGCACTTCCTTTTTAAACCTGCAAAACTAAAAAAACAGCGGTACAGCGGGCGGAATCTGTTCCGTCCGCCGTTTTTTTCAAAAATTTTTTGTGTTTTGGTGAGTAATTTTGCCCGTTCGCACGTTTAACGGGTGAGAGGACCGAGCGGGGACGGTCCCGCGCGAGAAAGAGGATAGAACCATGTACGATAGCGGAGCAGAGCTCTACCGCGCCTGGCTTGCGGGCGACGGTACGGCGCTCGAACGGCTGGTCGGGGCGTACAGCGACGCACTCGTTCGCTTTGCGCACTCCTACACGGGCGAGACGGCTGCGACTACGACCGCACCCGCGCGGCGTATATCGGCGGCAGGCTGTATATCCTCACAAGCGGCGGGGACGGGCTCTATACCGCCGCGCCGTAAAGCGCCGCGGCAGGCGCCCGCCCGCGGAAAATCCTTCCCCCGCCCGCAAAAACGCCTTCCCCTGCCCGCGCAGGGCGCGCCCGCCCTGCCGTACGGCAAAACGCACCTCTCCCCGCCCCGCGGCTGTGCCGCGGGGCGGATTTTTGTTGACGAATACCGAAAAAAGGGGTACAATAGGCGCGCTATGTACATCGATACGCATGCGCACCTCAACTATGAGGACAGGTACGGGGACGTCGCCGCGCTCCTGCACGCCGTAAGGGCTGCGGGCGTGGAGAAGGTGATCTCCGTCGGGTGGGACTTCCCCTCCTCGGCGCTCGCCGCCGCCATGGCGGAAAAATTCAAACTGCTGTACTTCGCGGCGGGGTTCCACCCCTCCGACTGCGCAAAGATGACGGACGGGGACCTGGACCGCCTTGCGGCGCTTCTCGCTGCGCCCAAGGGCGTCGCCGTGGGCGAGATCGGGCTGGACTACCACTACGCGGGCTATGACGAGGGGGCGCAGAAACGCGCTTTCGCCGCGCAGCTCGAGCTTGCGGACGCGCTCGGGCTGCCCTTCTGCATCCACATGCGCGACGCGACCGAGGACACGCTGCGCATCCTGAAAGACAACCGCGCGAAACTGACGCACGGCGGGGTGATGCACTGCTTTTCGGGCAGTGCGGAGACGGCGCTCGACTGTCTGCGCCTGGGGCTGTACCTCTCCTTCGCGGGACCCGTCACCTTTAAAAACGCGCGCAAGCAACAGGAGGCGGCAAAGATCGTGCCCGACGACCGGCTGCTCGCCGAGACGGACTCGCCCTACCTCGCGCCCGAACCGCTGCGCGGCACGCAGAACACGCCCGCGAACGTGCCGCTCGTCTACAAAACGCTCGCCCTGCTGCGCGGGCAGGACGAAGAACTGCTCGCCGTGCGCATCCGCGAGAACGCGCACACCCTCTTTTTCAAACTCAACAACGAAGGCTGAACCTATGGAACGGTACGAAAATTTCACTTACGAGATCGGCGATAACCTGTATATCAACCTGACGAGCCGCTGCACGAACGCCTGCACCTTCTGCGTGCGCAACGAAGAGGCGGACTACTTCGGGCACAAGCTGTGGCTTTCGCGCGAGCCCTCCGCAGAGGAGGTGCTCTCGCGCATCCCCGCGGACATCGCGCGCTATAAGGAGTATGTGTTCTGCGGGTTCGGAGAGCCGACTCTGCGCCTCGAAACCATGCTCGAAATCGCGGCGGCGCTCAAAGCGCGGGGCGCGGTGACCCGCCTGAACACGAACGGACAAGCAAACATGATCTGCAAGCGCGACGTTTCGGGCGAACTTGCGGGCAGGATCGACAAAATAAACGTGAGCCTGAACGAGGCGACGGCGAAGGACTACGCCGCGCTGTGCAAGCCCGCCTTCGGCGAGGCGGCGTTCGCGGGATTGCAGGAGTTTGCCGCCGCCTGCGCGCGGCGGGGGATCGAGACGTGGTTCTCCGTCGTGGACATCATCGGCGAAGAGAAGCTCGCCGCCTGCCGCGAAATCGCAAAGCAGTGCGGCGTGACGCTGAAAGTGCGCCCGTATATCGGCTGAGGGAAACGGGCAAGCGGCGGCGCGCGAAACGCGCGCCGCCGCCCTCCTCTTTGGTGCGGGCTTTCGCCCGCTCCGCCCGCGCGGGGGCGCGGGCACAACAACAGTTTGCGCGCCGTTTTGTGCGGCTATCCGCAAAAAGGGACAGAAAAACATGGAAACCGTGCGGCAAATTTTACAGAAGAACGGGTTCTTCTTCAAAAAAAAGTTCGGGCAGAACTTCATCACGGACGAGAACCTGCTCGCCGCCATCGCAGAGGACGCGGGCGTCGCGGGCGGGACCGCTCTGGAGATCGGTGCGGGCGCGGGCACGCTCACGCGCGCGCTGGCGGCGCGGGCGAAAGAGGTGCTCGCCTACGAGATCGACGAAAAATTAAAGCCCGTGCTCGCGGAGACGCTGCAAGACTGCCCCAACGTGCGCCTCGTGTTCGGCGACTTTCTGCGCGTCGACCTTGCGACGCTTGAAGAGCCGCTCCCGCCCTATACGGTGGCGGCGAACCTGCCCTACTACATCACCACGCCCCTTGTCATGAAGTTCATCGAGGGCGCGAAAAAGGCGAAGGCGCTCGTCGTGATGGTGCAGGACGACGTGGCAAAGCGCTTCTGCGCCACAGCCGACACCCCCGAATACGGCGCCGTGACCGCCGCCATCGCCCTGCGGGCGCGCGCCGAGATCGTGCGGCATGTGCCGCGCCGCATGTTTTACCCCGTGCCGAACGTGGACAGCGCGGTGGTGAAGCTGACCTTCGAGGAAAGCCGCATCCCCGTACAGGACGCGGGCATGTACAGGCGCACGGTGCGCGCCGCCTTCCTCTCCCGCCGCAAGACGCTGGAAAACAACCTGATGACCGCCTTTGCCCTTCCGCGCGAAGAGGCGAAGGCGGCGCTCGCCGCGGCAGACGTGCCCGAGAACGCGCGCGGGGAGACGCTCTCCCCCGCGCGCCTCGCCCGCCTCGCGGACGTGCTGAGCGAGCAGTGTAAGGGATAAGCGCCCTAAAAAATCCGACGGGGGAGACGGCTATGCCGTCTCCCCCGTCTCTCTTCTGCGAAAAACTTTTTCCTCATTCCCGCACGAGGCGTTTGCCCGTCCAGTGCGACACCCCGATCGCAACGACCGCCGTCAGCGCGAGGGCTCGTTCGGAAAAGGCGTCTTTCGCAAATTCCCCGCCCGTATAGTGGCGCATGAGCACGTTCAGCCCGTGCAGGCGCTCTTTTTCTTGTGTGAGCACACGCGCGACGCCCTCTCCGCACACGCTCTCGTAGTCCGTCGTATACCCGCAGGGGGCGACGCCCTTGTTGAACACGCGCAGCATATTCGCTGCGCAAAACGACACTTCGCCGCCCGCCGCGAGCAGGTCGAGCTTTGTCCCCTCGTTCGCGCAGTGGAAGTACACGACGGGGCCGTCCTCACTAAGTTCCGCGCCGAAATTGAGGGGCACGCAGTAGGGCGCGCCCTCCCGCGCGATCGCAAGGGTGAGGTACGGGCAGCGCAGCAGGATCTCCAATATAGCGGCGTCGCCGCACACTTCGCGCTCATGTTTCCGCATCGCTTACCCCTCCGCGCGCCGCGCGCGCAGTTTTTGTATCGTCTGTATGACCGTCTCTGCGACAAAGTCCGCGTCCTCTTCGGTGTTCTCCCTGCCGAAGGAGAACCGCACGGACGCGCGCGCCTGCGCCTCGCTCCTGCCCATCGCGAGCAGCACGTGCGACGGCTCGGGCGCGCCCGAGGAGCACGCCGCCCCGCCCGACGCGGCGACGCCCGCCAGATCGAGCGCGTACAGCACCGCCTCGCCGTCCGTGCCGTCAAAGGTAAAGCTGACGACGCCCGGCAGCGAATGCTTTGCATCGCCGTTGCGCAGGGCGTCCGTGCCCGCCAAAACCTGCCGCGCGAACCGTTCGCGCAGCGCGAAAAGGCGCGCATGCTCCTGCTCCCGCTCCGCGGCGCACAGCCGCAGCGCCCCGGCAAAGCCGACGCAGGCGGGCACGTTGACGGTGCCGCCCCTTCTTCCGCGCTCCTGCCGCCCGCCCAAGAGGAGCGGCGCGATCTTCACGCCCGAGCGCACGTACAGCGCGCCCGCGCCCTTCGGCCCGTACAGCTTGTGCGAGGAGAGGGACAGGAGGTCGACGCGCGGCGAATTTACGTTTACGGGCAGAGTTCCCGCCGCCTGCACCGCATCCGAAAAGAGCAGGATGCCGCGCTCACGGCAGAGCGCGGAGACCTCGGCAAGCGGCTGCACCGTGCCGACCTCGTTGTTCGCCGCCATCAGGCAGACGAGCACGGTATCGGGGCGCAGCAGCCCCTTCAGCGCGGCGACGTCGACCCTGCCTGCCCCGTCCACGGGCGCGACGGAGCAGGCGAACCCCTCTTTGCACAGCGCCCGCGCCGCCTCCAGCACAGCGTGATGCTCGACGGCGGAGACAATGAAATGCCTGCCGCGTTCGGCGTTTGCGCGCATTATGCCCGCGAGTGCCCAGTTATCCGCCTCGGTGCCGCCCGAGGTAAAATACACCTCGTTCGCCTTTGCGCCGATGCACGCGGCGACGGTATCGCGCGCGTCGTCCACGGCAGTGACCGCCTCCCGCCCGAACGCGTGCGGCGAGTTGGGATTGCCGAACTTCTCCGAAAAATACGGGAGCATCGCCGCGAGCACCCGCGCCTCGACGGGCGTCGTGGCGGCGTGGTCGAGATAGACGCGCCGCCCCGCCCGCAAAGTCTCCGCGCTCACCGCGCACCTCCGTGCACATGCTGCGGCTCGCCGCAGCGGCAGACGATAACGCCGTCGTGGTCGTCCAAGACCGATTGCAGCGTCATCGAATCGAGCACCTCGTTGATGCCGTCGTACAGCTTGCGCCAGACGGTGCCCGTGGCGCACTTCTCGCAGGTGGAGGTGATGCAGTCCGCGATCTCCATATTGTCCTCGAGAGCGCGCGCGACGTCGCCGATCGTGATCTTTTCGGGCGCGCGGGTCAGCTTGTACCCGCCCGAGACGCCGCGCTCGGCGGTGACGACGCCCGCCCCCGAGAGCATGCGCATGATCTTCTCGATATACTTGCTCGAAACGGCGATCTCCTTTTCGAGCGCGGACGCGCTCACGCACCGCAGCGGATAATTCTGCGCCAGGATAAAGCACGCCTTCAGCCCGTACTGCGATTTTGACGATAACCTCATGACCGAACCCTCCCGCCGCGCGTTTTTTTGCCTAATCTGCGCGCGGCATAATTGCAACCTTTTTAGTTGCATTTAGTATAGCGCAGAAATATCTGCTTTGTCAAATCTTTTTCGGGGAAATCTTCGCTTTTTTCCGAAAAAACGGAGCCGCGGAAAAAGGCGCAACGGCGCGCCCGCAGGAAAAAGCACCGCTGCACGTCTGCCCGCGGGAAAAAAGCGCAAGGGGCGCGCGGCATGAGCCGCGCGCCCCGAACTATGTTTTTCTTCTTTTTTCGCCCCGCCTTATGCGAACAGGATACGGATGTAGGCGATATTGATGCACAGATCGCTTGAAGTGAAGTCCAGCGTCATCTGCCCGTCCGTGACGGTGATGACCTCCGTCTGCACCGCTTTGCCGACGTCCGCATTTTCCAGCGCGACCGCACCGTTCACGGTGAGCGTCGGGTTCTTGGAACAGCCCCACGGGTCGGCGAAGTACACTTCGACGATGTAGTCGCCGTTCGGCAGCTCAAACTTGTAGTGCAGATTGCGCGCCACGCCGTTTTCGTACTGGTTCTTGGTGTAGCGCTGGGTCTCCGTCTTGCCGTAGTCGGTGTTTGCCGTCAGATATTCGTACGCCCAGGTGCTGTTCGTGCCGATGCCCGTACCTGCCGCGGGCGTGCCCGCAATATTCGTCGAATAGTCGTCCACAATGCCCCAGCTCTTGCCCGTGGCGGGGTCGGTGCCGTACACCTGTTCGGTGACGGAGTTGTACACGCCGAGATAGTCGCCGTCGCTGACGGTCGACGGCTGATAATCGCCGCAGTCCACAAAGTACGCCTGGTAATTCCGGAACGCCTCGGAATAGAGGTAGGAGCAGACGCGCGCTGACTCCTCGCCGCTGACCGCGCTTTCAAACGTCACAGTGATGACGTCGTACGCCGTGCCGTTCACCGTCTTTTCCGTCGCCGCCGCTATGACGGAGACAGGGATCTCCAGCTCCATCGAATACATGGTGCCCGCGCCCGTGTAATCGAGCGTGCCGCTGTACAGCACTTCGCCTCCCGCCGTGATCTTCAGCGATTTGCCGTTGTCCGCCGCGGCGAGGCAGACGACCAGCCTGTTCGCCGTATCCTTCTCCACCGCCATCGTGTAGGAGAAGGAGCCGCCCGCCGTCGCGTAGCGCGTCGTGCCCAGCCCCGAGACGCCCGTCGCGCCGACGGAGCCTTCGTCCTGCATGTCGTGCAGGTCGTCCGTCTCGTACTGCCCGTACCCGGGCTGCACGGTGTCCGTCGCCGTCCACTCGAAGGCGTCCGCAAGCGTGACCTTGCTGCCGAGCGTCACGAATTCGTTGTAGATTGCGTACCGCTGCGTGTACTGCCTGAAATGGTAGGAGAAGGTGAGCGGCGTATCGCTCGTGGTGCCCGTGAGCATGAACGTGCCGTCGCCGTTTGCCTGCATATAGTCGTTGATGTTCGCCATGAACTCTTTGACAGACATGCCCTCCTGCGCGATCTCCTGCTGCTCCGTCGCCACGGCGGAGGAAGGGATCGTGACGTTGACGCCCGTCGTGCCCGCGTTCATGTTCGCGGTGCCCAGCTCTGCGGAGAGCACGAAGGGGCCGTACTTGAAGGCGCACACGTTTTCGCCGTCGGGCAGGTTGTACGCCGTGACCGTCTTTTCCAACTCCACGCGCACCGTGTCCCCCGCCCTGACGTCCACGGAGACGAACCCGTCCTGCGCGGAGCCCGCGACGGGCACGTCGTTGACATACACGGCAAAGCTTGCCGACCATGCGGGTCTGCGCAGGCGCAGCACGGCAGAACCGCTGTCGACTTTTATGGTCGCCGTATCCGAATTTTCAAGATCCGCCGTCTGCGTGAGGGAGACGGAATCCGTCTCATACGCCGAGCTGAGATAGAGCGCGACATACACGGCATTGCCCGCATCGTAGTAGATGCTGTCGTTGAGTTTGGTAAAGCTCTCCATGCCGCTGCCCGTGCAGCACCAGAAGTTTGTCTCCTCCGTCGAATAGACCTTGAAGTAGCCGCTCGCCATGGGCTGGAAGTAGGTCGTCATGCCCGTTTCGGGATTCTGCGACGACCAGATGGCGTTGTAATAGGTGCCCTCGTAGTAGTCGAGATATTTCACATCTCCCGTGATCGTGAACAGCGTGCGCGAGAGTTTGAGCATGTTGTAGGTGTTGCACGTCTCGCAGTTGCAGTTGGTGCGCTCGGCGTCCAGCACATAGTCCGCGCCGAAGTGCTCCCACTCCGAATTGCCGCCCGTGACATAGGTGTGCCGCTCGGTGACGCACGTCCAGAACGCCTCCGCCACTTCGAGGTAGCGGGAGGCGTCCACCGTCGTGCCGTCCGAAAGCGTCCTGCCGTGCAGCGTGACGTAGCGGTTGAGCGCGCCGATGATCTTCGGGATGGTCGTGTTCGCATGCTTGCCGTCGAGGTAGTTTTCGCCCGCGGCGAGCACCCGGTCGAACAGCGTCTCCTCGTCGAACCTATGCGCGGCTTCGGCGTACTTCTCCTCGCCCGTGGCCGCATAGAGGTTGTAGAGGGCGTCGTTCATGCCGCCGTATTCGATTGCGAGCACGGTCGCCTGCGTCTCCTCGCTCCACTGCGAAACGCGGTCATACACCCAGTCGCCGAGGTTTTCCGCAACGGAAAGCGCCTGCGTGCTGCCCGCAAGCGTATAGGCGTCGAGCAAGCCCGCCAAAATCTTGTGCATCGTGTACCAGGGCACCCACGCCTCGGTCGAAATGTTCGTGCGGTTCTGCTCCACGTTGTCGAACTGGATCTCCACGTTAGAGGAGTCGAGCACCTGCGCGCCCCACAAAAAGCCCGCCTCGGCGCCCGCGCCGGGGTTGTTCTGGCATTTTGCAAGTTCGTCGATGATATAGTTGAGTTTGGTCGTGAGCGCCTCGCGGTCGCTTTCGGGCGTGCCCGCGTTGGCGATCGCCTGTGACAGCGCGGTGAGGTAGTGCCCCATCGTGTGCCCGCCGATGAGCGCGCCCTCCCAGCCGCCCGTGTACATGGAATGCCCGTTCGAGCCGAGCGAGGAGTTCAGATAGAACCCCGCGAGCAGTCTGTCTGCGTCCAGTTTTAAGAGATAGTCTATCTCCTTGTCCAGCCCGTTGACGGCATAGTCGTCGAGAATGACCGTCTCGTCAAGTTCGGTAAATGTCATAACTGCGGTATCCTCCGCCGTGGATTGATCTATCGACGTGGGCGTCTCTTCGGTGCCGTCGCCTTCATCCGAGCCGCTGCCTTCATCCGAGCCGCTGCCCTGTTCGGTCCCCTCCTCAGAGGTACCTCCCCCCGCATCCTCCGACGCGCACGCCGCGCAAAGCAGGAGCACTGCCGCCAGCAGGACGGCGAGCAGCGCATACAATGCGCTGCGCAGTCCGCGCTTTTTCAAAAGCTGCATCTTTTTTCTCCCCTCTCCCATGAATTTTCCGCCGACTGTTGAAAGCCGCAGCGGAATGTGGTATACTTATTGTACAAAGAAAGGGGGAAAACAGGCAATCCCGAAAGGAAAGCTGCCTGTATCAAAATGTAAGATGATCCATCTCGATCTGACCCGCCCCGTGCAGATGCTGTGGTTCGGCGAGTTCATTTCGCCCGAACGGGGCTGGAAACACCTGACGCGGCGGCTGTTCGAATACGAGCTGTTCGTCGTCACCGAGGGCGTGCTGTTCATCGCCGACGAAGACAGGGAATACGAAGTGCCCGCGGGGGAGTACTTCATCATGTCGCCCACCGTGCGCCAGCACGGCACGCGCGTGTGCCGCTGCCGCTTTTACTGGATGCACTTCCGCTGCCCCGCCCTGCCCGCGAGCATTTCGCTGCCCGTACAGGGCAAATTCGAAGACGCGGCGGCGGTACAGGCGATCGCGGCAAAACTTTTACGCGCGGAGAGCGAGCAGGCGCGCGGCGTGCGCTCGCTGTACCTTGCGACCGAACTGCTGCTCGAACTGTACGGACAGGCGCGCGCTTCCGTGCGGGAACAAAAAAAAGAGAGCGTGCAGGCGCGCCTCGTCGGGCAGATCAAGGAGTTCGTGTTCTTCCACCGCTTTTCGGACATCAAGGTGGGCGACCTCGCGCGGGAGCTTGGGTACCATGAGAAGTATCTCTCCGCCGTGTTCCGCGCGCAGGAGGGGATCACGCTCAAACACTACCTCGTGCGCCAACGCGTCGCCGAGGCAAAGCGGCTGCTTCTGGAGACGGGTTATACCATGACCGAAGTCGCCTACTACCTGAATTTTCAGACGCCGCACAACTTCGCCCGCTTTTTCAAAACGGAGACGGGCATGACGGCGGGGCAGTTCCGCGCGCAGAACGCCTCCGCCGAAACGGAACCTGCCGAAAAAACAGACCCCGCCGCAATCGCAGATTAGCCGCCCGCCGCCCTGCGGGCGGCTCTGTTTAAAATAGCGAGGGGTGTCCCCTCTGTGTCATTCCGAGCTTGCCGAGGGATCTCTCTATACATATCGCCCCCGTGTCATTCCGAGCTTGCCGAGGGATCTCTCTATACATATCGCCCCCGCGTCATCCCGAGCGCAGTCGAGGGATCTGAGCCGAATACGTCGAAAGCCGTATGCAGTCAGCCAAGCAGCACAGACTGCATATGGCTAACATATGGAACGGCTCAGACCCATTCGACTCGCCGCCGTTCCTTCTCGGCGGCTCGCTCAGGGTGACACAAAAGGAAGCAACTGCGCCGCCCTGCGGGCGGTTCCGCTCAGGATGACAAAAAAGGAAAGTTCCCTCTTTCAATAATCTATTGCGCGTCCGAAAAAGACGCTTTTCGGAAAGCGCACCCTCGTCGGAGCAGTCGGCTGCGCTCTCGCTTTGCCCCTCGGAGCAAAGCTCGCATGCGTGCTTCGCTCCTCCTCTTCCCAAAAATCTCGGGCGTTGCCCTGCGATTTTCGGGAGCCCTGTTGCCGAAAACATTCGGCTCTTAGGAAAAGGGGTGAATGTGCGCGATTTCTATAATCCCCTCGCAAAAGGCAAAATCACACTTTTGCCTTTTGCCCCTTGCGCTTTATGGAAAGCGTAACGGAAGAGGGTGAATTTTCGCCCGTTCTATAATACGTAGCCCTAAAAAGGGCGAAAAGAGTGGAGAAACCATTGCAGAGCGGCAACGCCGCGAACAATGGTGTCTCCCTCAAACTCACGGCATTCCGCAGCGCCTTTGCGCGAGGAATGCGTGATAAGAACTTTCACACCCGCAATACCCCTGCCGATACAGCGCGTGCTCTTCGGAGAGGCGGATGGAACGCAGGTAGCCGTTCCGCTTTTTGAAGTCGTTGGGCAGCCACTGCACGCCGTAGCGCTCCGCCTGCGCCTGCCCGATCTCGTTCAGCCACGCAGCGTTTTTGTGCGGGCTGACCGAGAGCGTCGAGCACACCCACGCAAAGCCGCGCTCCTTCGCCGTGCGCGCGAGCGTGCCGAGGCGCAACGCGAAACAGGCGCGGCAGCGCAAGCCGCCCTCCGGCTCGTTCTCCAGCCCCTGCGCCGCGTCTGCAAACGCCTGTTCGTCGTAGTCGCAGTCCAGAAACTGCGCCCAGCCCGTCTCGCGCAGAAAGCGGAGCTGTTCGGCTTTGCGCTTTTCGTACTCTTCGCGCGGGAAGATATTCGGGTTATAATAGAGCACGGTGACGGCGAACGTCTCCTTCAGCTCCTCGATGCACCGCGACGAGCACGGCCCGCAGCAGCTATGCAGCAAAAGGGGCGTTCCGCGCGGGATGCGCGAAAGCGTCTCCTGCATCGCTCTGTCGAAATTCGGCTTATTCATTCCCTTCCCCGCGCGCCTCTTCGGGAGAGAGCACGCCGACATAGGGCAGTTCGCGGTGCCGTTCGGCAAAATCCAGCCCGTAGCCGACGACGAACAGGTCGTCGATGGCAAAGCCGACGTACTCCGCCTCCGCCCCGCCCTCGACGCGGCGGGAGGGCTTGTCGAGCAGCGCGCAGATCTTCACGCTCTTCGCGCCGCGCTCGTATAAGAGGCGGGACAGCCGCGCGAGCGTCCTGCCCGAATCGACAATGTCCTCGATGAGCACGACGTTGCGCCCGACGACGGACGCCTGCGTATCCTTGACGATGCGCACCTCGCCCGAGGAAGAGGTCCCGTTGCCGTAGGACGCCGCCTGGATAAAGTCGAACTGCACCGAACAGGTCATCGCACGGATCAGGTCTGCAAAAAAGATGCACGCGCCTTTCAATACGCAGACAAAGAGGGGGTCTTTGCCCGCATAGTCGGCAGAGAGCTGCCTGCCGAGCTCCTTCACGCGCGCGGCGAGCCGCTCCTCGGAAATCAGAACTTCAATGTTGTTGCCCATCTCACTTCTCCTCATAGGTTAATATATAGACGCGGCGCGTTGACGCCGTCACCTTCACATCCTCAGCGATCTCCGCCCCGCACACGGCAAAGACGCGCTCCCCGCTTGCCGCGACGGGCAGCTCCGCGCGCATCCGCGCGGGGATCTTTTTATCGGTCAGGTATTTTTTGAGCGGCTTTGTGCCGCCGCCGAACTTGCGGAAGGTATCTCCTGTGCGCGGCGTACGCAGCACGCACCCCGCAGGGAACGCGTCAGCGTCCGCCACGAGCGTCTTTCTCTTCCCTTCCCCGCCCGCACGTTCGGCAAGAGCAAGCGTCTCTGCCGTATAAGCGCGCTCTTCCACGGTGAGCGTGCCGCCCGCAAAGGCGAACCTGCCCGCGGCAAGGGGAATTTCCGCCGTCTGCACCGCGCCTTCCGCACGGAAGAGGCGCACCGAACCGTATTCGCGCACGGCGGCAAGCCCTGCGGGCAGGGAAACGCGCGCGCCGCTTTGCTTTTCTGCCAGCGCCTGCACCGCCGCGACGTGTACGCGCGTCACGTCCCGCACGACGCCGAATTTTCCCATCGCCAGCACGAGACAGCGGCGGAAGAGGGGCGCGGGCAGCGAGAGGCTCCATGCCGCACCGTCTTCGCAGACGGTCAGCTCCTTTTCCGCGAGCGCGTTCAGAAAATCGTCGTCCTCGCGCGCGTCCCGCGAAAAGGAATACACATGCTCCTCCGCGTGCGGAAAGCGCTCCATGGCGGGCGCGAGCACGCGGGCGCGCAGAAAGTTGCGCGCGTACGTTTCGTCCGCATTCGTCTCGTCCTCGCAGTGCGCGAGGGCGCGTTCGCGCAAATACGCCGCGATCTCCTCCTTCGGCGTGCCGAGCAGGGGGCGGGCGATGCCCTTCTCCCCTATGACGGGCACAAAGGCGCGGATGCCGCCGACGCCCGTGAGCGACGCACCGCGGAAGAGGTTGAACAGCACGCTCTCGGCGTTGTCGCCCGCGTGGTGCGCCGTGGCGACGACGTCCGCCCTGTCCCCGCGCAGGACCTCTTCGTAACAGGCGCGGCGGAAGAGGCGCGCCTCCTCCTCGATCCCCCTGCCGCTTGCCTTCGCAAGCGCGGGGATGTCGGCGGCAAAGCAGAAGAGAGGGACGCCCTCGCGCGCGCAAAGCTCTTGCACAAAGGCGGTATCGCGCAGGGACGCCCCGCCGCGGATGCCGTGTTCGGCGTTGAGCGCGGAGAGGGTGACCCCGTGCTCTGCGGCGTGTTCTTTCAGGTAAAAAAAGAGCGCGACGGAGTCGCCGCCGCCCGAGAGGGCGACGCACACCCGCCTGCCGGCAAGGTCCGTCCAGTCAAACCGCATGCTCTCCCCCCCCTTCTCGTTCATGCGCCGCGCAGGGCGGCGAGAATGTGCTCCGCGTACGCGCGCGCCACGTTGATGCCCGTGGCGCTTTCAAACGCGCCGAAAAAGGCGTTGGCATTGACCTCGCAGACGAGGTAGCCGTTCTTCCCGAACAGCACGTCCACACCGCAAAAGTGCGCGCCGACCGCCCTTGCCGCGCCCTCCGCGACGGCGCGGAGCTCTTCGCCGAGCGGGAATGCCGCGGCGCTGCCGCCCGCGGCGACGTTGGAGCGGAAATCCCCCGCAGAGGTGCGCTGCATCGCGCCGATCGCCCTGCCGCCGATGACGATGACGCGCACGTCCCGCCCGCGGCTCTCCGCGATATACTCCTGCATGAGCCAGGAGCGCAGCTTGATGCGCTCCCAGAGCGCGGCAAATTCCTCCTCGCCCGCAACGAGGTGCACGCCCGCGCCGAGCGAGCTGTTGTTCTCCTTTACGATGAGCGGCTCGCCGAGATACGCCGCCGCGCGCGCGTATGTCTCTTTGCCGAGCGCCGCCTCGGGGCGGTAGCACAGCGGCCCGGGGAGCGTTTTCGGCTGCGGCACGCCCGCCTCCGCGAGCGCGAGCGCGCCGAGCATCTTGTCGTCGCAGAGGGAGACCGTCCTGTACCCGTTGAACACGGGCATACCCGTCTGTTCGATCGCGCGCAGGATATAGCGGTCCTTATCCAGGAACACGCAGAAATCGTACCCGTCCAAAGAAATTTGCGCCCTGTTCCCCTCTATGCGCGCGGGAAATGTGTCCGTCGGCAGGATCTCCGCCTCCGCGCCGAGGCGGGAAAGCTCCTCGCGCAGGCGCGCGGGCTGATAGCCGATCGCGGGCGTGTGATAGTATGCGTTGACGAAAATGACTCCCTTTGGCATTGCCGACCTCACTTGCCGATATAGAAGATACGGCGAAGGGAGGAGGTGACCCGCCGCCACAGCGCCGCCAGCCGCTCGTTGGTCAGCTCCGCGCAGAACGCCTCCTCCTCCGCAAGCGTGACCGTCTCGCCCACGTCCGCCCAGGTGTCGGTGTAGTGCATGCACAGCCGCTCGGGATTGTCGGGCAAAAGCACGAGATTGTCGTACAGGTACGGGCGGGAGAGCCCGACGAAATCCGCCTTTTCCCCCTCCCTTTCAAAGCGGGAGACGAGCACTTCGTACAGGCTCTTCTCCTTCTTTTTGATATACGCGAGGTAGGAAAAGACGAGCTCGCGCCCGCGCACGGCATAGTCCGCCTCCACCGAATAGAATTTGAACCCCCATTCGCCGAAGAAGGAGAAAAACGCCGCGTCCAGCCCGTCGAACAGCCCGCTGCGCAGCCAGTGCACCGCCATCTTCAGCTCCCTGTCCGCATCCGTGACGTGATAGGTGACGAGCGCCTGCAGCTCGCGCCCCCCGCCGCGGCGGGAGACGGGCGTCTCGTCGTGTTCGCGCTCCTGTTCGGGGGGGACGGTGAAGGGCTGCAGCGGCAGGGCGCCGAACGTCGCGCGCACGCGCGCCGTGTCCGCATCCGTGAACGCGCCCGCCAGAAAGAGGCGCATGCCCGTGTTGAACAGCATCCTGCGGCAGGAATCGAGATCTTCGAGCGTCGCCTCTTCGAGGTCGCGCATGTCGCCGAGCACAGACTGGTTGTACCGCCTGTCGAACCACAGCGAGCGGATGACGTCGCCCGAGCGGACGTCGTAAAAATTGTCCTCGAACAGTTCGTTGCGGATGACGGGGAGCACTTTTTCAAGCTCCTCCTCCCCGTATTCGCGCTGCGAAAGCATGGAAAAGAGCAGTTCGAGCTGGCTCAGAAACACGTCGCTGCGGCAAGTGAAGGAAAAGCACATGTACGTCTGCGTCGTGTACCCGCGGATCTCCGAACCGTTCTTCGTCATCGCGGCGTTGATCTCTTCGGCGCGCATCTCCCCCGCGCGCTCGAAAAAGAGGTGCTCGATGTAGTGGTACAGCCCCGCGGGCTCTGCGGGCGCGAAGGGCAGGACGACGGTAAAGGAGACCGTGTGCAGGGCGGGCGTGCGGAAAGAGAGCATCTCCGCCCCGTTTGCAAGAAGTTCCCGTTTTTCACCCTCGAACCGCATACCCGCTCCTTCCGCCGCGCAAATCTGCGCGGCTGCCCATTTCCTTATTTTCGGCAAGGTCCGCCCCGCGGGAACGCGCCCGCTGCCGTCAGCCTTCGCCCTGCAAAATCTATTCAGCAAAAGCCGCCCGCCGTTCGTCTGCTTTTGACGCGCCTGCCTTGCGTTTTCCTGTTTTTGCCTTCGCTGCCCCGCCGCTCTGCTAAAACAGCCGAAACGCATCGGTTCCGGCTGTCTCTCTTTTATTCTTCCTCTTTGGGAGCCTGCGTCTCCTCTTCCTTCTTCCCGGCGCCGCTGTTGCCGAGGTAGGTGCCGAAGTACGGCGTGCGCTTTGCGGGGCGGGGAGAACTCGTGCGGCTGTCCCTGCGGTCACGGTCATAACCGTTCCTGCGGTCGCGGTTGTACCCGCCTTCGCGGCGGTCGTAGCCGTTCTCGCGGCGCTCGCCGTTGTATCCGTCTTCACGGCGTTCCCTGTTGTATCCGCCCTCGCGCCGGTCGTAACCGCGGCGCTCGTAGCCTCCCCTGCGGTCATAGCCGCGCCTGTCGCCGTAGCGGCTCTCGCGGTCGTAGCGCAGGTTGTTGGGGACGACGACGATATAGCGCATCGGCTCCTTGCCCTCGCTCGTCGTCTTGACTTCGGTGTTGTCCGCCAAAGCAGAATGAATGATGCGGCGCTCGTAAGGCGTCATCGGTTCGAGCGAGACCTTCCTGCCCGTGCGCACCGCCTTCTCCGCAATGCGCCCCGCAAGGCGGCGGAGCGTCTGTTCGCGCTTGGCGCGGTAATCTTCACAGTCCACCACGACGCGCTCGTACTCGTCCCTGCCGATATTCGCGACCGCGCCCGCAAGCACCTGCATCGCGTCGAGGATCTCGCCGCGGTGCCCGATGACCGCATAGCTGTTCTGGGTGAGGATGTTGATGTGCACCTGTTCCCCTTCCTCCGCCTCGGCGGTCGCCGTGACGTTCATGAGCGGGAACAGCCCTTCTAAAAACTGTACGGCGCGCTCACCGTCGCTCATCTTTTTGCCGATCTTCACGCGCGCCTTCACGCCTTTGGAGAACAGCCCCCCTTTCTTTCCCTCTTCCAGCACGGCGATCTCCGCCTGCTCGCGCGTAAGATTGAGTGCGGCAAGACCCTCTTCGATCGCCTCTTCCACCGTCTTTGCGCTGAATTCGTATTCCTTCATGCTCTATTTTCCTCCGTTCCGCTTGTCTTTTGCGGACTGTTTCTCCTTATCAAGCGTGCGCAGCTTTTGGTTTTTGAGCTGTTTGTTGACGCTCTGCCTGTTCGACCCCGCCGCCGCTGCCGCCGCATGCGGGACGCGTTTATTGTACTTTTCCTGTATCTCCTGCTCTTCCTTCTTGCGGAACCGCCTGTCGATGATCGCATTGATGATGAGCGTGCTCACTACGTTGTAAATACTGCTCGTGATCATGTAGATCGTGAACGCCGCGCTGTAAAAGAACGCGAAGATACCGTAGATGACCGGCATGACGATCATCATTATTTTCTGCGTCTTCTTTCCCCTGCCGTCCGCGGTCTGCAGTTCGTTCTGCGCTTTCTGACTGCGCGAGAGGATGAACTGCGAGAGGAACATGAAACCGATCGAGAAAATAATGAAGATGAAGTACCCGTTCGCAGCCGATTTTTCTTCGGACAGATTATAGGTCACTTCAGTGTATTCGTATTCGTAATCGGACATATTGTCCGGCATGCTGACGGGATGCTCGTACGAGACGTCCGGCTCCCAGATGTTGCCGACCCACAGGAAGGCGTCGCGCACGTCGTAATAGGTCTCCGCCGCGGCTGCCCTGCCGACCATCTGCATGACCGTACGGGCATAGACGTTGTCGCTCTGATTCCCGTTTTCGTCCAGACTGCTTTCCCTGCTCACGCCTTCGGCGGCGGCACGCAGGGCGGCATATGCCTCGTCCGTGCCTTCGACCGCGGCGATAAGGTCCGCCGCTTTGACGGTATAGCGGTTCGTCTTCGAATAGTAGCCGCCCGCCTGTACCGCCTCGCGCACGGCGGCGACGTCCGCAGGGTCGCTGCCGTCGAGGGTCGCGTCCTCCGAACGGTAGATATAGTTCACGGTGACGCTGACAAGCGCGGACGCATCGTCGTAAAACGCGGTGTAGGTGTACGTCTGCGAATCGGCGTCATAGGCGCTGAGCGTTTCGGAATCGGGATCCCCCTCCGTATCGGCGGCATAGGCGACGATCGCGCTGTTGTACGACGCCGCCATCTGCTCATACGTGTGCAGATTCATGTACCCCGAATAACTGGAGAAGGCGCTCATCACGAAAATAAAGATGACGAGCGTGACGATCATGGGCAGGCAGGGGCCGAGCATGGAGTAGCCGTTTTTCCTGTACAGCTCCATCATTTTGGCGTTGTAAGCCTGCTTGTCGTTGGCGTACTGCTTCTGCAGCTTTTCGAGCTGCGGGCGCATCTTCTCCATCTTGAGGTTGTTTTTCCTCATCTTGATCTTGGAGAAGGCGTCCAGCGGCAGAAGCACCGTCTTTAAGATGACGGTGAACAGAATGATGCCGACGCCGACGATCGGGCCGATACCGATCAGCCATTGTATGACCGTGCCGAGCCAGTCCAGCGAGACGCCGAACGCGTCGGACAAAAGCGTTATATCCAAATCAATGTCCCCTTTTTGCGGATGGGTCCGCGGCTAATACAGCCAGCGTACCTTGAAATAATTTTCGGGTACGGGGTCGTAGCCGCCTTTTGTGAAGGGATTGCAGCGTAAAATACGCCAGCTTCCGAGTAAAATGCCGATCAGAACGCCGTGATTGTTGATCGCTTCGAGCATATACTGCGAACAGGTGGGGCGGAACATGCAGGTCTGCTTGGAGAAGTTTTTCTGATAAAAGACGATCAGGTGCATCAGAAAAACTTTGACGAACGGATAGAGCACGCTCTTTCGCAGCGCCTTCCACAGCCGCCTCATTTTCCCGCGCATTTCTTTCCCTCGGCAAGTTTTGCGAAAAATGCGCGGATCTCTCTTTCAAAGCGGGCAAACGAATAGTCTTCCGCCTGTTTGGGCAGAAGGAGCACTGCCGCCTTAACGCCGCCAAACTCTTTGGCGGTTTTGCGGAACGCTTCGCGCAAAAGCCTCTTTATGCGGTTGCGCCGAACGCTGTTGCCGTGCTTTTTGCTCACGCACAGCCCCATGGAGAGCCTGTCCGACGGGAGATACAGAATAATTAAAGCAGGGGAAAAAAACTTTTTTCCCCTTGAAAACAACTTTTTGAAGTCATTGTTCTTTTTTATTCTCGTATACACCGCGCACCTTTTTCACGCAACCGTTTACGCGGAGAGTTTTTTCCTGCCCTTCGCGCGCCTGCGTTTGAGCGTCTTTCTCCCGCCCTGCGTCTTCATGCGCTTTCTGAACCCGTGTACTTTGCTCCTCTGCCTCTTTTTGGGCTGATATGTCCTCTTCATTTTTTTACTCCTGCTGTTTTTGATTTTATTTATAGCGAATCTCTGTCATTATACAGGACTTGCGCGCGCTCTGTCAATCGATTTTTCGCGCAAACGGCGGGTTTTTTCCCGATTTTGCGCCTCTTCCCCTTACGACTGCCGCACGGGCAGGACGAGATAAAGAAATTCTTCTCCCGTAACGGGCGTGATCACGCAGGGCGAAACGGAGCCGTTCAGCCCGATGCGCAGTTTTTCGTCCGTCACGGCGGAGAGACACTCGCTCATGTATTTGCTGTTCAGCGCGATGACGACGTCCTTCCCCTCCAGAAGGATCTTCACGGACTCGTCCACCCTTCCCACAGACGTGTTGGAGGTCACGTTCATCCTGTCCTCGCGGATATCGAAGAGCACGATGCTGCTCTTATCCGTGCGCGCAAGCACTGCGGCGCGCTCCACGCTCTCGGCAAGCGCCGCCCTGTCGGCGACCACTTCGCTCGTAAATTCGCGGGGAATGATGTTCGACACGTTGACGAACTCCCCTTCATACAGGCGGGCGGTGAGCACCGTGTTTTCGATGCTGACGCGCAGCGCGTTGTTCTGCACGAAGATCTCGATCGTCTCCTCGTCTCCGCCGATCATGCGCGCGATCTCGTTGAGCGCCCTGCCGGGGCAGACGATTTTGATCTCCCCGCGTATCTCGTCGAGATTTTTCCTGCACACCGCCATTCTGTACCCGTCCAGCGCGGTAAAGCAGATCATCCCCTCTTCCGCCTGGATGAGGCAGCCCTTTAAAACGGGGCGGGAATCGTCCTGCGCGCAGCAGAAGACGGTCTTTGCGATGAGCTCTTTCAGATTCTTCGCGGAGAGGGCGATGCGCTTTTCCTCCACGACCGCGTCCACGCGCGGGAAATCTTCGGCGGACAGCGTCTGCAGAGAACTCTCCGAATCCGCATAGCGTATATCCAGCCGCTCCCCCTCCGTGGAGAGGGAGATCTGCTCGCGCTCCAGCCTCTTTATAAACTCGGCAAAATATTTCCCGGGGACGCAGACGCTCCCCTCTTCCAGCACTTCGGCTTTGATCTTCTTCTGAATGGAGAGCTCGCCGTCAGTGGCAAGCAGAATGAGACCGTCGTTTTCGGCGGTGATCTTGATGCACTCCAAAAGCGGATTGGTCGTGCGGACGCTGCACGCTTTGACGACTTTTCCTACCGCGTCCGAAAGTTCTACGCCTTCGCATACCGATTTCATGGGATTTTCCTCCTTGCCTGCAATAGATTGTATTAAAATTTCTTTTTTAAATGGTAAATATAATAATAAGCGCGGTGGAATTGTGAACAAAAGGTTTCCGCCGGCGAAAATACCTTCTCTATTATAGTAAAAAAAGGGGCAAAAGGCAAGAAAAAAGGGCGGAGAATGCAAGAAAAAAAGGCGCGCCTTTTCGACAGGTTTCTGTGGAAGAAGATGTGCGCCGCGCGGGGATTTGTGGAAAGAAAGAGGATACTTTTTTACGTCCCCGAAGAGAAAGACGGAGGAAAAAACATGAGGAGAAGAAAGAAAAATACAAAAGCACAGGGTTTTTCCACAGCGGAGAACATTGTGCGCAACCGCTGTGAAAAAGTAGCGCAACGGAAGAAAATATGATATAATAAGGCTATGGACGCAGAGCAGGCATGGGAGAGGATAAAGAGAGGCGAGACGGGCGAAAAGTTTGCCGCATTCTACGATCTGCTCTCCTTTTACAATAAAAAATTCAATCTGACGCGCATAACGGACAGGGAAGAGTGCGAAAAAAAGCATTTTTTTGACAGTCTTACGGGGGAAAGATACTTTCCCGCGGGCGCGCGCTGCGCGGAAGTGGGGTCGGGCGGCGGGTTTCCGTCCGTGCCCCTCCTCATCGTGCGGGGCGATCTTACCTTCGATCTGTTTGAAAGTTCGCAGAAAAAGTGCGCGTTTCTGTGTGAAGTTGTGGATAAACTCGGGCTGCATGCGCGCGTGCACGCCCTGCGCGCGGAGGAGGCGGGGAGAGACCCCGCGTTCCGCGAGAGGTTCGACGTATGTACGGCGCGCGCCGTCGCGCGGCTTGCCACCCTCTCCGAATATTGCGCGCCCCTTGTGCGCGTCGGGGGTGCGTTCGCGGCGTATAAGGGAAAGGCGGAGGAAGAGCTTGCGGAAGCGGAAGCGGCATTCCGCACGCTCGGATTGGAGCTGCGGACTGCGGAGCGGTTTTTTCTGGAGGGAGAGAGTGACGAAAGAACGCTGATCGTTGCGGAAAAGGTACGGAATACGCCCGCGGCGTACCCGCGCGGGCGGGGAAAGGAGCGGAGCGCGCCGCTCGGCGTGAGAGAGAAAAAAGGCAAATGATCTGTGCGGTGACGGGGCACCGCGTGCTCGGGAAAGAGTTCCGTAGAGCGGTGCTGGAAGAGAAACTGGATTTTCTGCTCGCGCGGGGGGCGGATACCTTTTTGTGCGGCATGGCGCTGGGGTTCGACCTGCTCTGCGGGGAGCTGCTTGCGGAAAGAAAGAAGAGCGTTCCCCTGCGGCTCGTCGCCTGCATCCCCTGCGCCGACCAGAGCGGAGCGTTCCCCCCTGCCGCAAAGCGGCGGTACGACGCGCTGCTCGGCAGTTGCGACGAGCGCGTCGTGCTGCATGAACGGTATGAAACGGGCTGCATGTTCGAACGCAACCGCTATATGGTGGACCGCTGCGACCTGCTCTTCGCGTACCTGCGCGAAGGGAGCAAAAAGGGCGGGACGTATTATACGGTGCGGTATGCCGAACGGCAAAAGAAACCCGTATTTTATTTGTAAAAGAGAGGGATCGTATGAAAAAGATAAAAAAAGCGCTGCGGCGCAGCTTGTTTTTCGGTATCCTCGCGGCGGTGCTGTTCGTTGCGGGCATTCCCATGATCGTGATCGGCGCGTCGAGAGCGGGAGAGTCCGCGCTCTGGTGGATCATGGCGGCGCCGGGGATCGTGTTTGTCGTATTCGGATTTTACGGCAGCGCGTTCATCTGGATCTTTTACGGATCGCTGCGCGGACGGTACAGGATCGTCTGCGCGGTGGAGAACGAGAGGCTGTATTCGGTGCAGGAGATCGCGCAGCAGCTCGGCATACGGGAAAAAGAGGTGCGCAGCAGGCTCACGGTCTGTTTTTCCAAAGGGTACCTTGCGGGCTATAAGCGGGAGGGGGACAGGATCCTGCCGAACGCAACGGTCGCTTTCTCCGAACGCACGCTCGAAGGCGTCTGCCCCAACTGCGGCGGCAAGGTCGTCTATAAACTGACGGACGCGCGCCCCGTCTGCCCCTACTGCGGGTCGGTCTATAAAAAAGAGGAGTGAAAAAGGCGGGCAAAAGCCCGCTTTTTTCACGGCTCCAGGCGGGGACGGGCATGGCGTGAAAAGTTTTTTAAAATTTTTCCTGCACAGGTGTTGACAATAAAAAATTTATCGTGTATGATAGCCCGTGCCGTCAGGAGCGGAAAAAAAAGAATATCGTTTATCGGAGAACTTGCGGCCGCAGCCGCAACGGTTGAGAAGATAACGGGTGCGCCCGGTTGTTTGTAAAAACGATCGGGCGCCCTTTTTTTATGCTCCCGTGACGGAATGCGGAAAAAGCCGATTTTATCTTTTTATCATAAAACGGTTGACAAGTTTTCATGCGGCGGGTGTATACTTTTCTGTATAAGGAGGAATGGGAAAATGAAACGCAAAATGAGACCTGTTTTGCTCGCGCTGCTGGCGGTCGTGCTTGCGTTCGCGCTGGTGCTTGCGGGCTGTTCCGCATCGGACAGCGCCTATGTCACTTCGATCGAAAAGACGGGCTCGGACGGGCTGCAGGATATTTATACGATCACCTATTCGGACGGGACGACGGATACCTTCACCGTCACGAACGGTTCGGACGGTGAGGACATCACCATTACGGACATCTGGCAGGCGTACATGGAGGAGACGGGGACGGAGATCTCCTTTTCCGAGTTCCTGTCGCAGTACCTCACCGTGAGCGACGAGACGACGGCGCTCTCCGTGCAGGAGAGCCTGCTCTCTTCCATGAAGGTCTATACCGAGTTCGTTGTCACCGAGACGACGCAGAGCATGTATCCGCCCCACTACACGTCGGAGACGGACATCGAAGTGTTACAGGGTTCGGCGGTCATCTGGAGCATGGACACCGAAACGGACGGCAGCGTGGACGCGGACGGCTATACATACATTGTGACGAACTACCACGTCGTCTACAACGACGAGGCGGACACCGAAAAGAACGGCGGCACGGACCTTGCGCGGAAGATCACGGGCTACCTGTACGGCAGCGAGGGCGCGCCCGCGGCGTCGGGCACGGACGAGAACGGGTACACCGCCTATACGTACGGAGACTATGCGATCGGCCTCGAATACGTGGGCGGCTCCGTTTTGTCGGACATCGCCGTGCTGCGCGCAGATACGGCGGACATTCTGGCAATCAACGAGCAGGCGCAGGCGGTCACGCTGGCGGACGATTATTACGTCGGGCAGACGGTCTATGCCGTCGGCAATGCCGAAGGGATGGGGCTGAGCGCCGTACAGGGCATCATCAGCACGGAGGACGAGCTGATCACGCTCAGCATCGACGGGACGACCCGCACCTATCGCTCGCTGCGCATCGATGCGTCGACGCACGAAGGCAATTCGGGCGGCGGGCTGTTCAACAGCAGCGGTGAGCTGGTCGGCATCACGAACGCGGGATACATGGCGACGGACGGCATGAATTATGCGATCCCGCTGGAGATCGCCGAGGGCACGGTGGAGAATATCCTCTACTACGCCAACGACGGTGACGAGTCGACGAACGGCGCCTATCGGATCACCTTGGGGGTCACCGTGCGGACGGAGAACGCAAGGAACGTCTACGACGCCGACAAAGGGTACGGCAAGGTGCAGGAGGACGTGTACCTGTACACGGTGGAAGAAGGCTCTCTTGCGGATTCCCTCGGGCTCAACGCAGGCGACAAGCTCGTCTCGATCATCGTGAACGGCGAGGAGCACGCGATCACGCGGCAGTACGATATTTCCGATCTCATCCTGACCATCCGCCCGAACAGCACGGTGCAGATCAGGTACGAGCGGGAAGGCGCGGAGATGACGACGAGCGAAACCACCGTAGTATTCGGCACCCACTTCTCGCAGATGGCATAGCGGGCGCTCAGGAATAAAAAAAGTACAGACCGCCCGCCTGCGGGGCAAAGATCCCGCAGACGGGCGGTTTTTTGCTGTTTGACCTTGAAGTTTTTCCTGCAATATTTTCCCCTTGCAGGTGATATTTTCAGAGTTTAACATATAATAACGGCAGAAAGAGTTTGTGAACCGCAGAGGATCTGCTCCGACTGCCGATTAGGTTCGATGAGGAGGTAGCAGTCTTTCCGCAAACACTTTTGATTTTTGACTGAATGACGACAGAAAGCATGACAGAAGAAATTTATCGCCCAAATGCTGAATAATGAAAGGGATGCGGGCTTTTCATGCTTTATAAAACATTGTCTTTGACAGCAGAAAGCCGCCGTAGCTGCAAAAGAATGACGGCTCCTCTTTGAGCAGGCGCCCATCCAAAGACAAACAGAGAGCACCGTATGCGCGGCGCTCTCTGTTTGTCTTTTTGGTGAATGATGCGAATAGGTGCGACAGATGAAGATGAAAAAGCAGTCCATACAAAGTTGTAGCAAAATAGAGTTTGTGAAATTAATTTACTACAAAACCATTTTTTTTGCGGCATTGACAACGCGGGGAAACCGTGTTACAATGATAGCGCTTTTCTTATGGAGAAAAGCGAGTATTCCGAGAGGACGAACACCCGCGCGCAAGCGATGGGAAGTTTACGGATAAGGGAGCGGGAGCCGGAGCCGGCGAAGGGGAAAAGCTGCGCAAAGCCGTACGTATCTATTCGGATGAACCGGAGAAAGATGCTCCAGCTTTTGTGGATGATGAGGATTGGAAAAATGACTTAGATCCTCGCGGACAAGTCGACATTACGCCGGGGACAACAAAGGAAGATTATGTTTCTCATGAGCTTGATGTCGATTTACAGACGGCAGAGCGCTATGTTAGGGCGATTGATGCTTATGCCGATAAAAAGTACATGGATATACGAGCATACCAAAGAGGGGAGAGGGTAAACAATCAACAAGAAAAGAGGAAAAACTTCCGAAAGACTTAAAAGCAGCTTTAATTCATTTAAAGGTTGCCTACGGTCTTATGCAAAAGCAGCAAAATGGGAAATAGAGAGGATATAAAAAAGGTGAGCCTGCGGGACAAGATGGGCGCGCTGAAGATTTTCTTCGGGTCGCGCCGCAAAAATGGCTGAATGGTTTGCCGCAGGTTTTGAAGAAGCTGCGGGTTGTTTATTGGCTTTACAATATGGCAGTAAGAGCCGCCCGAAACGGGCGGCTCTTGCTGCATATGAATAAGGAGGGAGTGTATGCTATAATAGTTTAAATTGTAATTTTTGCAACAGAATTTTGAGAGGGCGCAGGCTGAAATTTCTTGCGCCGCACGCGTCTGTATTTATTGAAAAAACAAATAATATTGCTTTTCAAAGACGGTTTGTCCGCTGTCGGTCTTTTAGATCTGCCGCTCATCGGCGGATGACTTTTTTCCTGCGGTCTGTTGTCGAGGAGAGAGTTCGCACTGCGGTTCGTCGGCGGTTCAAAGCATCGGAATAGTTTGTCGGTGTTTTTCGGCGGCAGGTCATTGCAGAAGAAAGGTATCCGTCTGTTTTTTTGTTGAGAGTTTTTATCGTTGAAAGACGTACCGCTGTTGTTCTTTTGCTGTTCAGAGCAGAGAGTCCCTTCCGCTCTGCTCTGTACAGAGCAGGAAGAAGTTTGTTCCGTGAATGTGCCTTTTGCGGTGTTGCCGCCTGACCGTTTATGCTCTGCCGTTTTGCCGTTTTTAACCGGGCAGCCTGTGGCGGCATCGGTTTTGCCGTGGCTGTCTGCGGTTGTATCGGTTTTGATGCAGCAGTCCGTGACATTTCCGACGGGTTTTCTGTCGTTGGTTTTTTCGGCAGAAGGGCGGCAGGTTCGTTTTTTGTCCGTCGTCATCTTTCCTTGGGCTTCTCTGTCCCCTGCCGCCGTGCCGTCGGTGGCTACATCGCGGTACAACTCTTTTTCTGCTGTTTCGCCGTGTGCTGAGGCAAAATTTTTTGCGGTTCTGCTGTTGGAAAATTCCCCGTTTTCAGCGGTATACTCGGTGTTTTTGTGGAGAAATCGGTCATTTGCTGGCTTCGGGAAGATTTTTTCTGCGGCAGTCTCTGCCGCTTTTGGGCGTTGGTTTGCTGTGCAAGTAACTTCCTTTTGGGTTATCATACGGCGACCTCGCGTTCGGAAAGGGAGGTTTTTGCGGCAAAATCTGCCAAAGCGTCTGAAATTATATCCGCCATGCGGTAGACGAGGTTGAGCCGCGTCAGGTTCAGAAGAGAGTAGTTGAAGACCGATTTTTCGGCGACGATCCCCATGATGCCGATATCCCCCACTCTGCCGAGGCGCTTGTTTGCGCCCAGTCCCGGGCGGATGCCGTTGTTTACGATTTTGATGAGCCCGATGTCGCCTGCGTCCCCTACCGCCGCATCGATCGCAATGACGGGACTGTTCGGGTGCGTTTCGTGCAGAAAGTCATTCATATATTTGATTTCTTTTGCCGTGATCGTCTTTTTCAGCGTCCCGTAGATAAAGAGATCGCAGCATTTCTTTTTTAAGAGCATTGTGCCGCAAATGGGTCCAAGACTGTCGCCGATCGCAAGGTCGGAGCCAATGCACAGTATGACCGGCTGCGTTTGCGTAACTTTCAACATTCTTCCAAGGGAGAGTACAATGCCTGTCGGAGCCATCTTATTGTAGACGTTGAAGCAGTATTCCATTTGCAGACCTTTTCTCGATTGATTTTCTGCTCGAGTATTGCCGTTACTTTGCATTTTTATTCTTCGTTGAATAAATTTTTTGCGCTTTTTAAAAAATTTCAGCGCAATTTAGCGCAAAATTATTTTGCGCCTAAATTACTATAAATTTTATACAGCGCAAATATTATTTGCGTCATTTTATGTAATGGCGCATGTGGTTATTGCGCGTGTTGTTTTATCAATTCCAATTTGTAACGCCGCTTATTCCTGTGCGGCACATCCCTTATTTTGAACGAAATAAATTTGCGCCTATATTTCTTGCCTAGATTTTATTGAGTTTATCCTCAGGCAAACAGTGCTATGTTTGATTTTCCGAAGAAAATAGCTTGCGCCGCCGTTCTATTATGACTCAGTTATGTGGTTTTAATAATAATTTGATTTATCTTCCCGCTCGCGCACAGCATAGTAATTTCATTTCCTTTGACTGTTTTGGTGGCAAAATGCAGGCTTTTGAGCCGATTTCTGCCTTTCAAAAAAGCCTCTCAGACGGTCTGAGACAGAATTTTGTACCAAAAATCTGCGAAATTTCCGAGCATGTTTGGGTCAATTCTGTTTAAAATCGTCCGCTTTTTGTTAAAATTTGGGAGCCACTGATTCAAATATTCGCTTTCAATAATGTATTTTTTCTACCGAAATATTTCTTTTGCGTCGGTCAGATCAACGCAAAAGACATTTTTGAGCCTACTTTTGCAGGCATGTGCGCTTAATTTATCTTTGATTTTTTATACCGTGTGATGCGTTAAGCGCAATTCACGGCTTGCTTATGTTTCATGTGAAACGTGGACAGTCTATGTCATTTTATATGTGCGCTAAAATACTTCCTTAATCGCTGTTTGATTGCGCTAAATTAAGCTATAAATGTTGCGGAAGTTATATTCATCGTTTATTTTGTCTCCGAAGCCAATGTTTCATATGAAACATTGGCTTCGGAGACAGCTTAGTATAAGTTTATTTAAACTTATTCCATTGGAACCGAGATTTGCGCTCGATAGGTTTACTCGATGGGTGCAAAGATTTTGAATGTTTCACGTGAAACATTCAGTCAGGCGGACAAGTTTCATATGAAACATTAAACAGGCTAAAAACAGGTAAAAACCGATTGCGCTAAGCAATTTTTTGAAAAAATATGGGTTAAAACAGTGATAAAAAAATAAAAAAATACAATTGAGAAGAAAAGTTCGGCTGAATCCTTGTCTTTTTTTGCAAAGTATGATATGATAGTTGAAAAGCAGTTTATAAACCTCTTTTTTTTGGCGCAGTAGTGAGATTTATAGCTTTGTTATAAATTGTTGCGCCATCAATGTGTTTTACGCTGTTTTCTGATCGATAATTGATCGGAACTGTGGAACGGCAGGCTTATTGCCGGTCGGGCGCGGATGTTTTGAACGGGCGCATGTTTTAGCAACTTTTCGATATGAGCGGCGCAAAACACATCGCCAAAGAGTTACTGTTTTTGAAGAGCGTAAGCCGAGGGGATAGTTGTACGTGAAATTAGTGTCGCCTTGGCGTTTTCCGTTTAAATCTTTTCATAAACGGGCAAACTAAGAATTGCGCAGATTTTGCGTTAACTTCTGAATGGTGAGCCGATGCCTTGTAGTCTGTGAAAGGGCTGGTTGCGTGGCGCTGTCCGTTCATGGTTGAGAGTCGTGAACCGTCGGCTGCCGTACAGGAATAGCGCCGCAGTCAAAAACCTGCATGACGGTTATCGTTACGGCAGGCTTTGGGGGAAAGGAGCGTTTTCTCGCGTTTTTCATGGCAGCCGTAAGGTCGTGCGGCTCAGCCTTGCCCGTTACGGTTTGGCGCGGCGCTGATTTATTTGCGAATAACTGTGTCAGCCCAAAATCGGAACGGC
Organism: Clostridia bacterium; assembly: GCA_017886895.1. Taxonomy (GTDB): domain Bacteria; phylum Bacillota; class Clostridia; order Christensenellales; family Borkfalkiaceae; genus Borkfalkia. The sequence goes on along the minus strand of JAGHJD010000036.1, from coordinate 1,300 downwards.
TGTATTGCTCGGCAGGCAGTACGGGCAGACGGTTACAACTCGTAACGGGTCGGCGTGACCGTGCGGCGATCGCACATGAACAACTGACCCGAACCCGGAACGGCTGGTTTCGCGGCAGACTGCATGAGCTGAGCAGTGCAGGGCGGTTTTCAGCGAAGCGGTGTAATCTGCGGCGTTTGCACAGTAATAGATACGGCTGTCTGAAAGTCTGCATGTCGGTGGTTTCACGGCGGGAATATAGACCCAACGGAACCGCTTTTCCAAGTTTTTACGGCAGACATGGGCAGAACGCGAAACGGGGCGCAGACAAAAAAGTCGGGGCGCAAAGGAAAGAGGAAGGTCAGACGAACGATTTCGGCTTTTTGCGGGGAAGAGACTGCTCGCAGCCGAGCAGAAGAGCGATCTTGCTAACCAAATCAAATTGGGGCAAGCAAAACAGCTTTTTTGTAAACCCGCTTGTTGCCGATTTGAAGCGTGGACCCGCAAAACAAACCAAATCGCAGCGGGTCAAGGAAAATCTGCAAGCAGATTCGAGCGAACCGTCTGCAAAGTATAGAGCGGGCGCATTCCATTGAGGCCGCGGCAAGCAAAACAGCTTTTTTGTAAACCCGCTTGTTGCCGATTTGAAGCGTGGACCCGCAAAACAAACCAAATCGCAGCGGGTTAAATGCGTTTTCTTGTTTATATAGTATAATAAGGAAAACGATGCTGCGTTATACGGGAACGGTTTTCATCGGAAATTTACAGAAACCGTGCAAATCGGAACAATAAACATATTTTGGGGCAATATACAAGGATTCAAGGAGTAATTGCATGAGTAAGACAGCGAAAATAATCTTCGGGGTCGTGCTGGTGGTCATTGTGGCGCTTGCGCTGTACTTTCTGATCAACAGCTTAGTCGGGCCGACCGAAGTCAATTTCAGTGCTTTTGTCGAGCAGGTGGAAAAATATGTCAATGACGGCAAGGCTGCCGTGTTGACGATCATCACCAGCGGTGTGACGTTTACGGTGTATGTCAACGGCACCGCAACGTATTATGCCCATGCCCCGAGTGAGCCTTATACGCCTTACGTCGATCGGCTGAAGCAGTTGATTGCGGAGAACAACATAGCGCAGGACGGGGTAGACCCCAACGCGGGCAGCTACTGGTCCTATCTCATTCCCGTCATCGGCATCGTTCTGGTGTGCGTCGTGTTCTGGCTGCTCATCCGCCAGACGCAGGGCGGCAGCAGCAAGGCGATGAGCTTTGCCAAGTCGAAGGCGCGCGTCAACCAGAACATCAAAGTGCGTTTTTCGGACG
>JAGHJD010000035.1 GCA_017886895.1 Clostridia bacterium | reverse complement strand
CGGAAAAAATTTCCGTGAGTTGAGGGCGACACCGCCGCTCTCCTAAATTCGAGACGGCGGTTTCTCCCTCGCCGCGGCATCTTTTAGGGCACACCATTATAGAAATGCCGCGGCTTCACCCTCTTCCGTTACGCTTTCCATAAAGCGCAAGGTGCAAAAGCAAAAAGTGTGATTTTTGCTTTTGCAAGGGATTGTGTTCGCGCAAATCTCGCAAAAGAGATGCTGCGCGAGATTTGCGTGAGAGGATTCTCATGAACGTAGCCAATATCAAAAAATACGATGTCGCCAACGGCGTGGGGGTGCGCGTTTCGCTGTTCGTCAGCGGGTGTACGCACCGCTGCAAGGGCTGCTTCAATGCCGAGGCGTGGGACTTCGGGTACGGCACGCCGTACACGGGGGAGACCGAGGCGGAAATTTTAGAGGCGCTCGATAAAAGCTATATCGCGGGGCTGTCCCTTCTGGGCGGTGAGCCGTTCGAGCCGTGCAACCAGCGGGCGCTCCTGCCCCTTGTGCGCAAAGTGCGCGAACGGTTCCCGCAAAAGACGGTCTGGTGCTACACGGGGTATCTGTACGATACCGAACTGCAGCCCGGCGGGCGGGCGCACTGCGAGGCGACGGACGAACTGCTCTCCCTGATCGACATTCTGGTGGACGGCGAGTTCGTCGAAGAAAAAAAAGACCTGAAACTGCGGTTCCGCGGCTCTTCCAACCAGCGCATTCTCGACCTTGCCGCCATGCGCGCGGCGGGTGACGGCGCGCTGCGGTATTGGGAGGGCATGGAGCGTTCAGTCAGATAAAATCTGCGGTTTTTTCGCAGAGAAGGGGGATCTTCCAATGTTGCAAAAAGTGAAAGTGCGGATCAAAAAACTCTTTCCCGAGGCGAAACTGCCCGTGTACGGCAGCGGACAGGCGGCGGGTGCGGACTTGTATTTGCTCTCCGATCACGACATCCGCATCGGGCCGAAGGAGACGGCGATCGTGCATACGGGGCTTGCCGCCGAGATCCCTGAAGGGTACGTCGGGCTGATCTATGCGCGCAGCGGGCTTGCGAGCAAGAAGGGGCTGGCGCCCGCGAACAAAGTCGGCGTCATCGATTCGGACTACCGCGGCGAGATCCGCGTCGCGCTGCACAACCACTCCAAGTATGAGCAGTGTATTCAGCCGTACGACCGCATCGCGCAGCTCGTCATCGCGCCCTATGTGTTCGCCGATTTTGAAGAGGCGGAAGAGCTGGACGAGACCGACCGCGGCGAGGGCGGGTTCGGTTCGACGGGAAAGTAGAGGAAATTTGCGTGGAATTTGCGGGAACGGCTTGCAAATCCCGTAAAATGCGGTATAATAGAGACAGAACCCAAAAGGAGGAAACCGAAATGGCAAAATATGTCTGCAGCGTCTGCGGCTATGAGTATGACGAAGAGACGGGCGATCCGGATAACGGCATCGCTCCCGGCACGAAGTGGGAGGACATCCCCGAGGATTTCACCTGCCCGCTCTGCGGCGTCGGCAAAGACCTCTTTGAAGAGGCATAAACCTAAAACGAAAAAAGGAGAGACCGACGGAGACGGAAGCGTCTGCGTCGGTCTCTCTGTGCTTTGCGGACCCCCGCAGACAGGGGGCTTTCCGTGGGGGCGGCGGCGTAGAAGATAGCGCGCGTTTTGCGTGCACTTTGGCGCGAAGGGCGCGAACGGGGCGGAGAATGGTTTGCAAAATCCGTAAAATGCGGTATAATGAGAGGAAATTTATCTGCGGGCGCGCCGCCCTTTTGCGGCGGCGCGGGTACGGCAGTACAGAGGAGACCGAATGAGAGAGAAACAGGATCAGCAAGTGATCGAGAATAAGACCTACCCGCAGGAGCGCGCGCTGTACCATCTGCAGGACGCGCTCGTGCGCGGATGCCGCTTTGAGGGGGAGGAGGACGGCGAGTCCGCCTTCAAGGAGGGGCGCCGTCTGCGGGTGGAGAATTGCCATTTTGCGCTGCGCTATCCGCTGTGGCACGTGCACGGGCTGCATCTTGCCGCGAGCGAGATGACGGAGACCTGCCGCGCCGCGCTGTGGTACGATTCGGACGTGACGATAGAGGACTGCGCGATGCACGGCATCAAGGCGCTGCGCGAGTGTGAGGACGTGACGCTGCGCCGCGTCGAGGTCAGCTCGCCCGAGTTCGGCTGGAACACAAAGCGCGTGCGCGTCGAAGAGAGTGAGCTTGCGGGCGACTATATGTTCTTCGGGGCAGGCGGGCTTGCGCTCACGGACGTGGAACAGCGGGGAAAGTACTCCTTCCAGTATGTGCGCGGCATGCGCGCCGAGCACTGCAACTTCGACACGAAGGACGCCTTCTGGCACTCCAAAAACGTGACCGTCTGCGACAGCGTCGTCAAGGGCGAGTACCTCGGCTGGTACTCCGAAAACCTGACCTTCATCCGCTGCCGCATCATCGGCACGCAGCCGCTCTGCTACTGCAAGAACCTGCGCCTTATCGACTGCACGACGGAGGGCTGCGACCTTGCGTTTGAATACAGCACCGTGCACGCGGAGATCCGCGGCGAGGTACTCTCCGTCAAGAACCCGCGCGGCGGGAAGATCGTTGCCGACGGATTCGGCGAGATCATCGAGGGCGACAACGTGTATCCCGTGAAGGCGAAACTGATCGCGAGAGGGAAACAGAGGGTACATACGGCAAGACGCCCATAGGATAAGCGAACATGCGAATACCGCAGCGCAGAAAGAGCGAACATGCGAATACCGCAGCGCAGAAAGAGCGGAATATGCAAATAACCGCCCCGCGCCCGCCGAAACGGCGGGCGCGGGGCGGTATGTCGGACGTGTATATTGTACGGTATATTTTATGCTGTCGAAATTTTTTTAATTTTTTTGCGTTTAGGGGGTAAAAACGATTGAAAAATTCAGCGGTTTCGGCTATACTGTTATAGCATCAAATGTGCGGGTTGCGATTGTCCGCTTTTTTGACCCGAAAGGGAGATGCCGTTCACTTGCAAGACACGGTACGTTCATGGCGTACAGGTAGTCAGTTCGTGCTCGAAGAGCTTTGCGGCGCAGCCGCAAGCCCTGATCATCTCCAAAAAACTGAATAACAACCATAAATCCTATGGGGATGTAGCTCACCCGCAAGAAACGGTACGTTCGCAACGTACAGGTAGTCAGTTCGTGCTCGAAGAGCTTTGCGGCGCAGCCGCAAGCCCTGATCATCTCCATAAAAATAGAATATCCCGTTATGTGGGGATGTAGCTCACCCGCAAGAAACGGTACGTTCGCAACGTACAGGTAGTCAGTTCGTG
>JAGHJD010000034.1 GCA_017886895.1 Clostridia bacterium | reverse complement strand
TCGTGAAAAAGGTCACCAACGGTGCTTTCGGCGATCCTGCCGGCTACGAAGAGACTCTGTACGTCGCCGAAAACGGTACGTATTTCCTGTACACCAACGGCGGGGAGCAGTCCAAGTATCCTGCGGAGAAGCTGACGAACCTTTCCAAGGCGAAGGCGCAGGCTTGGGAAAAAGAGAACGCGTAAGTACTTTCCCGCAGGGAAGGGAAAAAGACGCGGATACAAGCGATCTGAACGCGCGCGGACATCGTCTGCGCGCGTTTTCCATAGGGGCAGAATCAGTGTGGTTCGATTTTCGTCTGCATTATTTCAACGCGCCCGCGGCAAACGCCGCGGGCGCGGCATATTTTTCCTTTTTCGGCGCAAACTGCCTGTGCGGGCGTTTCCGCAGGAGGACGGGAAATGGAACAGTATGGCGGGCAGACGGAACGGGTACGGCGCACGGACGGCGGAAGCAGGGCAAAGCGGGTATGGCGCACGGACGGCGGGAGCAGGGCAAAGCGGGTACGGCGCACGGACGGCGCGGCGTGCGGGGAGAAGAGTGGCGGGCGCGGCGTGAAAGCGTCGGGCGCGTGCGCAGGGCAAGCGTTGGGTGCGCGGGCAGGGCAAGCCGAACAGAAAGGGCAGTCGGAACGGGCGCGGGCGGGCGGCGCATCCGTCTTTTTTGCGGGGTGCAGCGCTTTCGTGTGGGAGAGCGAGGAGGGACTGCGCTTTTTCGGCAGGAATTTCGATTTTGACCGCTTTGACGCGGGCAGCCGCGTCCTCTTTTTGCCGCGCGGGGAGGAGATCGCCCTGCGCCTCGGCGAGGGGGTACGGGAGACCTTGCCCGCAAAATATGCGGTTGCGGGCATGGGGACGCTCTCCCTGCCCGTACCCGTTCTGTACGACGGCGTGAACGAGTGCGGGCTGGCGGGCGGGCAGCTCTATTTCCGCGAGCGGGCGCACTATGCGCAGAGCGCGCCCGCAGGGCGCGCGGCGGTGCAGCCGGGGCTTGCGCTCACCTGCGCGCTCGCGTCCTGTGCAAGCGTGGAGGAGGCGGTCGCCGCATTCACGGCAAGGTACTCCCTTGTCGCCGAGCCGCTCATGGGCGCCGTTCCGCCGCTGCACTGGTTTTTCGCCGACCGAACGGGCGCAAGCGCCGTGCTCGAGCCCGCAGAGGACGGCGTGCGCGTATTCCGCGGCGCGAACGTGATGACCAACAGCCCCTCCTACGGCTGGCACAGGGAGAACCTTTTAAACTATGCGCATATCCGCGCGCAGGACTATGCGGAGACGCCCGCAGGCGCCGCGCAGCCTCCCTGCTTTTCGGGCAGCGGCGCGCAGGGGCTCCCCGGGGATTGGTCGTCGCCCTCGCGCTTTGTGCGGCTGAGCTTTCTGCGCGGGCTGTGCGTGCGCGGCAGGGGCGAGGAAGAGACGGCGGCATACACCTTCCGCCTGCTTGAAAACGTCGCTTTTCCGCTCGGCATGGTGCGCGTGCACGCGGCGGGCGGGCGGCTTGAAGAGGGCGTTTCGCCCTACGATCATACAGTGTATAGCTGCGTTGCCGGGCTGCATTCGCTGCGGTATTACTGGACGAGCTACCGCAACTCCTCTGTGCGCTATATCGACCTCGCCGCCCTGCGGGAGGGCGCGGAGCGCATCTCCTTCTGCGTGGACGACGTTCCCGCGTTCTGCACGGCAAGGCGGGAGGAGGTGCAGTAAGGCGTCGGCGCGGCGGGCGGCGGAACGGAAGGGAACAGACGAGCGCGGCTGCGAAAAACATGTCGGGCGGCGTGCGCGCGGCGGCGTGCGGCAAAGAGCCTGTAAAGGAGGGGAGGGAAAAGCGCGGGCGCGGCAGTGCCGCGCCCGCGAAAGGTCTCCCGAAGATTTGACAACAGGAAAAAAATGCCCTATAATGAAGACCATTCCCGCACGAGAGGGCGGGAAAGATGCGGACGGAGGAACCGTGATGGACAGGAAGGAATGGCTGAAGAGCGCAGTCTTTTATGAAATTTATCCGACGAGTTTTTTTGATGCGAACGGCGACGGCGTGGGCGACGTCGAGGGGATCATCCGAAAGCTGGACTACATAGCGGGGCTGGGGTGCAACGGCATCTGGCTGAACCCGCTGTTCTGTTCGCCCTTCCGCGACGGCGGGTACGACGTCGCGGACTACAAGCGCGTCGACCCGCGTTTCGGCACCAACGAGGACCTCGTCCGCCTGTTCAAAGAGGCGAAGGAGCGCGGCATCCGCGTACTTTTGGACCTCGTTCCCGGGCACACGTCGGACACGCACCCGTGGTTCAGAAGGTCCGCCGAGGCGGCGAGGAACGAATATTCGGACTACTATATCTGGTCTCCGAATGTATGGACGGACGCGCGGGGCGAGGGGCTTCGCACCGTCAACGGCATGTGCCCGCGCGACGGGAACTATGCGGTGAACTTCTTCTCCATGCAGCCCGCACTCAACTACGGGTACGCCGCGCCCACCGAGCCGTGGCAGATCTATTGGCGGGACGCGCGTCTGCTGCCCCTTCGCCGCGAGATCGAGGGCGTGATGAAATTCTGGCTCGGGCTCGGCTGCGCGGGGTTCCGCGTGGACATGGCGGCGAGCCTCGTCAAAAACGACGCGGACAAGAGCGCGACCTGCGCGCTCTGGCGGGAGATGTTCTCCGTTGTCCGCGGCGAATATCCCGAGGCGGTGTTCGTCTCCGAGTGGTCGGACCCGCCGCGCGCCGTGGGCGAGGCGGGGTTCGATATGGACTTTTTCCTGCACTTCGGCGCGTGCGAACCCGCGTACATGAGCCTGTTCCGAAGAGGTGCGGAGTCGGTGTTTTCCCGCGGGTCGAAGGGGGCGTTCGCACCCTTCTTCGACACCTTCGCGCAGATGCGCGCACAGCTCGGCGGGAACGGGTTTATCGCCCTGCCCGGCGGCAATCACGACATGGTCCCCCGCCTTGCGGACGGGAAGGACGAGGCGGTCGTCAAGGCGGCGTATGCCTTCCTCTCCACGCTGCCCGCCGTGCCCTTCTTCTACTACGGGGACGAGATCGGCATGCGGTACCAAAAACTCGACAGCAAGGACGGCGGGTACGACCGCACGGGCTCGCGCACGCCCATGCGCTGGAACGGCGGCAAAAATGCGGGCTTTTCGGACGCGGAGGAGACCTATCTCCCCGTGGGCGAGGGGGAGAGCGCGGAGAGCATGGAGGCGCGCGAAGGGTCGCTGCTGCACACCGTGCGCGCTTTGGCGCGTCTGCGCCGCACGCAGCCCGCGCTGGCGGTGTCGGCAGAACTGCGCGTCCTGCAAAAAGAGGGCGTTGCCGTGTACGAGCGCTCGGGCGGCGGGCAGAGGCTGCTCGTCGCGGTGAACCCGAACGGCGCGGCGGTTTCGCTGCCCTTTGCGGCAGGGAAGGCGCTCGCCTCCGAGGGCTGCACGCTTGAGGGAGAGACGCTCGCGTTTACGGATGCGGGGTACATGATCGCGCAGATCTGAAAGAGAGGGGTTTATGCAGAAGAAGTGCATCAAGATCTCGCTGGCGGGGGACCTCGGCAGCGGCAAAACGACGGTCGGCGCACTGCTTGCGGAGCGCTTTTCCGCCGAAAAGTATTCGACGGGCACCATCCAGCGGAAGATCGCGCTGGAGATGGGCATGAGCACGCTCGAGCTCAACCGATACATGGAACAGCACCACGAGATCGACAAGATGATCGATGACGGGCTGTGCTCGCTTGAAGGGGAGGAAAAAAATCTCATCATCGATTCGCGCATGGCGTGGCACTTCGTGCCCTCCTCCTTCGCCGTGTATATGCAGGCAGAGCCTCTCGTTTCGGCGGCGCGCATCCTTGCGGCGGGCAGGGCGAGCGAGCATTTCGAATCGGTAGAGGAGGCGGCGGCGTCCATCCGTGCGCGCAGGGCGAGCGAGGCGGCGCGGTACGAGATGCTGTACGGCGTGAATATCTGCGACATGGAGAATTACGACTACGTCGTCGATACGACGTACGTCCCCCCCGAAACGGTGGCGGAGCACATCGCCGCGCACTTTGAAGCGGCTGCGGCGGGCAAGGCCTTCCCGCGGTACGCGCTCTGCCCCGCGCGGCTGTACCCGTACGGGGAAGAGGCGGGCGAGCCCGCCTTCTTTGAGGAGGACGGCAGTTACTTCATCGCGCGGGGCGCAAAGGAGATCGCGGAGCGCATCCGCGCGGGCGCGCCGCTCATCGCTTTGGAGCGCGCGGAGAAGGGTGCGGGCGGCTGCACCGCCGCGGCTGTGCGCGCATGGGAGGAACGGACGGGCGTGCGGTTTCCCGCTCTGCCCGCGTGCGCAAAGGAATGAGCACGGTACAGGAGCGCGCCGAGCGCTCGCTCATCACGACGTACCGCAAGGAGCTGTGGAGCCGTTTCGTGCGCGCGGTGCGCGAATACGAGCTGATCGAAGAGGGGGATAGCGTCGCCGTCTGCCTCTCGGGCGGGAAGGATTCGATGCTGCTCGCCAAGTGCATGCAGGAGCTGGAAAAGCACGGAAAGTTTCGCTTCGGGCTGCACTTTCTGACCATGGACCCCGGCTACGCGCCCGAAAACAGGCGGCTTCTGGAAGAGAACGCGGAAAAACTCGGCGTGCCGCTGCACATCTTTGAAACGGACATCTTCGCCGCCGTCGAAAGGGTGGAAAAGAACCCGTGCTACCTCTGCGCGCGCATGCGGCGCGGGTACCTGTACGAGGAGGCGAAAAAGCTCGGCTGCAATAAAATTGCGCTCGGGCACCACTTCGACGACGCGATCGAGACCATC
>JAGHJD010000033.1 GCA_017886895.1 Clostridia bacterium | reverse complement strand
GGAGAGAACACGGGCACGGCGCTCCGTATTTTTGCAAGGGAGAGAACACGGGCACGGCGCTTTGTGTTTTTGCAAGGGAGAGAACGCGGGCGCGGCGTTCCGTATGTTTGCAAAGGGAAAGAGTACGGGCGCTGTGTGCCGCATTTGTGCACACGCACGGTGAGCGCATTTGTGCACGGGCGCGGCATTCGGCGTTAATGCAGAGTGGAAAAGCGGATGTCGTACGCCGTGCGCGTGTCCGCGAGCAGGGTCGGTTCATAGAGGCTGTATTCTTTCGGATGGCTGCGCCACAGCGTCTGTTTGAGCCTGAACAGGTCGCAGCCGCTCTCGGCGGCCTTGCGTAAAACTGCAGCAAGCTGTTCTTCAAATTCCTTTTCTGCGGCGCGCAGCACGGCGTCGGGCACGATCACCTTTTGTGCGATCTGTTTCAAACCTTCCGCGTCGTCCGCATCCGCGATCTGCGCGTTCGCGCGGATGCGGAAGGAAAAGACGGGTTCGCCACCCTCGAGAGTGAGTTCGTGCGATTTTTCCGTGATCTTCATTTTCAGGCTGAACGTCGTGCGCTGCCCGTTCTCCTCCGCCTCCACCTCGCCGAAAGCAAAATCCGTCGAGGTCTCGGCGAGATTGAAGGCAAGCGTCTCCGCCGCCTCGAGGACAGCCGTGCGCCGTCCCTCGTAGAAGAGCATTGTCCGCGACGCGTCGAAAACGTCCGCGTTTTTGCCTGCGCCTCCCGCTCCGCCGCCCGAGGCGTTCCCCGAACCGTCCGAGGCGCCCGAACTGCCTGACGAGCTGCCTGCGCCGCCGCTCTCGTTCTTTGCCTCGCGCAGCAGGGAGAGAAAGGGCAGGTACCCGCTCTTTGCGCGCGCGTAATAGCCTTTGGCAAAGTCGCGCAGGTTCGTCACGCAGACGAGCCCCGTCTTCTGCGCCTCGGAGGAGAGCACTTTCGCGATCGCGAGCGCGGTCAGCTCGCCCACGGGCGAGGCGGCGCCAAGCATGTCCTGCGCGCGCCCTTCGCAGACGGCGACCAGGCAGGAATCCTCCACGTATTCGCTGCGCAGAAAGTACCCGAGCACGCGGAACACGTCGTCCTCTGCGACTTTTTCCCCGAGCAGGATGAGACGGCAGTGCACGAGGGTGGGGTACCAGCCCGTCTTGCGGTTGACTTCGGCGATGCCCGCGCCCATCGTCTCGGCGGAGGGGATGCTGATATTGCTCGCCTTGCCCGCGTTCGCGTCGGGTACGGCGATCTGCGCCGTGACGCTCCACTGCCCCTCCGTCTCCTCCGAAGTATCGATGCCGATCGCCGCGACGATCGCGGTCTTCTGGATGTCGATCAGCCCGAAGTCGTTGGAGAAGAACAGCAGCGTCAGCGCACCCGCCGCGACGAGAAAGACCCATGCCCAGAATTTATTCATGCTCCCTCCTTCCGGCGCGCCCGCGGAATGCGGACGCGCTCTTTTGCCTGCGGCGGCGTGTGTTCTTCTTGCTGCCGTCTGCGGGCGCGCTCTTTCGCGCGCGGAGAGCGGGTGCGCCTCCGCTCATGCCGCGCGGTCTGCCCGTCCGGCTCTCTGCCCCCTTCGCCGCGCGGAGTCTTCCGCAGCAGCAGGCTGCAAAGGGGCAGCGCATATGAGAAGAGCAGAAAGACGGGGAAGGCGTAGCGCATATAGAACGTCTGCACCGCGTTGAACGAGTAGTTGAAGAGGACCGTCAGCGCGAGGAGCGCGGCGTTCACCGCAAGGGCGGGGAGGAGCGGGGCAAGGCGGGGGAACGCCTTGCGGATGCAGTGCACGCAGAGCTGGAGGGGCAGGCAGAGGCAGAAGATATACACGAGCGTCAGCGCAAAGACGAAGAAGAAGTCCACCCGCCCGAGCGTCGTCCCTGCGGTCGAATACTTTGCGATATGTGCGAGCGGGTACTGCGTGAGGATGGAGAGATCTTCGAAGATCCCGTAAAATACGGCGAGGAGGAGCAGCACCGCCCCCGCGCCGATGAAGAAGGAGAGGAGCACCTTCCACAGCCCGCCCTTTTCGTACCCGAAGTGCCCGAGGAAGAGCAGGGGGTACAGGCATTCGGAAAACCACGGCAGCCCGAACAGGCTCCCCGAAAAGATCCCGCGCGCGCCTGCGGCTCCCGTCGGCTGCAGCGCGCCGAAGTCGGCGTGCGGAACGGCGAGAAGGATGAGAACGGCAAAGGCGATCGCAAAGATCGGCATGGCGACGTCCGCCATCCTGCCCACCGTTTTGAACCCCTTGACGCACGCGAAACAGCAGACCGCGAAAAAGGGGGTGAAGGAGAGGTAGGAGGGGACGTTCTCGTACAGGATCTGCGTTACGAAGTTCTTCTGCTCGAGCGCGGGCAGCAGGGAAGAGAAAAAGAGGAACGCCGCAAGAAGGAGATAGACGACTTTCGCCGTGACCTGCCCGAAGGTGTTTTGCAGCAGGTCGTACAATGTGCACCGCGTGCGCCGCGCGAGCAGCATCACCGCCGCAACGACGACCCCCTCCGCCAGAAAGCTGACCGCAGCCGAGAGGAGCAGATCGTTTTTTGCGTAATAGGAGAGGGTGGAGGGGTAGATGATCAGCTTTGTGACGGGCAGCACCGCCGCAAACAGGAAGCAGATCTGCCGCAGTTTGAGTTTATCCATTTTCGCTCTCCTTCTCCTTATTTTTGACGCGCAGGCGCGTTCTGTTCTTGCTGTGCAGTACGGCGGGGCGGCGGCGCAGCGCGTAGATGTCCGCTTTGAGCAGGCTGTCCTTGAGGTCGCGGCGCACGAGCGGCGAGAAGGGCGCGAGCAGCGGCGCGCCGTATTCGTCCGAAGAGAGCAGGTAGTACAGCACGAGCGCCGTCAGAAGCAGTACGCCGTAGGTGCCGATGCTGCCCGCAACGACGACGTATGCGATGCGCACCACCGAGAGCGTGCCCGTGAGGTCGGGCACGGTGTACGCCGCAATGCCCGAGAGCGCCACGATGATGATCGCGGGCGAGGAGACCAGCCCCGCCTTGACCGCCGTGTCGCCCAGAACGAGCGCACCGATGACCGAGAGCGCGAGCGCGACGTATTTCGGCATGCGCACGCTCGCCTCGATGAGGATCTCGAGGACGACGAGCAGAAAGAACAGTTCCAGGCTGGGTGAGAGGGGAATGCCCTGTATCCCGCCCGAAACGGTCAAAAGCAGTGCAAAGGGAAGGATCTGCAATTTGAACAGCTGCGCCGCCACGTAAAAGGCGGGCAGAAAGAGCGCGATGCACACCGCGGCTAAGCGCAGAAAGCGGCTGATCGTCGCGCGGTAGGGCGAAACGAAGTAGTCCTGCGCGCTCTGGAAGTCCTCGACGAGCAGGTACGGCAGCGTCAGCGCGATGGGCGAACCGTCCACGAGCACGCCCACCCGCCCTTCGAGCAGTTTCGCGCAGAAGATGTCCGGCTTCTCCGTCGTGCCCACCTGTTTGAACAGCGAATAGGGCTTTTTGGCGAGGAACTGCGCGATGTACGAGGAGTCGGGCACGCCGTCGATCTCGACGGCGGCGATGCGCTCCTTCACCTGTTGCACGATGTGCGCGTCCGTGATGCCGTCGAGGTAGACGACGCTCACCGCCGTCCTGCTGTATTTGCCGACCTCGCTCGTCTCCAGCCGCAGGGCGGGCGTCTTGAGCCGCCGCCGCACCAGCCCCATGTTCGTCTTTAAATCCTCGATGAACCCCTCGCGCGGCCCCTTGACGGTGATCGCCGTCTGCGGTTCTGCGATCGCGCGCACGGCGATCTTTTTGGTGCCGAGCACGATCGCGCCCGCAACGCCTTCGATGAACAGGGCGGGGTTGCCCGCTAAAATTTCGTTGCAGGCGCTCTCCGCGTCGTCCGCGTCCTTCAGCTCGGGGAAGTAGAGCAGTTTTTTCGCCTCTTCGCGGCTTTTCGGCGCCTTGGCGAGGGAGAGCGGCTTTGCGACCAGCTCGCCGAGAAGTTCCTTGTCCGTGATGCCGTCCGCATAGACGGCAGCGCACGCCCTGCCGTCTCCCGTTTTAAAGCGGTAGACGAGCACGTCCTCCGCCGCAAGCACCGCCTTGACCGCAGAGATATTTTCCTCAGGCTTTGCGCCGAGTTTTTTCACGCTTTTTTCCACGCAACAAGCATGCGCAGATTTCCCGCTTTTATAAGGCAGCGGAGCGCCGCGCGCCGCAAAAGGCGGCGGCGTCCGTAAAGCAAAGAGACAGCCGCCCGCAAACGTGCGGGCGGCATGAGAAAAAAAGGCACCCGCGCTTTTATTCGGCGCGGGCACGTGCTATACTTGAATTGCGGCGGGAAAAACTCGGAGGAATGTGAGATGGATTTTGTCGGGTTTGTTTCCTATCTGCGGCAGTTCAATGCGGACGTGCTCGTGTTCGGCGCGCTCGCGTGGGGCGTGACGCTTTTGCTGAAAAAGACGCTCCTCAAAAACGCGGGCGCGAAACTTTTAACGCTGCTCCCGTTCGCGCTGGGCGCGGTGCTGTACGCCGCCTACGGGTTGGCGCTGCAGCTTGCGGGCTGTGCGGAGGGGGACGGCGTGTTCAGCGAGGCGATCACCTGCGGGGCGCTGGCGACGGCGCTGCAGGCGATCCTCATCCGCTTTACGGGCGCGGACGCGGACATGAGCGTGCAGGCGGCGTGCGTGAAGAGCCTGCTTGCGGGCTATGTGACGCTCTCCGCCAAGGAGGCGGAGGCGCTCGCGGCTGCCGTCGCCTCGGACGAGACGCAGGCAAAGGCGCTGCTTACAGGGTATGTGGGCGACGCCGCCGAAACGTACTATCTGCTGCTCTCGCAGATGCTGAAGACCTTTGAAGGGGAACAGTAAGTTCTGCCGCGGAGAGGATGTTCCGCTAAAAGGGTGGCGGGCGGGCGCATACTGCGCCCGCCCGTTTTCGCATGGGGATAGTTTGTTTTTCCCGTACCGCCGCGCTCTCTACGGCGCGGCGCCCGTCTGCTTTTTCAGATTTTTGAGCATTTCAGCGAGATGTTCTTTGTTCTGCTCGTCGGAGACCGTCGGGTCCTTCGTGAATTTTTCGCAGGGCAGGGAGGGGCAGCCGCCGCAGTCACGCAGCTTTTTGCCGTTGACGCAGCACTCGTACACGGCGCAGCGCCTGCCGCCCGTGTATTGCAGCCAGTACACCTTGCCGCGTATCGTGCGGCATCCCTTGCAGGCGTCGGGAAAGCGCGCGCAGTCCGCGCAGACCGCCCCGCAGGGCGAGGGCGCGGCTGCCTCGTCCTTCCAATACCACCACCTGCATCTGGCGGGGTCGGGCGCGTCGCTGCTTACAAAGTATTCGACGGCGCGGTATTGGTACAGCCTGCACCTGTCGGGCGTAAAACCGCGCAGGGCGCACTCTTCGGCGTACAGCTCGTCCGCCGTCTTTCCTTTCAGCGAGCCGATCGTTGTGTACCCCATTGCGATAAGATCGCGCTCGGTCGCCTTCCCGATGCCCGGGATCCTGCGCAGTTCGCCCATGTGCCGCCCCCTCTGTGTTTGTTTCTGCATTCAGTATAACACGGAACGGGGCGGCGCGCAAGGCGTTTTTCAAAAATTACGGAAACCGCGCCCGCAGAGGCGGGCGCGGCAGTTCGGGAGCCGCCGCTTGGAATGCTGCGGCAGTTCGGGAGCCGCCGTCATGGGGTATGGCGGTCTTTGTGCACCGACGGGGTGGGGCGGCCTTTCGGGCGCGCCCATGTGCCGCAGGCTGTTTTTCAGACGGACCCGATCAGCCTGATCGCGACGACGGTCATGTCGTCCTTCGCCTCGCCCGCGCGGGCGAGCGCGCGGGCGAGCAGTTCTTCCGCGAACTGCTGCGGGTTGGCGGCGGAGAGCCCGCCGAGCGCCTCCGCCGCGTCCGCGCCCGAGCCGAATGCCTCGCTCACGCCGTCGCTCACAAAGACGAGCGCGTCGCCGTCCGCGAGCGTGCGCCGCAGTACGGTGGGGTGCACGCTGTCTAAAATGCCGAGCGGGAGGCTCTCGCTCTCCAAAACTTCGATCTGCTCCTTCGTGACGAGGAAGGAGAAGGGAGAGCCGATCTTCACGATCTCCGCCTCGCCCGTGTCGAGGTGCACGGTCGCCGCGTCCACACAGGCGAAGGTCTCCTCCCTCCCCGCGGCGAGCAGTCCGTTGACGGCGGAGAGCGCCGCGTCCGCGGGCATGCCCGCGCGGCAGAAACTTTCGATGAGAGTGAGTGCGCTGTCCGAAACGCGCCGCGCCTCCCCGCCGCTGCCCATGCCGTCCGAGAGCGCGCATAAAAAGGTGCGTTCGTCTATTTTTATGAGCGAATGGGTGTCGCCGCAGGCGTCCTCGCCCTCCTTGGTCGCGCTCGCAACACCGAACGCCGCGTCGAAGGCGGGGCGGCGGCGGAAGAGGTAGGCGCACCGCTGTGCCGTCAGCGGCTGTTTCGCGGCGACAGAGAGCGGCACTCCCGCCGCCTCCTCCACGGTGCGGGCGAGCAGGTTTGCGTCCTTCTCCCCGTTTAAGACGAGGTAGATCTCCTCCTCCTGCCCCTCGCCGCAGACGAGCGCCTCTTCGCAGAGGAATCCCGCCCGCCGCAGCGCCGCGCAGACGGCGCTCTCCTTTGCCTCGTGTATGCCGACGGGCTCGCTCAGTTTCAGGGCGAGCTCTTTGAGCAGTTCGCCGACGCCCCGCGCCTGCTGCGCGAGCAGCAGGCGGCTGCGCAGGATCGTCTCTTCCTCCGCCGCGTGTCGCCTGTACTCGGCGAGCATGCGGTTGAGGGCGAACAGCAGGGCGGAGGGATCGGCGCAGTGCGCGGCGAGCGAGGCGGGCAGGTCGATGAGGCTGACCTTTCCCTTTGCAAGCCCCACGGCGACCAGCTTGTCCGCGCCGTCCTCCCCGCACTCCGCGGCGCAGTCCTGCTGTTTCGGGCACGCTGCGCACACTTCGGCGCGGAGCGCGCCGAGCATCCATTCGCGCACGCCGCTCTCCTGCGGCGTCTCCTGCGAGAACACGCCCTCGATCTCGCGGAAGGCGGCGGAGATCTCGAACAGCTTTTCGCCCGTTCGTCTGCGGCTGCGGTTGATGCTCGCGCGCGTGAGCGGCTTTTCCGCATAGCGGTTCGCGCGCGCGTGCAGGGCGCGCACGAATTTTTCGGGCAGCAGCGCAAAGAGCAGGCAGGGCACGAAGGGGACGAGCATCGTGAGGTAGAAGTCCGCGTGCGTGAAGGTCGCGGCAAGCGGTTCGACGGGGTAAAACTGTGAAAAATAGCGCAGGATCACGGCGGAGAGGAACACGCTCAGCGCGGCGGGCAGCCGCCCGCCGCGCAGAAACGCCGCCGCAACGGCGGCGTACAGGAAATAGAAGGCGGCGGTGTCGGGCACGAGCAGCCCTTGGTCGCAGCTTATTACGATGACGGGCGCAACCGCCGCGGCAAAGGAGCAGAACACGCCCCTGCCCGTGCCGAACACGGCACAGGAGAGGAGGATGAACGCGATAGCCATTGCGTCGTAGACGTAGCTGCCCGCGCAGTTGTACAGCCCGATCCCGACCGCCGCCCCCGCCGCGCCGAGAAAGACCGGCTCCTCGGGCGCGAGCGCGCACCTGCCCGCGCGGAAGAGCAGGCAGCGCATCGCTCCCGCGAAGACAAAGCACAGCGCGAGGATCGCCGCCGCGACGATCGCTGCCTTTATGTAGTCGCCGTAGACGAACGCGCCGAAGAGCAGGACGCAGGGGATCTGCGCCGCTAAAAGGAGCAGGACCGTCTCCGCGCCAGGCTTTCTGCGCAGCCGCCTGTACAGGAAGAACGCCGCGCCGAGCAGCACCCCCTGTATGGCAAAGACGAGGAAAGGGAACACACCCGTGAGCAGGGAGACCCCGCCCGCGAGGATGTACAGCCCCGACGAAAGGAGGGGGTGCATGCCGCCGAGCAGTGCCCCCGCGAGGAGCGCGAGGGAAAAGGGCTCGAACGCGCTCATCGTAAAGTTCATCAGAAACATGCCGACGAGCAGCAGAACGTACGCCGCCGCCGCGCCGTAGCCGTATCTTGCGGAAAATTTTTCGACCATACCGCCTCCGCCGCCGCGCATGCGGCGGCATGCCGCGGCGGGAGACCCGCCGCGCTTTCCACGATGATAGCACACATGCTCTCAAAAAATTTGGCGGCGTTTGGGGAAAGCGCGGGGAATTTGCAGGGTAGCGGCAGCCCTTTCAAGGAAAGAGCAGTTTGTCACAAAAATATCTTGCATTTTTCAAACGCTTGTGCTATACTTTGAATCGGCACACAATCGAATAAGAAGAACCCATTGGGATACGAACAGGCATTTTCGTATCTCTATTTCCCAATGGGTCAAAAAAGATTGTGTGCCAACGATCGGAGATACAGATGCAGGGCGTGTCTTCGGTTGAAGGCACGCTTTTTTGTTTTTTCGGGGCTTATCTTGTGCGTGTGCGGTTGCTCTGCAAAAAAATTTTGGAGGGGATACGAATGAAGTGTACACAGTGCGGAAACGAGTTTGAAGGCAACTTCTGCCCCGTTTGCGGCACGAGGGCGGCTTTGCCGCAGGGGAGCCAAAGCGCGCCGCCCGCGCAGGCGGGCGGCGCAGGGCAGGGAACGCCGCCGCAGGGTACGGCGCAGCATGTGGGCGGGCAGCTCCCGCCGCAGGGCACGGCGTATCGGGTCGGTGCAGCCGCGCCCGCTCCGTCGTCCGCTGCCGCGCCCGCCGCGGCACAGGCGGCACAGCCTGCCGCCGCGCAGAAGAAGTGGGAGCCCGGGCAGCCGCGCGTAAAATCGGAGAACGCGCTCCTGCTGCAGTGGGGCTGTTTTTTGCCGGCGCTGCTCATGGGGGTGTGCGGGTTGGTTTTTTTCCTTACAAATATCTTTGACTATACGCTTGCGGGGGTCTCCCTTGAATCACGTTCGGCTTTCGGCAATTTGATGGGGTTGTGGGACTTTCCCGAGTCCTCCGTGTTCTATGGCTACAAGACGTATTTCTATTTCATGGATTTTTCGTACTTGATAGTTGCGGCTTTCGGGCTGAAAGCTGTGTACGAGGGCATTGCATGGCTTGGCAGCTATGACGCAAAACGTCGGAAAAGCATTTTTTCGGATGCGTTCATTGCCGTCATTTTTTCTTTGCTTGCAATGATCGTCTATATTGTGTTCAGCTCTTCCTTTTTCGGGGATATGCCGATCGCGATCGGCAGCCTCGGCGTGCTGCCCTATGTGTGTTTCGGCATCAATCTGCTGCTGTTTCTCCTTGCGCTCGGGCTGAAGACGGCGAAAAACGAGGACGGGCACGCGGCGGTCACCTTCTGGGAGACGTCGGGCATCAAAAAGCCGCTCACAAAAAAGAGGGTCGCCGTGGAAATTATAGCGAACTGCCTCGTGGCACTGGCGATCATCCTCATCTATCTGTTCTGTCCCATCCTTACGGACGGCGTGAACAGCTATTCGACCGTGCAGGCATATTCTTCCGAGCTGATTTGGAAGAGTGAAGTTTCTTTTGCCGGTTCGAGCAATGACGCAGCAATGGCGTCGGGGCGCGGCATTTTAGGCGGCACCTTTGCCGCGATGGTGCTCTATGCCGGGCTGTGCATACTTCTTGCGTTCCTGTACGCGAAAGATCCTCAAAAATGGTATAAGCGGCGGAGTAATATCTTCGGCGTAGGCATTCCTGCAATCTTTTTGCTGTGGACACTGATAATGTTAGCGTTGATGCTCAACGTCGATCTCGACGTGTACAGCTTGCAGCTCGTAGTGCCTGCTCTCATTTCGTATGTGATGCTCGTATGCAGCACGCTGTTTTGCAATATCTTGACCGTCGACCTGCGCAGGAAGGCGCTGCTCGAAAAGCAGCAGGGGCTCCGCCGCGGACTGTTCTGAAAAGAGCGCGTGCCGGCACCGTACGGAGCGGCGATCCCGCTCATCAAAAAAAGCGCCTGACGGCGCTTTTTTTCGTGAATTCTTCAATAATTTTTTGCGCGTTCCAAAGCCACGCCTTTGGAAAAGCGCCCTCTCGTCGGAGCAGTCGGCTGCGCTCTCGCTTTGCCCCGAGGGGCAAAGCTCGCCTGCGCGCTCCGCTCCTCCTCTTCCCAAAAATCTCACTTCGTTGCGATTTTTGGGAGCCCTGTTGCCGAAACCATTCGGCTTTTTCGGAAGAGGTGAATGCGGCGCGCTGAAATAATCTTTTGCAAAAGCAAAAACCACGCTTTTTCGTCGGAGCAGTCGGCTGCGCTCTCGCTTTGCCCCGAGGGGCAAAGCTCGCATGCGCGCTCCGCTCCTCCTCTTCCCAAAAATCTCGGGCAAAGCCCTGCGATTTTCGGGAGCCCTTTTCGTGCCCCTTGCGCTTTATGGAAAGCGTGAAGGAAGAGGGTGAATTTGCGGCATTTCTATAATGGTGTGCCCTAAAAGATGCCGCAAAGAGGGGGAAACCGACATCCCGTAAGAGTGTCGGTTTCCCCCTCAAAATCACGGAAAAAAGTTTTGTCAGCTCAAAACTTTTTTCGTGAATAATATAAATAATCAAACCGCGCGTCCGAAAACGACGCTTTTCGGAAAGCGCACCCAATTTGCCGAAAACATTCGGCTGAATAGGGAAAGGTGAATGCGCCGCACTTCTATAACGGTGTGCCCTGAAAGGTGCGGCGCAGAGGGAAACCCTGCCGTCTCGCGCAAAGCAAGAGCGGCGGGGTTTCCCTCAAAATCACGGAAAAAAGTTTTGTCAGCTCAAAACTTTTTTCGTGAACTAAGGTACACCATCAACACCGCAACATCGGCGGGGGAGACGCCCGAGATGCGTCCTGCCTGCCCGAGGTTTTCGGGGCGGATCTTGTTCAGTTTCTGCCGTGCCTCCAGCCGCAGCCCGTCGATGCTCTCATAATCCAGGTCGGGCGGCAGCTTTTTATCCTCCAGCTTTTTCGCCTTTTCGATCTGCTCCAATCCGCGTTTCAAATACCCCTCGTAGCGCACGTCGATGGCGGCGGTCTCGACGTCCTCCGCGCGCTCGCCCGCGAGGATGCCGAACGCCTGTACGATCTCTTCTGCGGGGATGCCGCGGCGCAGAAGGTCTGCATACGTCACCGCGTTTGCGGGGGCGGGGGAGCCGTGCTCCTCCAAAAACGCCGCCGCGTGCGTCGCGGGCGCGCGTTCATCCAGCGTCCCTTTGATGCGCGCGAGCGCCTCTTTGCGCCGCAGAAACCGCTCGTACCGCTCACGGGTGACCAGCCCCGCCGCTTTGCCGAGTTCGGTGAGGCGCAGGTCTGCGTTGTCCTGCCGCAGGTGGATGCGGTGCTCCGCGCGGGAGGTCATCATGCGGTAAGGCTCGTTCGTGCCCTTGGTCACGAGGTCGTCGATGAGCACGCCGATATACGCCTGGTCGCGGCGCAGGATGAGCGGCTCCTTTCCGCGTAAGGACAGCGACGCGTTCAGCCCTGCGATGAGCCCCTGTGCGGCGGCCTCCTCGTAGCCGCTCGTGCCGTTGATCTGCCCCGCCGTGTACAGCCCCTTCACCTTTTTGAACTCCAAGGTGGGGTACACGTCCAGCGTGTCGATGCAGTCGTATTCGATGGCGTAGGCGTAGCGCATGATCTTCACGTGCTCCAGCCCCGGCACGGTGCGGTACATGGCGCGCTGCACGTCGTGGGGAAGGGAGCTGCTCATGCCCTGCACGTACACCTCGTGCGAGCCCGCGCATTCGGGCTCGAGAAAGATCTGGTGGCGCTCCTTGTCCGCAAAGCGCACCACCTTGTCCTCGATCGAGGGGCAGTAGCGCGGACCCGTGCCTTTGATCTTTCCCGAATAGAGGGGGGAGCGGTGCAGGTTGGCGCGGATGATCTCGTGCGTCTTTTTGTTGGTGTAGGTGAGGTAGCAGGGGAGCTGCTCCTGCACGACGCCCTCCGAGAGGTAGGAGAAGGGGTAGACTTTCGTGTCCCCGTCCTGCCGTTCGCATTTGGAAAAGTCGATCGTGCGCCCGTCCACGCGCGCGGGGGTGCCCGTCTTGAACCGCCGCACCGAAAAGCCGAGGGAAAGGAGGTTTGCGGTCAGCTCGTTCGCGGGCGCAAAGCCGTTGGGACCGGAGCTCTGGCGGAATTCGCCCGCCACGACCGACCCGTTGAGGTACACGCCCGTGGCGAGGATGACCGCCTTTGCGGAGATGACCTCGCCGAAGGTCGTCCTGACGCCGCAGACGGCGCCGTCTTCGACGAGCACTTCCGCCGCCTCGCCCTGCGCAAGGGTGAGGTTTTCCGTGTTTTCGAGCACGCGTTTCATGCGCGCGTGGTAGGCGTGCTTGTCCGCCTGTGCGCGCAGGCTCTGCACCGCCGCGCCCTTGCCCGTGTTGAGCATGCGCGTCTGCAGCGCGGTCTCGTCCGCGTTCAACCCCATTTCGCCGCCGAGCGCGTCGATCTCGCGCACGAGCTGCCCCTTCGCCGTGCCGCCGACGGAGGGGTTGCACGCCATGAAGGCGATGCTGTC
>JAGHJD010000032.1 GCA_017886895.1 Clostridia bacterium | reverse complement strand
ACGGCATCATGCTGCGCAGCTTCAACATGCACGAGTATCCCCTCGGCAGCAACCTGCTCGCCGTGGCGCGCGCGGGCGCGGGCACGAACAACATCCCCATCCCCGCCTGCACCGAAAAGGGCGTCGTCGTGTTCAACACGCCGGGCGCGAACGCGAACGCCGTCAAAGAGCTGGTGCTGTGCGAGCTGTTCCTCGGCGGCAGGAAGATCACCGACGCGATCGACTGGGTCAGGACGCTCAAGGGCACCGAGGGCATCTCCAAGGCGGTCGAAAAGGGCAAGTCCAAATTCGTCGGGCATGAGATCTCGGGCAAGACGCTGGGCGTCATCGGGCTGGGCGCCATCGGCGTGATGGTCGCGAACACCGCCGTCGACCTCGGCATGGACGTCATCGGCTACGACCCCTACCTCTCCGTGGCGGGTGCGCTGCATCTCGACAACCGCGTGCGCACGGCGGACCTCGACACGCTCGTCAAGAGCGCGGACTTCGTCACCGTGCACGTCCCCCTCACCCCCAACACCGACAAAATGTTCAACGCCGAGACCTTCGCGAAGATGAAGGACGGCGCGGTGCTCATCAACAACTCGCGCGGCGAACTCGTCGATACCGCCGCAGTGCTCGAAGCGGTGCGCGGGGGCAAGCTGGAGCGCTATATCACCGACTTCCCCGCAGACGAGCTCATCGGCGAACCGAACGTCATCTGCGTGCCGCACCTCGGCGCGTCCACGCCCGAGGCGGAGGACAACTGCGCACAGATGGCGGCGAAGGAACTCGTCGACTACATCGAGAACGGGAACATCACGCACAGCGTGAACTTCCCCGACGTCTCCGCGCCCCGCGCATCCGCTGCGCGCGTGTGCGTCATGCACAAAAACGTAGAGGGCGTGATCTCCTCGATCACCTCCGTCGTATCCAAGGCGGGCATCAACATCGCAAACCTTCTGGACAAATCCAAGAAGGACATGGCGTACATGATCCTCGACCTCGACGCGAAACCTGCGGAGGCGGTCGTCTCCGAGATCGCGGCGCAGGCGAACGTGCTGCGCGTGCGCGTGCTCGGCTGAACGGCATAAAAAGGCAGAACGGCGCGCCCCCGCTCCGACGGAGCGGGGGCGCGCTTTCGCTTGACTGTCTCTCTGTATGATTTTCCGCCGCACAGAACACGCCCCTTACAGACCGCGCCCCGCGCAGGATACGCCGCCCCGCATAAGATACGCCCATTACAGACCGCGCCCCGCGCAAATTGCGCGGGGCGCGGTGCTTTGTGCAAAGTTCCGTTTCCTTATACGCTCGGCGTCTGATAGCTGCCGAGGTCGGAGGGCGCCTTCACCGTCACATCGCCCTTCATGTACCAGCCGCTGGAGGAAATGCTCATGGAAACGCGCACCGCCTCATCGCCGCTGCCGATCGTCACCTCGGAGAGGTTCGCCTTGACCACCATGCCGTACCCCGTGAGCAGGCCCGTCTCCGGAACGAAGGAGAAATACAGATCCATCGCCTCGAAGTTGAGTTTATCGAGAAGGAGCTGCTCCGTTTCGTCTCCCCCAAATCCCGAGAGATACTGCTCCATAAGTGCGTCCGCGTCGTAAGAAATTTTGACCTTCGTCTCGTCGCCGCTGTCGTCGATATAGACGGTCACGTGTTCGTCCTGCAACGCATCGAGGATCTCGCTCGTGATGCTTGCTGCCGTAGGAAGTTCGATCCCCATCGAGGACGAGATGGAGTTCGGATAGAGATACTTGCCAGATAGCTCAAAATCCTCGCCTTCCAGTTCATTATACTCCCGTATTGTGCCGTCGAAATACAGACCGTTCTCATCGAGATACGCCTTTCCGTCGAAGGACTCGCCGACACTTACGAGCCGCCCTTCATAGGTCTGGGTCGCCTCCGCGTTCATCTTCACTTTGCCCGAGAATGTCTGCGTCTCGTACGCAAAGTCCAGGTCGATGGACGCGTCGCTCTTGGTCGTTGAATCATAATCAGACGTTGAAAGATTCATCTCGAATTTCGCGTTTGAAGTGATCTCCATGCCGTACGCCCAGCCCTCGGCGGTCGCATCGCCGAACCACTTATCCTGATTCGCACTGACGGTCGCAGCCAGCGCCGTCACCTCCTCCTGCGTTGCCGCCGTCGAAAAATCGCCGTTGATGCGGATGTCGCTGCACCCTGCAAAGAGCACCGCCGACGCGATCAGCCCCGCCGAAAGGAGCACTGCCAAAACCTTTTTCATAAAACCCTCCTGTTTTTCTTTCTACATCTATTTTATCGCAACCGCCCGCAAAATGTCAATATATTTTCACAATTTTTTCACACTTTTGTCAAAGGCGCTATAATCCGCGGCGATTCTGCGCATACTCACCTGCAAAGGCAAAGGAGGAAAACAAGCCATGGCAAAAAAGAAAAAGGCGAAGGTACGCACCCTCACCGAACAGCAGTACAACGACTACCTCATGGCGCTCAAAGACGAGCGCCCGACCATGGTCGCGGACGAGAACGGCAAGCTCCGCCCGCAGAAATAGGCATAAACGTTTCGGGCGCGCGCGGAAATTCCGCGCGCGCCCGAAAAAATGCGGCGGCAAAAGAACGCGGCGCGAACCGCCCCGCCATACAAGACCCGCCGCCCCGTAACAGAGCGCAATACAAAAAATGCCGCCCTGCAACACAACGCAATACAAAAAACGCCGCCCCGCGGAATTTTCCGCGGGGCGGCGCGCTGTCCGTGCGTCTGCTCCGTTTTACTCCTGCGGCGCGCCCTCTTCCCGCACGCCCTGCGCAAACTGCGCGTTGTACAGGTCGCAGTAGAACCCGCGCTTTTCCATGAGCTGCGCGTGCGTGCCCTGTTCAATGACCGCGCCGTCCTTCATGACGAGGATGAGGTCGGCGTCTAAAATAGTTGAGAGCCTGTGCGCGACGATGAAGGAGGTCCGCCCCTTCATGATCTTTTTGAACGCCTTCTGGATGCGCATCTCGGTCATCGTGTCGATATTGCTGGTCGCCTCGTCGAGGATGAGCATGGGCGGGTCGGCGAGCATGACGCGCGCGATGCACAAAAGCTGCCGCTCGCCCTGCGAGACGCTCGAATTGCCCGAGAGCGCCGTGTCGTACCCCTCCTCCATGTTGCGGATAAAGTAATCGCAGTACGCCGCCTTCGCCGCCGCCTCCACCTGTTCGCGCGGGGCGTGCTCGTTGCCGTAGGCGATATTCCAGGCGACAGTCTCGTTGCACAGAAAGCTCTCCTGCAAGACCATGCCGAACAGCTTGCGGTATTCGTCCAGCGGAATGTCCTTCGCGTTCACGCCGTCAATATAGATATTGCCGCCGTCGAGGTCGTAAAAGCGCATTAAAAGGTTGATGAGCGTCGTCTTGCCGCAGCCCGTGGGACCGACGATCGCCACCTTGCTGCCCGCAGCGACCTGCACGTTCAGGTGCTCGATGAGGGGCCTCTCCTTCGAGTAAGAGAAGGACGCGTCCTCGATGCGCACCTCGCCGCGCACCTTCGCAAGGTGCGCGCTGCCCCCGCGCTCCTCCGCGGGCTGGTCGATGACCTCGAACACGCGCGCCGCCGACGCGAGCGCGTTCTGCAACTGCGTGACGACGTTGGAGACCTCGTTGAAGGGCTTTGTGTATTGGTTGGCGTAGCTGAGAAAGACGGAGAGCATGCCGACGGTAAAGCCGCCCAGCGAGAGCGTACCGAGGTGCAGCACGCCGCCGTCGCTCCAGATGCAGAACAGCGCCCCGAGGACGCCGACGAAGGCGGTGATGATCGCGTTCACGACGCGCGTACTCGGGTTGGTCAGCGCGGAATAGAACTGCGCGCGCCAGCCGATCTTGTAGAGGTCTGCGTCGATCGCCTCAAAGCGGCGGCAGCTCTCCTCCTCCCTGCCGAACAGCAGCACCGTCTTTTGCCCCGCGAGCATTTCCTTGGCGTGCGCGGTCAGCCTGCCCTGCACGCGCGCCTGCACCGCAAAGCTCCTGTACGTGCGCTTGGTGATGAACGCGGCGACGAACAGCGACAGCGGCGTCAGGACCACGACGACGAGCGCGATGAGGTAGTTGATGACGAACATGACGACGAGCGTCGCGAGAATGGTCATCAGCCCCGTGAAGAGCTGCGCCACGCCCTGCAAGAGCCCGTCGGAGACGGTGTCGATGTCGTTGACGATGCGCGTCATCACGTCGCCCTGCGGGTGCGCGTCCACATACGGGACGGGCACCTCGGTCAGCCGCGCGAAGGCGCGCCTGCGCACGTCGCGCACGAGCTTATAGCACAGCGCGTTGACGCAGTTGTTCAGAATTTTCTGCGAAAGCGCCGCCAGCAGAACCGAGAGCGCGAACCCGCCCGTCATCCAAAAGACGGAGCGGAACAGCACCTGCCCTTCGCCGAGCATGTCGTCGATCGCAAACCCGTACAGCACGGGCCCTATGAGCGTGAACGCGACGTACAGGATGCTGCACACGAACGCGCCCGCTACATACCCCTTATACGGGCGCACGCAGGCGAGCAGCCGCCGCGCCGTCCCCTTCTTCGCGCCCTTCGGAGCGCGTTTTTTCATCGTCTTGCTCATTCTTCCGCCCTCGTCTGCGAATCGCAGATCTCGCGGTACAGCCCGCAGGTCTCATACAGTTGCCCGTGCGTCCCTTTCCCTGCGATCCTGCCGTCCTCCAATACGAAGATCGCGTCCGCATTGCGGATGGAGGAAGCGCGCTGCGAGATGAGCACGGTCGTCACGCCTTCGAGCGCCGCAAGATTCGCGCGCAGCGCCGCGTCCGTCGCGAAGTCGAGCGCGGAACAGCTGTCGTCGAGGATGAGGATCTCCGGCTTTGCCGCAAGCGCGCGCGCGATGGTCAGGCGCTGGCGCTGCCCGCCCGAGAAATTCTTGCCCCCCTCGATGACGGGCGTATCCAGCCCGCCCTTTTCGCGCACGAACCTGTCCGCGCACGCCGCGGCGAGCGCGGCGTACAGCTCTTCGTCCGTGGCGTGCGGCGCGCCCCATTCGAGATTGGAGCGGATCGTGCCCGAGAACAGCTCCGCGTTCTGCGGCACGACGCCGATGACGCCGCGCAGCCCGTTCAGCGTATAGTCGCGCACGTCCCGCCCGAACACACGCACCCGCCCCACCGTCGCATCGTACAGGCGGGGAATGAGGTTTGCAAAGGTGGACTTGCCGCTGCCCGTGCCGCCGATGACGCCGACCGTCGCGCTGCGGGGAATGACCGCGTCCACTTCGCGCAGGCTGTAGCGGTCGGTGCCCGCGTACGAAAAGCTCACGCCCTCGAAGGCGACGGCGGGCGCGGAAAAGTCGGGCTGCGCGCCCGCGCCGTCCGTCACGGACGGCGCGAGGTCGAACACCTCGCTGACGCGGCCCATGGAGGCGTGCGCCTTCGTGAACAGCGAGACGAGGTTGGAGATGACGATCATGGCGTTTAAGATCTGCACCATGTAGTTGATGAGCGCGACGATCTCGCCGCTCGAGAGCGCGCCCGCATCCACCTTGAACCCGCTCCAGAGCAAAATGAGCGCGACGCCGAAGTTGACGATCGCATAGGTGAGCGGGTTGAGCCATGCCGAAATGCGCCCGATATGCAGGGAATTTTGCAGCATGTCCTCGGCGGCGGCGTCGAAACGGGCGCGCTCGCGGTCGCGGCTGCAAAAGGCGCGCACGACGCGCGCGCCCTCGAGGTTCTCGTTCGTGATCTGCGTGAGGCGGTCGAGCTTTTTCTGGTTCGCGGTATAGTACGGCACGCTCTTTTTCATGATGATCCACAGCACCGCGCCCACGAGCGCCGCCACGGCAAGCACGACCAGCCCGATCTGCCAGTCGATGACCATACATAAGATGACCGAGCCGAGCGCGATGAAGGGCGCGCGCACGACGAGGCGGATGATCATGGCGACGGCGTTCTGCATCTGGTTGACGTCGTTGACCGTGCGCGTCAGAAGGGACGCGGCGCCGATCTTATCCAGCTCCCTGCCCGAGAGGGTGTTGATATGCGAAAAGAGCGCGTTGCGCACGTTCGTACCGAACCCCTGCGAGGTGATGGACGCCGAGCGCTGGCAGAAGATGGCGCAGAAAAAGCCGACGATGCCCATCGCGAGCATGACCGCGCCGCCCCACAGCACATAGGAGACGTCGCCGCCCGCCACGCCCACGTCGATGATGCTCGCCATGACGAGCGGCACGAGCAGTTCGAGCACCGCCTCGATCCACTTGGCGATGGGGCCGAGAATGCAGTGCAGTTTATATTCTCTCAGATACTTGAAATACCGTCTCACAGACCTTGCCCGTTCAATAAATAGTTTCCCCTCCATTATACGCGAACGGGCAGAAATTGGCAAGCGAAACCGCCGCGCCGAACAAAATCGGCAGACGCAGCCGCCGCACCGTAAAAAATCGGCAGACGCAGCCGCCGCAGCGTAAAAAATCGGCAGACGCAGCCGCCGCACCGAAAACATTGCAGAACGAAAACCGCCGCGGCGCTTTCCCAAGAAAGCGCCGCGGCACAGGCATTTGCCGACCCTGTCATTCCGAGCCCTGCCGAAAGAGCACTATACAACTATCGTCTCCGTGTCATTCCGCGCAGCCGGGGAAACGATCCCCCCTGTCATCCCGAGCTTTACCGAAAGAGCACTATAAAACTATCGTCTCTATGTCATCCCGAGCGCAGCCGAGGGATCTGAGCCGAACACGTTGAAAGCCGTATGCAGTCAGCCAAGCAACACTGACTGCATACAGCCCTCGCTCGGCGGGGCAAAGACCCGTTCGACTCGCCGCCGTTCCTTCTCGGCGGCTCGCACAGGGTGACACAATAGTCACTTCCTGTCATCCCGAGCTTTACCGAAAGAGCACTATAAAACTATCATCCCTATGTCATCCCGAGCGCAGCCGAGGGATCTGAGCCGAATGGTTGAAAGCCGTATGCAGTCAGCCAAGCAACACAGACTGCATACAGCTATCGCGCAAAACAGCTCAGACCCGTTCGACTCGCCGCCGTTCCTTCTCGGCGGCTCCACTCAGGGTGACACAATAGTCACTTCCTGTCATCCCGAGCCTTGCGAGGGATCTCTATGGAACTATCGACGATATTTGAATAGAGATCCTTCGATTGCGCCGCCCTGCGGGCGGCTCCGCTCAGGGTGACACAAGGTGTATAATAATCAACTGCGCGTGGCAAAATGACACTTTTGCCTAAGCGCACTCAATTTGCCGCATACCTGCGGCTTTTAAGAAAAAGGGTGAACGTACGCAATTTCTAATAAACACTTGCAAAAGGCAAAACCACGCTTTTGCCTTTTGCTCTTTGCACCGCGTGGGCGGTGTGACGGAAGAGGGTGAAGATGCCGCAAAGAGGGAGAAACCGACATCCCGCAAGGGTGTCGGTCTCTCCCTGAAATCACGGAAATTTTTTTCGTCAGCTCGAAAAAAATTTCGTGAACCCTACAGCAATATACACACCACCCCGCCCTTGCCCTCGTTGACGATGCGGGTGAGCGCGCGGCGGAGCTTTGCGCGCACCTCCTCGGGCACGCCGCCCTGCTTTTCGCGCAGCCCCTCCTGCACCATCTCGCGGAAGGTCTTGCCGAACATATCCGTATCCCACAGCGCGGCGGGGTCGCGCTCGTAGCTCTCGAGCACGCCCTTTGCAAGCTGCTCCCCGCGCTCCCCCTCGCCCGAGACGGGCGTGACTTCGCTGTGCACATCGATCTTGATGACGTGATAGGCGGGCGCATCCGCCTTGAGCCGCACGCCGCAGCGGCCGCCCCTGCGGAACAGCTCGGGCGCGGCGAGCGAGACCTCCTCCTCGGCGGGCGTGGCGATGCCGTACCCCACCGCATCCGCCGCCGCGACCGCGTTTCTGAACCGTTCATAGAACTTCTTCGCGTCGCGCAGCGTGCCGACGTACGCCATCAGATGCAGATCGTCGGATACGTCCGCGCCGCACTCCTCGCTCAGAACGCGGTGGAACAGCCCCTCGCGCGCGGCAAGGCGGCAGTGCGCCCTGCCCGTGACGGGGTCTGCCTCGAAGGACTCGCAGTACACGTCCTCGCCGAACGCGGCGGAGAGCTTTGCAAAGTCGCGCACGCAACAAAGCGCGGGAGCTACGGCGCGTACCCGCCCGAGCACGTCCGAGATCACGGCGCTCTCCGCGGGGAGCACGCACATCCAGTCGGGCAGGTCGATCTCCAGCCCCGCGGCGGGAAAGGATAAGAGCAGCTCGTCGAGCACGGGCGAGAGATCGTCCGCCCCCGAACAGTCGCAGGAGATAACGGCTGCGCCCGTCTCCGCAAGGCGCGCGCAGCTCTCCTCCGTCCCGCCGTCCAGCACGACGAGGAAAGGCGCTTTTCCCGCGGACTGCGCCGCCGCGCGCACCTCTTCCGCCGTGCAGCCTGCGGGGAAAAGGAACAGCACCGCATCCGCACTTGCAACCCCCTCCTTTTCGCAGAGAAAAAAAGTGACCTCGCCCGCGGCGCAGGCAAAGCGCGGCTCCTCCGCGCCGCTTGTGCGGCGCACGGCGGCAAGGAACGCCGCGGCGCTCTCCGCCCCGCCCGCTACCGCCACGGCGCAGTCGCCGCCCCTGCGCGCGCAAAGGTTTTCACAACTTTCCTTCCACATAAAAAAGCCTCCATACACCCAAATCACGGCATACGGAAGCGTCGCCCCCGCAACCTGTATTTCAGTATATGAGGCATATATTCGGTTTATGACCGCGCCCGCCCGAAGGGGGGCGCTTTTTCTGTACGGAACCGCCCGCCGCAAAACAAAAAGCGGGCGCAGACGGCGTTCCCGCTTTTTTACTCCCCCTACCCGCGCTTGCCGTGCGAGAGCTTTTTCACCGAAGTGTGGTGCTCTTCGCCCGCAAGGAGGGAGAGGATATTTTTGCGGTGTGCGAACCAGGTGAGGAAACAATCGAGCAGGAGCAGCAAAAACAGCGCGATGACTGCCCCGTTGAACAAGTCCTCCGCATAGCGGATATAAAAGACGACCGCCTGCGTCGCCGCCAGCAGGGACACGCCGAGCAGCGACCCCATGCTCCCCCATTCGCTCGCCCAGATATAGAAGAGGGTCAAAAGAAGGATGCCGAACACGACCGCCGCCATCCACGGGTACTCCGTTTCGCAGCAGAGCGCGAAGGCATACATGCCGAGGGTGGAGGCGATCCCCTTCCCTCCCTTGAAACGCATCGTGACGGGGTAGATATGCCCGATGATGACCGACACGCCGCACACATACCTCGCGAGGTCGGAGACGAGCACGCCCGAACCCGCAAACACGTAGTCCCGCCAGATGAAATAGGCGATGAGCAGGGTCAGCCCGCCCTTGACCATGTCGCAGAACAGCGTCAGCCCGCCGATCGCCAGCCCGAACTGGCGGCTCATGTTCATCGTGCCCGGGTTGCCGCTGCCCATGCGGCGCACGTCCTTATGCTTGATCTTGGAGATGAGCAGCGCGAAATTGAAACAGCCGACAAAGTAGGAGACGACCGCCATCACGACAAACCAATACCACACGTCCGCAAAAGAGACGACCGTCATACAAGCGCCTCCTCTCCGCGCGTCCTTGCAAGGATGCGGACGGGCGTGCCCGAAAAATCGAAGGCGCGGCGCAGTACGTTTTCGAGGTAACGCTTGTAGGAGAAGTGCATGAGCTGCGCGTCGTTGCAGGACAGGACGAAGGTGGGCGGGCAGACGGAGGGCTGCGTCGCGAAGTACACCTTCAGCCGCCGCCCGTTGTACGAGGCGGGCTCGTTCGCGCGCACGGCGTCCAGGATGAGGTCGTTGAGCGTGCCCGTCGTCACGCGAAAATTCGCGTGTGCGTACACCTCGCGCGCAAGGCGCAGCAGCTTCTCCGTCCGCTGCCCCGTCTTTGCCGAGACGTACACGGACTTGTAATAGTCCATGAATTTGAGATCCTCTTTCAGTTTCTCCTCAAAGCGGTTGACGGTGCGCGCGTCCTTTTCGACGAGGTCCCACTTGTTCATGACGATGACGGAGGGCTTTCCCTGTTCGTGGACGTAGCCGATGATCTTCACGTCCTGCTCGGTCAGCCCCTCGCCGCTGTCCACGACCAGCAGGCACACGTCCGCGCGGCGTACCGCGTCCAGCGCGCGCACGACGCTGTAATATTCGACGTCGTCGGTGACGTTCTTCTTGCGGCGGATGCCCGCCGTGTCGATGAGGGTGTACTTCTCCCCCTCGAATTCAAAGGGCGTATCGATCGCGTCGCGCGTCGTGCCAGCAATGTCGGTGACGATGGTGCGCTCGAAGCCCAAAAGCCTGTTCGTGAGCGAGCTCTTCCCCGCGTTCGGCTTGCCGACGAGCGCGACTTTCAGCCGCTCTTCCTCCTCGTCCTCCCCCTGCGGGAACTGTTCAACGGCGGCGTCCAGCAGATCGCCGATGCCCTGCGAATGCTCGGCGGAGACGGGGAAGGGGTCACCCAGCCCGAGCGCGTAGAAGTCGAACAGCTTGTCGGGCGAAAAATTGTCGATCTTGTTGACGGCGAGGAGGACGGGCTTGCGCGAGCGGCGCAGCTTTTCGGCGACCTCGTAGTCGGAGGAGGAGAGCTCCTCCTTCCCGTCCATCAGGAGGATGATGACCTGCGCCATTTCGATGGCGAGGTCCGCCTGCCGCAGGATCTCGCGCCACATCGTATCCTCCGATTTGAGTTCGATGCCGCCCGTATCCACGACGGTGAACCGCTTCCCCCGCCAGACGGCGTCGGCATACAGCCTGTCGCGCGTGACGCCCGGGCGGTTCTCGGTGATGGAGAGCCTGCGGCCCGCTATTTTGTTGAAGAGCGTGCTCTTGCCCACGTTGGGGCGGCCGACGATCGCGACCAGAGGGTTTGCCATACTTTTCCCGTTCTTTTCCGCACGGCATCTGATTTGCGCCGCCAAATGGGCGGCGCCGCTGCCGCGTATTCCCCTTTATTATACAAATTTGCCGCCCGTTTGTAAAGAAAAAACGGCTTGCCACCGGCAAACCGCTTTTTTCCTTTCCGACCTTATACCGACGCGCCCGGGATGATACTGCCCAGGTCGCCGATCTCTACGATGCCGACAATGCTGAGCACGATCGCGACCACAAACACGAGCACGAAGATCACCGTCAGGATCTTGACGAGCGCCCCGTGCCTGCCCGCAAAGGCGAACGCGCCGAACAGCACGCCGATGAACATGACGATCATCAGCACGAGCTGCAGAATACCCATCGTCTTGTCGCCGAGCGAAACGTCCGCGACCAGCGGCAGAAGATAGGTGATGAATGCGATGACCGCCGCCACGCCGAGCGCCGCAAAGCAGCAGAACAATGCGAACCCGCCGTTCTCCTTGTTGTCCTTTCCCATACTTTTCCTCCTTATGAAAGGTTCTGTATTTATTATCTCACAAACCGCGGCGTTTTACAAGCGTTTGACAAATTTTTTATGGGAACGGCAAAAATTTCGCCAAACCGTCATACAGTAAAATTTGCCATATTTTTACAAAAAAACAAAATACGGGCGGCTCCTTCCGGAGCCGCCCGCCGCCGTCTCTCAGAAGAAGATCAGGACCAGTGCGACGATATACACGACGACCGCGATGATGAAGATGATGAACCACACCCTCTTGTGCGAGCGCGCGAAACTCCATGCGCCGAACACGATGCCGATGAGCAGCGCGAGATAGCAGATGAAGTCCAGCACCCTGCCGACCGTGCCGAGCTGGATCTCCACGCCGCAGACGGGCAGCAGCTTGTTGATGAACAGCAAGAGCGCCGAAAGAACGAGCGCCACATAGCTGCACACGCGCACGAAATCGTTGCGCGCCGCGCGCTCCGTCCTCTGCCTTTTCGGTTGATTGTTGTTGGTAGCCATAAAAAAACCTCCTTTATTTTGAGCGGCTGTGCGCCGCCGTTTAACAGATCAAACATCATACGCAGGGCTCTGCGCCCTGCCCCCACGCCCGGTGCCGGCATGCCCGCGATCGCCCGAAGGGCAAAACCTTGCCGCAGGGTCACTTCTCGTAAATGTACACGCCGTCCTCGCCGTCGTCCTCGGCAAAGCGCACCGAAATGCCCTCTCTGCGGGAGGTAGGCACGCTCTTGCCCACGAAATCCGCGCGGAACGGGAGTTCCCTGTGCCCGCGGTCGATGAGCGCGAGAAAGCGGATGCGCGCGGGGCGCCCGAGCTGCATGACCTCCGCAATGGCGGCGCGCACCGTCCTGCCCGTATAGAGCACGTCGTCGCAGATGAGCACCGTCTTCCCGTCCACGCCGAACCCGATCTCGCTGCCGTAAAAGACGACTTCGGTATTCAGTTCGCCGAGATCGTCGCGGTAGAGCGCGATGTCGAACACGCCGAACGGCACGTCCGTGCCCTCGATGGCGTCGATGCACGCCTTGATGCGCTTTGCAACGGTCACGCCGCGGGTGCGGATGCCGATGAGCACGAGATCTTCCGCGCCGCCGCCAAGCTCCACGACCTGATGCGCGAGGCGGCGGAAGGTGTTGCCCATGCCGTCCGCATCCATCAGTTTGCCCTTGATCTTCATAAAAAACTCCCCTTTCCCGCAGCCGCGGCTTGCCCCGCAGGGCGGTCCCGCGCCGAACTTTCAGCTCTCCCGTTCGGAGAGAAGCTTCTGCACCTTCTTTTTTGCGCGCTGTACGGCGTTCTCCACGCTCTTGGCGCCTATTCCCTCGCGCTCGGCGATCTCGCCGATGCGCCGCCCCTCCGCATAGGAGAGCAGCACCCGCCACTCCAGCGGCGAAAGTTTACGGCGCAGAAGTGCGAGAAACTCCTCCCGCTCCTCGCCGCCGATGAGCGCCGCCTCGGGGTCGTACTCCGCGAGCGATTCCGCGATCGCGCCCTCCTCGTCCGCGAGCGGCACGTAGGTGTTGAGCGGCGCGTGCTTTTTGCGCGCGGCGTCGCGCACGGCGCTCGCAATGCGGCGCTGGATGCACAGGTAGGCAAAATTTTTGAAACGCATCCCCCCGTCCGCGCGGAAATCGCGCACGGCGGAATACAGCCCGATCATGCCCTCCTGCACGAGGTCCTCCGTCTCGCCCCCTTCGAGGAAGAAGGAGCGCGCGACCCCGCGCACGGCGTTCTTATACCGCCCGAGCAGTTCTTCGAGCGCGGCGCCCCCGCCCTCCTGCGCGGCTTTGGCGAGCGCCTCGTCCGTCCGCGCGCTCATCCGCGCTGCCGCAGCGCCTCGTACGCCGCAATGCCCAGCGCGACGGACGCATTGAGCGAATTCACTTTGCCTTTCAGAGGCAGGGAGAGCACCTTGTCGCACTTCTTGCGGGTGAGCGCGGAGAGCCCGCCGTCCTCGCCGCCGACCACGAGCGCGAGATCGCCCGTGAGGTCGCAGCCGTAGATGTCCTCGCCGTCCGCCTCCAGCCCGTAGACCCAGAAGCCCTCCTCTTTGAGCTTTTCGATCGCATAGTTCACGCCGGGCACGCGCGCCACCTTCACGTGGTTCGCCGCGCCCTCCGAAATGCGCACGACGGCGCCCGTGACCTGCGCGCTCTTGTTCTTGGGGATGACGACGCCGCCCGCACCCGCGCACTCCGCGACGCGCAGGATGCTGCCGAGGTTGTGCACGTCCTCCACGCCGTCGCAGACGATGACGAAGCGCCGCCCCCTTTCGCCCCCGAACAGCGCCGCAAGGTCGGCGTAGACGTAGTCGGACACATAGGCGATGACGCCCTGGTGCCTGCCCGTCTCGCTCTCGCGCGCCAGCGCGCGCGCGTCTGCAAACTGCACGCGGATGCCCTTCTCCCGCGCCATGGCAAAGACCCTGCCGAGCGACCCTTCCGCGCCCTTTTGCAGCAGAATTTTATCCGCCGCCCTGTCCGTCTTCAAAAGTTCGAGGACGGCGTTTCTCCCTTCGATCTTCATATCTCCTCCGCCGTGAGCAGTTCCGCTATGCGCGCGTACTGCCCCGTCAGGTACAGATAGCCCAGCACCGCCTCGAACCCCGTGGAGAGGTTGTACTCCGCAACGGTGGCGTGTTTGCTCTTCGTCGCCTTCTTCGCGTTCCTGCCGCGCAGGAAAATTTCGCGCTCCTCTTCGGTGAACAG
Organism: Clostridia bacterium; assembly: GCA_017886895.1. Lineage (GTDB taxonomy): Bacteria > Bacillota > Clostridia > Christensenellales > Borkfalkiaceae > Borkfalkia. The sequence continues at coordinate 13,348 of JAGHJD010000032.1, read as the reverse complement.
CTTTTCCGCCGCCGCGAGCCGCTTTGCCTGCCCCTTCGCGGAAACTTCCGTGCAGGCGAGTTTCTGCAATTCGCCCGGCCTTCTGTCCGCGGCGCGCACCAGCCCCTCGCGCACGAATAAGGATTCCGCCGCGTCTCCCACGAACGCGAGTGCCACCGCGCCCAGCGCCCGCGCCTTTTCGGGCGGCATGCTTTCACCGAACAGTCCCATGCCGCCATTATAGCACACCCGCGCGGAAATTTCAATCATACGACGGGCATTTTGCACGGAATACGCAAATGCGGCATATCGGGCGCAAACAGCGGCAAAGCGCGGCATACCCGCGCCCCGCAGGGATACGGGCGCCAGGCACGGCGGGCACTCCCGCCGCAGGACGGTTTTCCGCGCAGAACCGCCGTCCGCCCCGCGCCATTCGAACTGACGGCGCCGCCCCGCAGGCGCGCGTCCGCCATAACGCCGAAAGCGCGCGGGGGAGTTCCCCCGCGCGCCGCAAGCTCTCTTCTGTTCTTCTTTGGTGTTTCTTCTGCTTTTCTTTGGTGTTTTTTCTGTTCTTCTTTGGTATTTCTTCTGTTTTTCTTTGGCGTTTCTTTTGTTTTTCTTTTGCGGAAATCTGTCTACGCCACTCTGACCGTGCGCTCCGTGCCGTCCGCAAAGACGATCCGCAGCGCGCAGCCCGACCGCACGACTTCTGCAATGAGTTCGTCTTTCAGACTGACGTACAGCAGTTCGGCAAGCTCTTCCGCATTCATCGAAACACCCTCCTGTTCTGAATTATCGCATGTTATACGACAACAAGATTATACTTCGTCTGTTATGTCATTGTCAAGAAAATAATCCTATATTATGCGATAATTTTCGCATGAAACGCGATAACAGCCGTCAAAGTTTACAGCCGATACAACAGCGCCTGCGGCAGGAACTGCTTGCCTGCAAATACGAACGCAGCGAACTTGCGCGCATGGCGGGCGTCTCCGTCAAGACGATCTCCGCCTACCTGCACAAAAACGTGCTGCCCGCCCTGGACACTTTCGCAAAATTGTGCATCGCCCTCGAAATCTCCGCCGATTTTATCCTGAACGGCGAAGGGAAATTTCCCGACGGCGCGGAACTTTCCGCCGTCTCCATGCAGACCATTCACGAAAATTTAAGCGAGGCGATCGCCACGAGCGGCAAGCCGCACAAAGAACTTGCCGAAGAGATCGGCGTCTCCAACCGCACGATCTCCGCCTATCTGCACAACGGCATTTTCCCCGCCCTCGATACGCTGGCGAAGCTGTGCAGGGCGCTGGACGTTTCGGCGGATTCTGTCTTGGGCATCAGCCGCATTTGATGCAGGAAACAGAAAAACAAACCCGCAGACAAAACAACCAAACAAAAACCACAGGCGCGCCCCGCAGAACCTCCGCGGGGCGCGCGCTTTTTATTTTCTATGCCAGCCACGCCAGCGCGCCCGCAAAGACGGCGTCGGCAAGTTTTCCGCGGTACTCCTCCGTAAGGAGCAGCGCCTCGTCCTCCGCATTGGAGAGGAAGGCGCATTCGACGATGACGGAGGGATACTCCGTACAGTTAAGCATGTAATAGTCCCCCGTCAGCGGCGAAAAGGTCCCCCCGCCGAGCGCGTTCAGCCGCTCCTGGATGCACAGGGCGAGCGCCGCGCCCTCTTCGCTGCCCGCACGGTAAAAGACCTGCCCGCCGCGGCGGGAAAAATCGGAGGGGAAATAATTCTGGTGGACGGAGAGCACGAGGTTTGGCGCCGCCTCTTCGATGATCTCCCTGCGCCGCTCCATGTCTCTGCGCTTGTACCCCGCCGAGGGCAGCCCGTACAGCCCGCCCGCGTTCGTGCGCGTGAGCACGGCGCGGAACCCCGCCTCCTCGAACCGCTCGCACAGGAGCTGCGCGATCATCAGGTTTAAATCGCTCTCCTTTACCTTTGTCCGCACGCCGACGACGCCTCCGTCTATGCCGCCGTGCCCCGCGTCAATGACGACGGTGAAGGGCGCGGCAAGGGACGCGCGGCTGAGCGCGGAGAGCGGCACGCAGGCAAGGAGCAGCAGGCACAGAACGAGCGCAAAGGCGAGGACCCGCCTTTTGTTCAGAAACAGCATACTTAACCATATGCACGCTGCCCCGCGAACATGCAGGAAGGACAAGCCGCTCCCCCGCCAACAGGCGGGAAAAACAAACTGCCGCCCCCGAACCATGCCGTACAGCCTGCCCCGCGAACGGGCGGGAAGAACAAGGCCCCGCCCCGCACCCCCCCCGCGGCGCAGCGATACAAACGCACACCAAAAGGCGCGCCCCGCGAATGCGTTCGCTCCGCAGGTGCCCCCCCCCGCCGTTTCGCCGGCGCCGAAACGTCGGTCTGCATGAAACGGACCGACGTTTTATCAACCGTTATTCTTCGAGCAATGCAAGGTCTTCCTCTCTGACAGCAAGATCGATTTCCGACGTCTGATAGATCCCGTCACGCAGGACGATCTCTCCGTCAAAATAAACAAGACAATATCCGCAGCGATTTTCGCCCATGACAATACCCGTATCCCCCGCTTTTACGCCCGCCTGTGTATAGGCGGCTCTTTCACGGATCAGGCGGACCCGATCAAGCTGTTTCATGTATTTTCCCTCCATATGGCATTGTCAAAATAATTTTACCATTCGGATAAACCATCCAACCTGAAACAAAAGAAACAGTACCTGTACCAACTTTTCTAGGTAGCGTGATTAAAATACTAATTCGTTGACCAAACTGGTCCAAATTCCCCAGATAATATTCCCCAGATAAATAAGCCAGTTTGGCTTGGTTCGTGAATTCTTGGGCTAGTACTGTCGAATCTATTATATTATATCCCCAAGATTCAAACAAGTCTTTTTTTCCACCGCTTTTATTTTCTGAAAAGATATACCCTGAAAACTTCTCTGTCGGGCATTCGACAACTGGATTTATACCCGATATATCACTCATATAACAATGACAGTGATCGTGTAACGGAGGAGACGGTGCTTTCTCTTTTACAAAACAGCACCCGTTCAAATTCATACATTGTGGGCAATGGGATGAGATTAATGTCCCCAATATAGTATTTAACATTTTTTTACCGCTTGTTTCGGCAGGATATGTCCCTTCATGAACCCACTGCACCCATAAGCGAGAAAAAATTTTATAAGCATATTGTTTTGTACTTTCCCAATTCATTTGCATTTCCCTCCCAATTCCTATTGTAACATCTAATCTAAAGAAAAAAAAGTTTGACTGCCATTTTTATGGTCACTTAAATTAAGGCATTAAATTTAAAAATTTAAGATTACAATTTAAGATCAGCCGCCTCTCCGTACCCCTGCGGCACAGCGGCACAAGCGCACGGCAAAAGGCGCGCCCCGCGAAACTTCGCGGGGCGCGCCCTCTCTGCTTTTCCTTAGTCCAGCTCGTAATGGCAGCCGGAAATATCCGTCGGGGGAAGAGTGTCTCCCTCGCGCATATACACGCTGCCCACGATCTCGCCCGCAGGGCTGATGACTTTGTAATTCGCCGTGCGGGGCGCAGTGTCGCCGCAATTCAAACGCATACCACGCTGACCTCCTTTTTAAAGACTACCCGCAGTATGCCGCAGGAAACGGCTTTTATACGCGCATCCTCTCACAACTTTCAGACACCGAATGCGCCGCGGAACAAGAGGAGCGCCGCGGAGAGGAGCAGGAGGTAGACCGCGAAGGGAACGAGCGAGCCGCGCGCCGTCTGCCGCAGAAGGAGCTTCACCGAAAAGAACCCGAACACCGCCGCGCACAGCGTGCCGACGGCGAGGCTCGCCCAGGAGACGGGCATGCCGCCCGTTCCGCCCGCGGCGAGGGAGAGGCATTCGGCGAGCACCGCGCCCGCAATGACGGGGACGCTCATCACCAGCGAAAACTCCGCCGCCTCTCCCCGCTCCAGCCCGCAGAACACGCCCGCCGCGAGCGTCGTGCCGCTGCGCGAAAGCCCGGGAATGACCGCCAGCGCCTGCGCGCACCCCATGCCCAGCGCGCGCGGCGCGTTCAGAAGGCGCGGCGCATAGCCGCGGCGCAGCCGCGCCGAACAGGCAAACAGAAGGAGCGCGGTCAGCGCAAAGGAGAGCCATAAAAGCTCGCCGCCGAAGAACGCCTCGTCCACCGCGTCGCGCAGCAAAAACCCGACGAGCGCGGCGGGCACGGACGCGAGCACGACGAGGAGCAGCCGCCGCCCTTCCCTGCACAGCCGCACGAGGGCGGGAAAACAGGCGGCACACACGGAGAGCAGCGTGCCCGCATGCAGGACGATGCCGAGGAACATGTCCGCCCCGCCCGTATTGACGCCGAGCAGCCGCTCGAAGAGCAGAAGGTGCCCGCTCGAAGAGACGGGGAGAAATTCCGTTATCCCCTGCACCATTCCCAGGACCGCCGCCTTCCAGATCTCCACGCGCACCCGCCTCCGCCCGAAGTTTCCGCTACTAAATATATTGCGCGGCGGCGCGCTCTATGCGGACAAGGCGGGAAAAAACCGCCGCACTCTATACGGCAAGTCGGAAAAAGGCAAACAGAAAAAGCAAGGCGACAAGCGCGGAACGGGAAAAACGGGCGGACGCCCCACAGGCGGCAAAGAGCCGCCGACCGCCTTCCCCGCAGGGCACGCAAAAGCCGCCGCCCGAACGGGCGGCGGCTGCCGCAGCGGGAGGTCAGCCCCCGATTTATTCCTGTTCTTTCTGCCCGCGCTTTAAAAGCAGCCGCAGCCCCATCACGAGGAAGGGAACGAGCACCGCCTGCAAAACGAGCCCCAAAAGCCCCGTTTGGATCTGCGCCCAGACCGTCGCGCCCGACAGCGTGGAGACCCCTTGGAACACGAACGCCAGCAGCAGGAAAAATACCCTGCCGCTCACCGCCGCCAGAAGTACCGCGGGGAACGCCATCCAGCCGTTTTCGTCGATCTTTTTGGAGAACAGCCCCGAGACCGCCGCAAACACCGCGAGCTCCGCGACCATGTACGGCAGGCGCGCCGCCGCGGGCATCGCGTTGCCCGCAAGCGAAGTGATGCAAAAACTCGCGATCGGCGAGAGGATCCCGACGCCCAGCCCCCAGCGCCAGCCCAGAAGGCAGCCGCCGAGCAGGACGGGCAGGTACATGGGCAGCCACTGCACGCCGCCCGCAGCGCCCGCAACGAGGTGCACGAGCTGCGGCAGCGCCACCGCCAGCACGACGATGACCGCCGAAACAAGCGTCTTGACCGTGAGCCGTATGCTCGTCTTTACGTTTTTAGCTCTTAATACGCTCTCTATCATCTCTTTTCAAGCCTCCTTGTTATTCGCTTTGCTGCAGCCGCGCTGTTTGTTCTTTGCCGGCCGCATTATTCGCTTTGCTGCACCCGCATTATTCGCTCTTTGCAAGCCGCGCGGCAAAGTCCTTCATCATGGCGGGGATGTCGATCTGCTGCGGGCATACCTTTGCGCAGCTCCCGCACCCGACGCACGCCGAGGGGCGCTTTTCCGCGGGCAGAGTGCCCACCACCATCGGCGCGATGAACCCGCCGCCCGTAAAACAATGCTCGTTGTACAGTTTGATGAGCTCGGGAATATCCAGCTTTTTCGGGCAGTGGCTCGTGCAGTAGCGGCACGCCGTGCAGGGAAGGGACGCCTTCCCCGTCATCTCCCGCGCGATGCGCGAGAGCGCCGCGAGCTCGTCTGCATTGAGCGGCGCATCCGTTTCAAAGGTCTTTAAATTCTCCTGCACCTGCGCGAGCGTCGACATGCCCGAGAGGGTGACGACGACTTCGGGAACGCTCTGCACAAAGCGGAACCCCCAGCCCGTGACGCTCTCCTGCGGGCGCAGCGCTTTCAGCTTCGCCTCGTCCTCCGCCGAAAGCGAGCACAGTTTGCCGCCGCGCAGCGGCTCCATGACCCAGACGGGGATATTATAGCTCTTCAGCAGGTCCACCTTCTCCTTCGCGTGCTGGAAGGTCCAGTCCAGCCAGTTGATCTGCAATTGGCAGAACTCCATGCCGCTCCCGTACTTTTCAAGGAAACGGCGCAGCACGGGCATGTCGCCGTGCGCGGAAAAGCCGAGGTGACGGATGCGCCCCGCCCTGCGCTGCTCGTCCAGGTACGCATAGGTGCCGTAGGACTCGTCGAGATAGGCGTCGATGTTCATCTCGCACACGTTGTGCATGAGGTAGTAGTCGAAGTACTCCACCCCGCACTTTTCGAGCTGTTTTTCAAAGATCTCGCGCACCTTGCCCATGTTGGAGAGGTCATAGCCCGGGAACTTGGTCGCAAGGTTGTAGCTTTTGCGCGGATAGTTCTTCAGAAAGGTGCCGAGCGCGGGCTCAGAGCCGCCGTTGTGATAGCCCCAGGCGGTATCGTAATAGTTGACCCCGCCGCGCATGGCGCAGTCCACCATCTCTTCCGCCGCCTTGTAGTCGACAAAGAACGGTGCGGAACTGTTTTTATTATAAAATAAAGTGTTTTTCCTTGTCAAATACTTCCGCGGCATGTTTTTCCATAGCGAAAGAGCATGAAAGCGCACGAACAGCGACGCCCCGTGCATGAAAGGACCGTTGCGCCGCCCGCAAAGCGGACATACAAAAAAGGAACGGATTTTCTCCGTTCCTCTCAGCATTTGCCTGCCTGTACCGCAATAGGGTTTTTTATGAAAATGTAGCTCGCACAAGTGCCTCGTCGCGCTCCGTCGCATAGACGCGCTGTACGATAAATTCCGCAACGCCCGCCGCGACGGCTATCGCTATGAAAATACCGCACGGAACGATCGCCGCCTGCCTGAACATTTCCTCTCCCAACGTCACGGCATACAGAATGCCCCCTGTCAAAAAAAACAAAATGACGAAAGCGACCGAAACAAGCGAGAGAATAAACCCGCTCAGATACAACGGCTTTCTTTTCGGGCACAAAGAAAGGTAAGCTGCATCTTTACTCATCGTTATCTTTTCGTAGCGGCGTGCCTTCCCCGAATAAAAACGCAAATCAGCGCCAAGCAATGCCGCGACATCTTGCCCCGTCTCCATGAGCCAGCCGCAACAACGGCTGTTTGCATACAACGCGTGAACGATATTCAATACATAGACTGCACTGAGGCAAGGGACTGCGAGAAACAGCCCTATATACATAAACACCTGCATCACAGTGAGAAGCACCAAAGAGACTTGCATCCGCATCACCGTCAATACAATCATCATCAATACAACGAGCAGTGCGCCTATCGCACCGATGATGCACAGTACTTTGCGCGCCGTTTGCAGCCCGCGGACGATACGTGCCTGCACAGGGCGCTCCCCCGCCCACTTATCCAAAAGATAACTATGTATAGTCCCCTTCTCCGTTTTTGCCGCGTCAGGCACTCCCTGACGCGGCGGTTCCTGCCCGTTTGGCTGCCCGTTCTGCTGTTCCACCTGTTTCTCCTCCTCTCTTGTTCTCATCCAATAGTATATTAGGGATTTTCCCTAATGTCAAGTAAAATTTAGGGAAATTTCCTAAAATAGGGGCATGCAGATCTTTATCGAGCGGCTCAGAGAGCTGCGCACGGAAAAGGGAATGAGCCAGAAAGAGCTGGCGCGCCTGCTCAACACGACGAACAGCAGCGTCTGCGACTGGGAGCGGGGCAGGTCGGAACCCAACCTCGAGACGGTGGCGCAGATCGCCCGCAGGTTCGAGGTGTCGGCGGACTATCTGCTCGGGCTGGAGGACGAGTCCGGCGCAAGGCAATAGTGCGGCGGCGCCGCAATGAACAGGACAGCCGCCGAACGGGCGGCGCAAAACGCCCCTCCCCGTCACCCTGAACGGAGCAAAACCGCAAGACGCCCCCCTGTCACCCTGAAGGGACGTGAAGGCTTTGCTTGCTTGCAAGGGCAAAGCCGAGCGTTCCGCTTGAGGCGAACGCGGGCGAACGCCCGCTGCAATGCGTTCGCATTGCAAAGGGGCATTCCCCTTTGTGAGCCGAAAAACGGAGCGGCGCAGCCGCCTCGTAGTCGAACGGGTCTGAGCTCGCTCGTGTAAAAGCCGTATGCAGTCTGTATTGCTTGACTGACTGCATGCGGCTCACAACACATTCAGCTCAGATCCCTCGGCTGCGCTCGGGATGACACATATGGATGATATTCCCATAGAGATCCCTCGACGACGCCGCGCCGCGCAAACCGCGCGGCGCGGCTGCTCGGGATGACAGAAGGCGCTGCCCCCCGCCCTTCCTTGCCCTCCCCTTTGCAAAAGGGAGAGCAAGGCGCAAAGCACCCCCGCCCTGTCATGCGCGGCGGCTGTTCCATGCCATAGCGCGCAGGCATTTTACAAGCGGGAGCAGGCGTGGTATAATGGGAAAAAAGCGGGAATCCGCAGTATAAACAATTCCCCGCTCTGCCGATGCAGAGCGGGGAAACGACCGAAAAAACAAATCAATACGGCATCACGCCGGGGAGCATATCTTCGATCGGAGTTGCGATGCCCAGATAGCCGATGACCGCCGTAATCAGGATCGCGGTAAGCAACCCGACGCAGGCGACGACCAAGCCGGCGATCGCAATGCCGGGCGCACGATATTTATCCTTTTTGGCAATCCCGATAGCCGAAAGAACAACGCCAGCCGCGCCAAGCACAATACCGATCACGCCCAGATAGCAGCCGACGACCAGCGAGAGGATCGCCGTGATCAGACCGATGATCGCCATCGCGCTGGTGGGCTTGACGGGCGCCTGCGGCGCATAATAGGGTTGCTGGGGCTGCCCGTAATAAGGCTGCTGGGGCGCGCCGTACTGCGGCTGCCCGTAGTACGGCTGCTGGGGCGCACCGTACTGCGGCTGCTGTGCCTGCTGCCCGGCGGGCTGTTCCACATTCTGTGCCGCTCCGCAGGCAGGGCAGAATTTTGCCTCGTCCTGCAGCTCTGCACCGCAATTGCTGCAATTTTTCATCTTCCTTCCTCCATTAGATAACGTTCGGCCCGGCATTCCCGCCGCATGTATACCGTTAAATGAATTTTTTGCGTATTTCATACGCAAAAAAGCGGTACCGCTTTGCCGTCTTGCCTTTCCGATTTTATAATATTCTATCACAACGCCTCTCTATTCGTCAAGTAAATGAACTATATTCTTCACGCAACCAACACATTTTTATCGCGCAGATTTTATACTCGCGAACAGCCGCAAAAGATGCGGGACCAAGAAAAGAGGCGCGCGCCGGACGGCGCGCGCCCTGCGGGATTTTTTCTGCTGCCCGGGCAGATCATGCCGCCTCTGCTGCGGAGATCGCCTCCGTCAGCCACGAGCCGTACGTCACGCCGGTGCCGTCACAGAGCCGCCGATAGGACTGCAGATCTTCGAGCGAAGCGCCCGAAAGGTCTGCTTCGGCATAGCCGTCCTCATACGCCTGCAGCGCGTTGTAGTTGTATCTCGACACCCACTCGGAGGCAGAGAGCTCTATGGTGCTCTCCTCTATCGTGCTCTCACCCACAGTATAGCTCCACTTGACGGAGAGCGTACCGCCGGAGAGGGTCAGTTCCATATCCTCGACCGCCGCCGCGGCATACATCTTCGTCCAGCTTCCGTCGCTGTACGCGAGGTACACGTTGAGCCTGAGAGTCGAGCCAATCGTATCGGCTTTGACGGGCTGTGCCGAACTGTCATAGCTCTCCCACGTCTTGTCCGTCACCTGCGAATCCGCATTGAAGGAAACGGAATACACGCTGCCGTCCTGCAGCGTCACGGAGAGCGCCTGCGAATGCATGCTTGCGAGCTGTTCCTGCAGGTTTGCCACTTCCTCCATGTCGTTGAACATATCTTCAAAGCTGTCGCCGCCGTCGAGCTCTTCGAGGCGCTTCATAATATCGCGCGTAGCGGAATCATACCACGCAAGCGTGCTGCCCGATTCGGTGTGCGGCTCGCCCATGATCGCCACCACTTCGCTGCGCGACATGCCGAGCTCCACTTCCTCCGCCCTCGCAAGCGGGTCGCCCAAGCTCGAAGAGAGGGGCAGGAGCGCGAACACGAGCGCGAGGATGACCAGCACGCCCGAAACGATCCAGGAGACGAGTTTCTGTACAAAAGTCAGAGCGGGTTTTCTGAAATCGAACTTCGTGCCCATACCCACGACGAAGAGCGCGATGCCCGCCGCCATGGAAAAGACCCAGAACACGATTTTCAGCGCATCGACGGAAACCTCCGGGACGCTGCCCTGCATGGCGGAGGACATCGTCTGCCCGATCATGTCAAGGGCGATGCTGAAAATGCCGCCGTACGCCGCAAACGCCATGCCGACGCCGAACATGGCGCGGATGAGTTTGCGCCCCATCGCCTTGAAGATGCTGACGATGACGAGCGCGAGCGCCACAAGGTTGAACAGCAGGCCGATCAGCGCCATGACCCAGCCCATGATCTGCGGAATATCCATGCCGTAGCCGGACTCGACCTCGGCAGAGAGACAGTAGATCATGCTCATCAGCGCGAACAGGACCCCGATGATCGTGCCCGCAAGCCTGTACGCCCAGTACCTGCCCTTGACCTTGCCGCTGCGAATCACGTCCTCTGCGGTGAGCACGCCGCCCGCCGGAGCGGGCTGCCCGTAATACGGCTGCTGCGGCGCGCCGTACTGCGGCTGCCCGTAATACGGCTGCTGCTGCGGCTGTGCCGGCGGAACGGGCTGCTGCGCGGCGGGCGCCCCGGCTGCCCCCCGTGCAGGCTGTTCCGCGGGCTGTGCAGACTGCTGCGCGGGAACTTCCTGTTCGGACGGAGCGGGCTGCTGCGCAGGCGCGGCAGGCTTTCCTTCCTGCGGCGCGCCGCAGGAAGGGCAGAACTTTGTTTCGTCCTCCAGCTTTGCACCGCAATTCATACAAAACTTCATGGCTACTCCTCCTATAAAAACATTAAATTTTTCAAAAAAATTTCGTATTTCGGCTGTACTTTCCGCCGGCGGCGCGCTTTTTCCGTTAAAGAATTTTTTTTGCGTATAAAATACGCAAAAAAGCGGTACCGCTTTGCGAAACGGTTTTCATGATTTCCTGCTTATTTTATCACTTTGCTTTCACTTCGTCAAGCAAATGCTGATTCAATAAATTTAAAAATCGCAAGGAGTAATGTTTACTGCCATTATTTTACATAAAGCGCAGGGGCGCGGAAGCGGCGGCAAACGCCGCGCTTCCGCGCCCCTTTGTCTGCAACGTTTTTATTTCCCCTTGCGGTTCACATAGCTCGTATGCAGGATCTCGTGCGCGCGGTGCGAACCGGGCGCGCCGAAGAAATCCTTATACAGCTTCTGTATGGCGGGGTTCTCGTGGCTCTTGCGGATCTGCGCCTTCTTGTCCTCGTCGTACAGCGCTTTGGCGCGCTTGGCGCGCAGGTCGACCTGTCTGCGGGTATAGGCGTCCTGAATGGGCTGACCGCCGCCGTTGACACAGCCGCCGGGGCAGCACATGACTTCCACGAAGGTGTAGTCGCACTCGCCCTTTTTGATCTTCTCGCACAGCTCTTTCGCGTTGGTGAGCCCCGACGCCACCGCGACTTTCACTTTGGTGCCGTTCAGGTCGTACTCCGCCTCTTTGATGCCCTTGACGCCGCGCACGTCCTTGAAGTCCACTTTGTCCAGCGGCTTGCCCGTGATGGTCTCCGCCGCGGTGCGCAGCGCCGCCTCCATGACGCCGCCCGTCGCGCCGAAGATGACGCCCGCGCCCGTGAATTCGCCGAGCGGGTCGTCGAAGGTGCCGTCGGGCAGATCGCCAAACAGGATGCCCGCGTTCTTGATCATCTTCGCAAGTTCGCGCGTGGTGAGCACGGCGTCGATGTCGGGGCAGCCGCTCGCGTCCTCGTGGGAACGCGTCTTTTCAAACTTCTTCGCCGTGCAGGGCATGACGCCGACGACGTAGATGTTTTTCGGGTCGATCCCCTCCTTCTGCGCCCAATAGGTCTTGACGGTCGCGCCGAACATCTGCATGGGCGACTTGCAGGTGGAGAGGTTGGGGATGAGTTCGGGATAGTAGTACTCGACAAAGCGGATCCACCCCGGCGAACAGCTCGTGAACATGGGGAGCGTGTCGTGCTCCTTCACGCGCTCCAAAAGTTCGTTCGCCTCCTCCATGATGGTGAGGTCTGCGCCGAAATTGACGTCGAACACCTTGTCAAAGCCGAGCATGCGCATGGCGGTGAACATTTTGCCCTCGGTGTTCGTGCCGATGGGATAGCCGAATTCCTCGCCGATCGCCGCGCGCACGGCGGGAGCGGCCGCCACGACGACCACCTTTTCGGGGTCGTTGATCGCGGCGCGCACGTTGTCGATCTCCTCGCGCTCGCGCAGCGCCCCGACGGGACAGACGGCGACGCACTGCCCGCAGGCGACGCAGCTCGCGTCGGCGAGCGGCTCTTCGAAGGCGCTGCCGATATGCGTGGAAAAGCCGCGGCGGATGGGCGCGATGACGCCCACTTCCTGCACCTTGCGGCAGACGGCGACGCACCTGCGGCAGAGGATGCACTTCTCGTTGTCGCGGACGAGGTAGCCCGAGGAATCGTCCTCTTCATAAGCTGTCCGTTCGCCCCTGAACCTGTTCTCGTCGCAGCCGTACTCGTTGGAGAGCTTCTGCAATTCGCAGTTGGTCGAGCGCACGCAGGAGAGACACTCGCGCTTGTGGTTGGAGAGGAGCAGTTCGAGCGTCGTTTTGCGGCTTTTGCGCACCTTCTCCGTGTTGGTGAACACCTCCATGCCCTCGTTGACGGGATAGACGCACGCCGCAACGAGCGAACGCGCACCCTTGACCTCGACCACGCAGATGCGGCAGGCGCCGATCTCGTTGATGTCCTTCAGATAGCAGAGGGTGGGGATGTTGACGCCCGCGATGCGGGCCGCCTCCAGAACGGTCGTCCCCTCTTTCACTTCGACGGGAACGTTGTTGATCTTCAGATGTACCATAATAACCTACCTCCCTCAGCCCTTGACGATCGCGCCGAACCGGCACTTTTCCATGCAGACGCCGCACTTGATGCACTTTTCGGGATCGATGACGTGCGGCTCTTTGACGTTGCCCGTGATCGCGCCGACGGGGCAGTTGCGCGCGCACAGCGTGCAGCCCTTGCACTTGTCGGCGACGATCTCATAGCGCAGCAGCTTTTTGCACACGCCCGCGGGGCACTTCTTGTCCCGCACGTGCGCCTCGTATTCGTCGCGGAAGTAGCGCAGCGTGGAGAGGACGGGGTTGGGCGCCGTCTGCCCGAGACCGCACAGGGAGTTCTCTTTGATATAGTAGCACAGCTCCTCCATCTTGTCGAGGTCCTCCATCGTCGCGGTGCCGTCCGTGACTTTGCAGAGCATCTCGTAGAGGCGCTTGGTGCCGACGCGGCAGGGCGTGCACTTGCCGCAGCTCTCGT
>JAGHJD010000002.1 GCA_017886895.1 Clostridia bacterium | reverse complement strand
TAGGCAATCCGCAAGCGCCGCGGTACTGTTTCTCCTCTTTCCCAAAAATCTCGGGCAAAGCCCTGCGATTTTCGGGAAGCCCTTTTCGTTGGGGCTACGTATTATAGAAATCGCGCGCGTTCACCCCCTTTTCCTAAAAGCCGTAAGTTTACGGCAACAGGGTTCCCAAAAATCGCAACAGAGTGAGATTTTTGGGAAGAGGAGGAGCGGAGCGCGCACGCGAGCGTTGCCCTTTTGGGCAATGCGAGAACGCAGCCGACTGCTCCGACGAGGGGGCGCTTGCAAAAAATGTGATTTTTGCGCGCGCAGGGGATTATTGAAAAGCGGCTTTTTCTCTCATTGTCATCCTGAGCGAAGCCGCCCGCAGGGCGGCGCAGCCGAAGGATCTCTATTCTGATTTTGTCAATATTTTAATAGAGATTCCTCGACAAGCTCGGGATGACAGGAGCACGTTCCCCGACAAGCTCGGGTTGCCATAAAGACGGTTGTTCCACAGAGATCCCCCGATAAGTTCGGGATGACACTCCGCGGCGCCTGTGCCTTTCCCTGTCAACGGATTTTTCGCATACACAGTATGCGAAAAAGGGTACCCTTTTAAATCCCGCTTATTCTTTTTTATCTGCCTTTTGATCCGCGCACCGCTCGATTCGGTTGAACGGCTCGATGCCCGCGTAAGGAGCATTGCCCGGGAAAGAAGGCGTTTTCTCCTCGCCCCCGAACGGGGGGCGAGGGAAAACAGATGCTTTTTACTCTTTGGAACCCGTAAGCATGATCGAACCGAGGATCCACTTCTGGAACGCGCCGAAGAGGATCAGCACGGGCAGGAGCGCAAGAACGGAGATCGCCATGATCGAAGGATAGTTCGTCGTGTTGTCGCCGATCTTTTTCTTGAACTCCACAACGAGCAGCGCCAGGGGGTACCACGCCTCGCTCTGCACAAAGAGCAGGGGGCCGAGGTAGTTGTTCCAACTGCCGATAAAGCTGAGAATGAACTGCGCCGTGATCGCGGGCATTGCCAGCGGGACCACAAACTGCCAGAAGATGCGCCAATATCCCGCGCCGTCTATCTTCGCCGCCTCGATGATCGCCGTCGGCATGCCGTAGAGGTACTGACGGATGAAGAACGCCGTCATGACCGCGCCGAAACAGCCGGGGATGATCATCGCAAGACCGTTCAGCGTCCAGCCCAGCTCTGTATAGATACAGTACTGCGTGATCATGATGGACGGACCGGGGATCATGATGCCCGCGAGGCAGTAGAAGAACACGACGTTCTTGCCCTTGAAGTTGAGCTTCGCGAACGCGAAAGCCGCCATCGTGGACGTGATGATGCCGATCGTGACGGGCACGAGCGAATACAGGAGCGTGACGCCGACGGACTGCCAGAAGGTCGTGCCGCCCTGTGCCGCGATCGTGATAACGTTCGCGTAGTTCGCAAACAAGTCACCATTGTGTGAGTTCGCCGCCGTATAGGACGGCCACCAGGTGGACCCCGCGATCATGTGGTCCTTGTTGCCCGCAAAGGACGCGGAGATCATCCACCAGAACGGATAGATCATGATGAACGCGAACGCGATGAGGATCGTATAGGTGATGACGTCGAAGAAGATCTTCTTGCGCCTTTTGTTGGAACGGTAATACTTGCTGCCGAACCCGAGCCAGGAGGCGAACTTGCACAGCCCCTGCTCGACCTTTTGCAGCACGTTTTTCACGTTATCCTTGAAGGAGGGCTTTTCCGCCGCGGAAACAGCGGGCTCTTCGGATGCAGACAGGGTGACGTTCATTTCTTCGTTGAAATCGCTCATACCTTATCCCTCCTCGAATCCAGCCAGAACTGCACCAGCGTCAGGAGCAGGATGATGATCATCAGAATGATGCCCAGCGCGGAGCAGTACGAATAGTACCGCGTCGTATAATAGTTGCCGTAGATCAGCCCGACAAACGGCGTGACCTCCATGACGGACGCATCCGATACGCCGTTGCCGTACAGCAGGTCGGGCTCGGCGAAGATCTGCATGCCGCCGATGAAGGAGGTGACGATGCAGTAGAAGATCGTCGG
The DNA here is from genome assembly GCA_017886895.1 of Clostridia bacterium. Lineage (GTDB taxonomy): Bacteria > Bacillota > Clostridia > Christensenellales > Borkfalkiaceae > Borkfalkia. The sequence goes on along the minus strand of JAGHJD010000002.1, from coordinate 8,145 downwards.
CCACAGCTGCGGCAGCGAGATGCGCCAGAAGGTCGTCCACGCGTTCGCGCCGTCGATAGACGCCGCCTCCTTATGGCTCTCGTTGACGCCGTTCATGCCCGCGCACAGCAGAAGGATGGAACCGCCCAAGCCCTTCCACGTCGTCAGGATGAGCACGGTGAGCATGCGCATCCACCGGTCGCCCGTGATGAAGTTCGCGCCGAAGAGCTGCACCATCGTGCCGCCCGCGCCGCCCGTCGTAGAGCCGCCGAACAGATTCTGCCACAGCAGCGCGACCGAAACGGTGCTCGCGACGGTGGGGATGTAGTAGATGACGCGGAACACGCCGGAGCCCTTGATGTCGCGCGACATGAGCGCGGCAAAGAAGAGGCTGAGCGCCATACCGACCGGGATACCGATCAGATAAAAGATCGTGTTCAGCAGCGTCGTGCCGAAGTTCGCGATACCGCCCGGCGCGACCGAGCCGAAGTACCCGGGCATCGTATTGCTGAACATGTATTGGTACCAGTAGAAAGCACCGCTCGAGTTGCCTTCACCCAGCGCCTCCCAGAGCGTTCCGTTGCCGCGGTAGTCGACGAACGACAGCCATACGGACAGCACGAACGCAAAGTAAATGAACAGCGTGGTACCGATCACCAAGAAACAGACGAAGAACCAGCCCCACAGGTTTTCTGAGAGAACGGCTCTGTTGATCCTGCGCTTCTGCGGGGCCGCGGCGAGCGCCTCGGCCTCAAGATCCGCCGTCGTGTCAGCGGTCTGCTCGGCAGGAATGACCTGTTCTTCCATCAGCTATCCTCCTTTCCATATTTTTATGTTCGTATTTGATCCCGGCTGCTGCCGGAAAAGGGGTCGCCCTCCCCGCGCTCCCGCGCGGGGAAAGCTCCTTTTTTAACTCATGCGCTGCAGTTCTTCCATCAGCGAGTTCGCGCCGAGGTCGTACTGCACATAGCTCACGATCGTAAGGCAGTAGGTGGCCGGGGTATAGAACGTGCCCTGCTCGCTGCTGACGGTGATCGTCTGGAAGAATTCGGTCAGCTGCGACTGCGCCGTCGCCTCGGTGCCGTACTTGGAGTAGTACAGATCGATGCAAAGATCCGTCCTATCGAGGAGATCCAGCGCGTTCGTGTCGCGGTTCGTGTTGTAGGTGATGAGCGCCGTGCTCTTGAAATACGGGAACACCGTATTGATCCAGCTGTCGGAATAGGTGTACGTAGAGGTATCCTGCCTGCCGTTCAGCGCCGCCATGCGCACCTGCAGGTTCCTCGCCGCATAATCAACGGAGACCATGTTCAGGCACTTGTATGCAGCATTCCTACCACCAAACGCATCGAACTGCGTCGTGTCGAAATCTTTATAATATTGATTGACATAATCTGTTAAGCTAGGAAAGGCTCTTGCAATCATTTGAGAGAATGTCAACGACACGCTCGGGTTGTTATAGAGAAAATTCACTACACCAACCGCAAAATACCATACCTGTGACCCTCGCAATGTATAGGATTCGCCACCCTCGTCCATCACGGAAAACAAATCATTGATCTCATTATAAAGATCTTCCGTCAACACTCCGTTCGGATCATATCCGTCGCTGCTATAACCAAGACTGCCCATATAATATTGTAATACATAATTCATTTCGCTGACGGAGACCGAAAGTTCTGTAGTGCCGTCCTCGGAAATAATTCCGTCAGGCGTAATCATCTTGTTGAACGAGCCGTCTTCCGCATAGCCGTCCTGCTGGTAGAAGACATAGTCTTCGCACTGGTCTTTCAGCGAGGAGAGCTGCGAGCCGGAGTAGGTCAGCGCGACCTGCGCGTCTTCGCCCATGGCGAGGTATGCGCAGAGGTCCGCCGCCGCCTCGATCTTCCATTCGGGGTCGTCCAGCATATCCGCATTGACGGCAAATCCGACGGTATCGATACGCGCATACCACTCGTTCTGCCGCGCGTCCATCAGCGTCTTCCATGTTGACGACATGGACGACGAGGTGATCTCCCAATTTTCGTCGTACGGGTCATAGGCGGCCGCCGCGTCAGAGTTATTCGCGACGCGCGTGTAGCCGCTGTCCGTGCCCTGCGCGCCGTCGAGCTCGCTCTCCCACGCGAAGTCATCGCTGTCGCTCTCCGTGGTGTTCTTATATTCGGAAGCGTTGCCGTAGTAATCGTTGTAATAATACGCCGCCTTGTACTGATAGTCCTTGACCTTGGAGGCGATGGCATAGTCCTCGCTGACGGGCGTAGGCATGATGCCGACGTTCAGCTTGTCGATGGAGGTGTTGTTGAACTGCTGCAAGTCCCACGTACCCACGCCGTAGAAGACGCAGCGCCCGTTGAGCATTGCGGCGAAGCCGCCCTTCGAGGATTCGCCCTCGGGGGAACCGGAAAAGTAAGAGTTGCCGTTCCAGTCCGAACCGTAAGCGAGGAAGGCGGCATACGCTTCGACGAAGTTCTCGCTGTTGATGCCGTAGTCCTCGGTGACGAAGGTATCGATCAGCCCGTCGCCGTCGCTGTCATAGTTGCCGCTGTCCTCCCAGTTGGACTCGCGCCAGTTGTCTGCCTCAGCCCACGTTTCGCGGGCATCGACGGAGGTATAGGTGTCGTCGATGAAGTTCGTGTCGTTGCCGAGCAGCCACGCAGCAAGGTACAGGGACCCCTCATACTGGTCGTTGCCGTAGACGTAGTTCTGCTTCTGCGGAATATTCCTGTCCTCATTGTCATACGAATCGGGCGTATGGGTCGTATAGTCATTGCTGTTGAGCCACGTCATGAGCGTGTGCGTGCCGTTATACGCCCTGTCCGCGATCTGCGCGAACCAGCAGACCGCATAGGTCATCGCGCTGTATTCGGCATAGGTGTACGTCACGTAGCCGAGGCTCGTGTCGTAGCCGGCGCCCTCTTCGGTAGCCGTCGTATACTCGTAGGTATCGCCCGGCCAGCCGGGGATGGTCACTTCGTAGCCGCCGTTCCTCGCGGAGAGCTCCGCGATGGGGTCGCCGTCGTTGAGAGCTTCGGGGTAGCTGTCGTAACGATAGAAGTTATAGGTGTAGTACTTCATCGTCACGCCGATCTTGATATAAGAGTCGGACTCCTGCCAACCGCTGCCGTCCCAGTAATAGACGCTCTCATCGGGCGGGGTATACTGCCCGTTCGTGCTCGTGTACGCGTCTTTCAGCGTATCGGTGAAGAAGTTCTTGTTATAGGCGAGACCGAACGAGGAATAGTCCTTCGGGGCGGCGTAGATGCCGACCCCTTCGCCCGTATCCGTGGCGGTGGCGGTGTAGCCCGTCTCATTTGAACCGGAGATCGTCACGTCCTGCCCGACGGTGTTGGTCTCTTCGCTGTAAGTGAACGAAGCGAGCGCGCCCTCCCAAATATCGGAACCGTTGCCGTACTTCGACCAGTCGACGTAGTCGGTCAGGTCTAGCACGATCCCGTTGGAGGCGTAGCTCTTGATATTGCGCGGCGAAACGTAGATGATGTCCGCAGCGGAACCCGCCGCGACCCTGTTCGCCAGCTGATCGTAGTAATCGTCGCTGTCGCCGTTGTACGTGAAGTCGACGCTGATCTCGTCGATGCCCTGCGCGGAGAGTTCCTCCTCGTGTTCGGCATAGTACTCCCCCGCCCAGCGGTTGATCAGCGTCTGGTTCGTGTTTGCGTCACTGGTAGCGCAGAAGATGTATACCGAGATGGTATTCCCGCTGCTGCAGCCGGTGAACATTCCGAGACAGAGCGCGCACAACAGCAATGTGGCGGCGACGGTGACGATCACCTTTTTCAGGTGCCCTTTCATGCTCACAAACTCCTTTTTAAGATTTTTTGCCGCATGCGGCGCCTGACGACGGAGCATACAGACCGCTTTCGGTGCGAAAACCGCCGCAAACCGCACCCCTTGCCCGAACGGTCTCCGTCAAAGGCGCTTTTCGCATACTCTGTATGCGAAAAAAGGGTACCCTTTTCCGGTTTCCGCCCGCGCGCGAAGCGAAGGCTTTCGGCTGTTTCTGCACGACCGCGACGGTGCGGCGGCGTTTCTTCGGAGAAAAGCGGATGCTCTTTTTTTGCGCCATAGGCAAAAAAATATCCGTTTGCGGGCACGCGGGCGGAAAAGCCTCACATGCCGTTTTAAACGGATGCCTGCCTCTCGTCTCTCCCCCTCTGATTAAGTCAATGATAGCACACAAAAAAGGGGCTGTCAATACTTCGTTTTACTTTTTTTGTCGATTTGAACGAAAAAATTTACCGATTTTTGATGATAGTGCCCAATGAACGTTAACATAGGAACAAATGTTTGTTTTAAATTTTCACAATCTGCCCGCGCCGCTTCTTCCCCTCGCGAAGAGCTCCGCAGGCAGAAAGAACGCCCCCTTTCAACAGTTTTCCCCCTTTATTATATAATAAGGATAGCGGAGCCATTTTTTGCACACGTAAAAGCGCGGGCGGCGGGATCCCTGTCCCGCCGCCCCGCGCCCGCGCAGACAGCCGCCGCAAAAACCAAGCGGCGGGGGTTTGCCCCGCCGCTTTCCGCAGCAAAAAAATTACAGAATGTCCTTTTCCTTCTCCTCCGCGAGCGAGACGATCTCGCTGATGCGGTCCAGATCGTCCGTATTGTAATAGTCGATATAGATGCGCCCCTTCCTGTCGTTTCCGATGAGGGAGACCTTCGTCTTGAAGGCGTGGCGCATGCGCTCGACAAGCTCTTTCAGCTCGACGGAGACCTGCTGTTTTTTCTTCTCACGCTTTTCGGCAAGCTCTTCGGGGGAGGCGAAATAATCGCGCACGCTGCGCTCGACGTCGCGGACGGACATGCCGTCCTTGATCGCGTCCGTCGCGAGCTTGTACTGCGCTTCCTCGGGCAGGGTGACGAGCGTACGCGCGTGCCCCGCGCTGAGTTTGCCCGCCGAGACGAGGGAGATGACCTCGGGCGAGAGATTCAAAAGGCGCAGCGTGTTCGTGACGGCGGGGCGGGATTTGCCGATGCGCTCGGCGAGCTCTTCCTGCGTCAGGCGGTACTCGTCCATGAGCTGTTTCATCGCGTTCGCCGCCTCGATGGGGTTGAGGTCCTCGCGCTGCAGGTTCTCGATGAGGGAGATCTCCTTGATCTCGCGCTCGCTGTAATCGCGGATGACGACGGGCACTTTGTGCAGCCCCGCCAGCTTCGCCGCGCGGTAGCGGCGCTCGCCCGCGATGATCATGTACATGCCGCCCGGCTGCGCGGTGACGACGATGGGCATGATCATGCCGTGTTTGGAAATGGATGCCGCAAGCTCGTTCAGCGCGGTCTCGTCAAAGTGTTTGCGCGGCTGGTTGGGATTGGGGCGGATGAGCGAGACGTCCACCTCGGTGAGGTCGCTCCCCTCCTCCGCCGCCCTGCGCTCTTCGGGCGTGTAGGACGCGACCTGTGCGTCGCCCTCCGCCTCCAGTTCGGAAAACAGAGCGGAAAGCCCCCTGCCGAGCCCCCTGTTCTTATTCGCAGACATGTGCATATCCTCCCGCTTTTTCTTTCGCGCGCCGAAATGACGGCGCAAACCCGTTCCGCCGCAGCCGCGGCGGAACGGGCGCACTTATTTTTTGGATTCTCTGTTCAGATATTCCTGCGTGAGCGCCCTGTACGCACGCGCACCCGCGCATTTCGGGTCGTGGAGCATGATCGGCTTGCCGTAAGAGGTCGCCTCGACCAGCCGCACGTTGCGCGGCACGACGATCTCGAACAGGCGCTTTGTGAAGAATTTTCTGATCTCCTCCGCGATCTGCCGCGAGATTAGCGAGCGGTTGTCGTACATGGTGAGCACGACGCCGTCCACCTCGAGCGCGGGGTTCAGATGCTGCTTTACGAGCGTGATCGAGTTCATGAGCTGCGACAGCCCTTCGAGCGCGTAGTATTCGCTCTGAATGGGGATGATGACCGAATCCGCCGCGGCGAGCGCGTTGATCGTCAGAAGCCCCAGCGAGGGGGAACAGTCGATCAGGATATAATCGTACGCGTCGCGCACCTCCGCGAGCGCGTTCTTGAGCACCTTTTCGCGGCTCTTCTTATAGACGAGCTCCACCTCCGCGCCCGCAAGATCGATGTTGGAGGGGAGCAGGTCGAGGTTCGGCACCTCGGTATGTACAATGTTCTCGCTCGCCTTTTCGTCGTCGATGAGCACATTGTAGGCAGACTGTTTGAGCGCGCTTTTGGAAAAGCCCAGCCCCGTCGTCGCGTTGCCCTGCGGGTCGATGTCGACGATCAGCGCCTTCTTGCCGAACTCCGCAAGATACGCCGCCATGTTGACGCAGGTCGTCGTCTTGCCGACGCCGCCCTTCTGGTTGGAAAACGATACGATCTTTCCCATTCTTTCACCCTCTCTCGTTTTGTATTCCCTCGCGGCGGGCAGCCGCCAGCCGCGAGGGACTCGTTCCGTACTGTTTCACGGGCGCAGAGCGTTTACTTCTCCCCGTTCCCGTCCGTTCCGTCCGCGGAGCCGCCCTTTTCGCCGGCAGCCCCTTCTGCGGGCTTGCCCTTTTCCTCCTCGTCCGCGGGCTTGCCGTACTCGACGGGCACCGCCTCTTCGGGCGAGGCAGCGCCGCTCTTGCCGTCCGCGGTGTTCTCCGCCTTTTTCGCGCCGTCCGCGTCCCCTTTGCCGCCCTTCATGAAACGGTCAAACGGGTTCTTTTCCGCCTTTTTGTCGGCGCTGTCCATGTGCGCGTACACTTCTTCGACCGTCGCGCCGTCGAGCAGCATATCCACTTCGTCGGTGTAGATGGTCTCGCGCTCGATGAGCACGCGCGCCATGTTGTCCAGCACGCTGCGGTGCGTGCTCAAAAGTTCCACGGCGCGGGCGTGCGCGGATTCGATGATCTTGCGCACCTCTTCATCGATGATGCCCGCCGTCTCCTCGCTGTAGCCGCTGTGCGCCTCCATGTCCCTGCCGAGGAAGATCGGGTTATCCGATTTGTAGGTGACCAGCCCCACGCGCTCGCTCATGCCCCATTCGGTGACCATCTTGCGCGCAAGCTCGGTGACGCGCTGCAAGTCGTTCGACGCACCCGTCGAAACGTCCTTGATGACGATCTCCTCCGCGACGCGGCCGCCGAGGAGTTCGCACACGAAGTCGGTGAGCTTTGCCTGCGTCATGTGGTTGTCGTCGTTGTCGGGGCGGGTCATCGTATACCCCGCCGCCATGCCGCGCGCAATGATCGAGACCTCCTGCACGGGGTCGCAGTTCTTGCACAGCTTGGCGATGATCGCGTGCCCGCTCTCGTGATAGGCGGTGATGCGCTTGTCTGCCTCGGTGACGAGGCGGCTCTTCTTCTGCGGGCCGAGGAGCACCTTGTTGATGCCCTCGAACAGCTCGCGGTTGCCGATCATCTTTTTATTCGCGCGCGCGGCGAGGATCGCCGCCTCGTTCAGAAGGTTTTCAAGGTCCGCGCCCGAGAACCCGCTCGTCATGCGCGCGAGCACTTTGAAATTGACGTCCGCCTCCAGCGGTTTGTTGCGCGCGTGCACTTTTAATATGGATTCGCGCCCGCGCACGTCGGGAAGGTTGACGTGGATCTGCCTGTCGAAACGGCCGGGACGCAGCAGCGCGGGGTCGAGAATGTCCGCGCGGTTGGTCGCCGCCATGACGATGATGCCCTCGTTCGTCTCGAAACCGTCCATCTGCACAAGGAGCTGGTTGAGCGTCTGTTCGCGCTCGTCGTGCCCGCCGCCGAGCCCCGTGCCGCGCTGGCGGCCGACCGCGTCGATCTCGTCGATGAACACGATGCAGGGCTGGCTCTTTTTCGCCGCGTCGAACAGGTCGCGCACGCGCGACGCGCCCACGCCGACGAACATTTCCACGAAGTCCGAACCCGAAATGGAGAAGAACGGCACGTTCGCCTCGCCCGCGACGGCTTTGGCGAACAGCGTTTTACCCGTGCCCGGAGGCCCGACGAGCAGGATGCCCTTCGGGATACGCGCACCGAGGTCGGAGAACTTGCGCGGGGCTTTGAGGAACTCGACGACTTCGGCAAGCTCCTGCTTTTCCTCCTCCGCGCCCGCAACGTCCGAAAAACGCACTTTGATGTTCTGGTTGACGCGCGCCTTCGACTTGGCAAAGCTCATCGCCTTGCTGCTGCCGCCCTGCGTCTGGCGGATGAGCAGCCAGAACACGACGCACACCAGAACGAT
>JAGHJD010000008.1 GCA_017886895.1 Clostridia bacterium | reverse complement strand
TTGCAGAGCTCTGCGAAAAGTGCGGCATCAAGTTCATAGGTCCCTCCTATACCGTCATCGCCAAGATGGGGGATAAGGACGAGGCGCGGCGCACCATGCGCGCGGCGGGCGTGCCCGTCGTGCCCGGCATGGACGAGATCGCGGACGTCGCCGAGGCAAAGAAGTTCGCGGGCGAGATCGGCTATCCCGTCATCGTCAAGGCGAGCGCGGGCGGCGGCGGCAGGGGCATCCGCATCGTCTGGAAGGAAGAGGACTTCGAAAACGCCGTCTTAACGGCGTCCGCCGAGGCGCAGGCGGCGTTCGGCAACGGCAAAGTCTACCTTGAAAAATATCTGACGGACGTCAAGCACGTCGAAATGCAGATCGTCGCCGACAACTTCGGCAACGTCGTCTGCCTCGGCGAGCGCGACTGTTCCATGCAGCGCAAGAACCAGAAACTCATCGAGGAGAGCCCCTGCGTCACCTTAAAGCCCGCCGTGCGCGAGGCGATGATGCAGGCGGCTGTCACCGCCGCAAAGACGGTGAACTACACCAATCTCGGCACCATCGAGTTTTTGCTGTGCAGGGACGATACATTCTATTTCATGGAGATGAACACCCGCCTGCAGGTGGAGCACCCCGTCACCGAGTACGTTACCAATATCGACGTCGTGAAGTGGCAGATCCGCATCGCGGCGGGCATGGAGTTCATCTACAAGCAGGAGGACATCCGTATCCGCGGCTGCGCGATCGAGTGCCGCATCAATTCGGAGGACGCGCGCCAGAACTTCCGCCCGAGCTGCGGCAGGATCAGCCTGCTGCACATCCCGGGCGGGCCGTGGGTGCGGTTCGATACGGCGATCTACCAGGATTACGAGATCCCGCCGTATTACGACAGCATGATCGGCAAACTCATCGTGTACGCGCGCGAGCGCACCGAGGCGATCCGCAAAATGCAGGCGGCGCTGTGCGAGCTGGTCATCGAGGGCGTGACGACGAACGCCGAGTTCTCGAGCGAGATTTTGGCGCAGCCCGAATTCAAAGACGGCACATACTGTACGAATTTTCTTGAAAAATATCTGAACAAACGCAAGTAGTTCCCTTCGCGCGGAGCGCATGCGCCGCCCGCGCAGGCATTGCGCGGCGGGACGCATGGTCCCCGTGTAAACTTTGCGCGGCGGGAGCCGGGCTTTCTCCGTGCCGACCCGTGCGGAGAGAGGCACGGAACACGCGCGGAGAAAGAATTTTTTCCGCATGCGGCTCTGTGTGCGCGGAGAGAGCGGAAAAGAAAGAGAGAGAACGGAAAGAGAGTTGGGAGGAGACGCCGCGGCGGGATCTGTGCCGCGGAAATATCGGTCAGGAGCTGGAGCGTTGAAATTCGATTTTAAAAAATTATTCAATTTCAAAAAGCCGCAGAACGTGCTCGAAGGCACGGAGGATGCGCCCCCCGCGCAGCAGGCTGCGCAAGAGGCGCCGCAGCAGGAGGCGGCGATCCCCGACAAGCTCGCGGAAAAGTGCGAGAAGTGCGGGCAGATCGTGCTCTCCGACGAAATGGCGGAAAATTTGGGCGTCTGCCCCAAGTGCGGGCACTATAAAAAGCTGGACGCGCGCACGCGCATCGGCATGTGCGCGGAGGACTTCTCCGAGCTGTTCGCGGAGGTGGAGGGCGGCAATCCGCTGGGGTTCCCGGGGTATGACGAAAAGCTCGCCGCGCTCCGCGAAAAGACGGGCGAAAAGGACGGCGCCGTCTGCGGTACGGCGAAGATCGGCGGCTGCGACTGCGCGGTGTTTTCCATGGACTACCGCTTTCAGATGGGCAGCATGGGGCACGCCGTCGGCGAAAAGATCACAAAATTGTTCGAGTACGCGACGGAGCACCGTCTCCCCGTCGTCGGCTTTGTGCTGAGCGGCGGCGCGCGCATGCAGGAGGGGATCGTCTCGCTCATGCAGATGGCAAAGACCTCCGCCGCGGTCGCCAAGCACGGCGAGGCGGGGCTTTTGTACATTGCCGTGCTCACCGACCCCACGACGGGCGGCGTTTCGGCGTCGTTCGCGTTCGAGGCGGACATCATCGTCGCCGAAAAGGGCGCGCTCATCGGGTTTGCGGGCCCGCGCGTCATCGAACAGACCATCCGCCAGAAACTCCCCGAGGGGTTCCAGCGGGCGGAACTTTTGCAGGAGAAGGGCTTCGTCGACCTCATCGCAGAGCGCAGAGAGCTGAAAGAAAAACTTGCCGCTCTTTTAAAACTGCATGCAGCGGAGGCGACGGCATGAACGCATACGAGATCGTGATGAAGAGCCGCGAGAAGGGGCGTCCCACCGCGGTGAAGTACATTGAGAAGATCGTCGACGGCTTTATCGAGCTGCACGGCGACAGGCGCTTTGCGGACGATTCCGCGATCGTCGGCGGCATCGGGTCCCTGAACGGGCGGCCCGTCACCGTCATCGGCATCGAAAAGGGCGAGGACACGAACGCGAAGGTCGCGCACAACTTCGGCTGCGCGCACCCCGAGGGCTACCGCAAGGCGATGCGGCTGATGAAGGAGGCGGAAAAATTTCACCGCCCCGTGCTGTGCTTTGTGGATACGTCGGGCGCGTACTGCGGTATCGGCGCGGAGGAGCGCGGGCAGGCGGAGGCGATCGCAAGCTCGATCATGGAGATGATCCGTTTAAAGACGCCCGCACTCTCCGTGCTCATCGGCGAGGGCGGCTCGGGCGGCGCGCTCGGGCTTTCGGCGGCGGACGAGGTGTGGATCACGGAGACGTCGACCTACTCCGTCATCTCCCCCGAGGGCTGCGCCTCCATTCTCTGGAAGGACAGCTCGAAGGTCGCCGAGGCGTGTGAGTGCCTCAAACTCACCGCACGCGACCTCATCGCGCTGGGCGCGGTGGACAGGGTCATAGAGGAAAAGGGCTTTTCGGAGGAGTTTTTCGCCTTGCTCAAAGCGGATATTGCCGCGTTTTTCGAGGAGAAGGCGAAGATCCCCGCAGAGGAACTCATTGAAACCAGATACCGCCGTTTCCGCAAATTTTAAGCGGAAGGCGCCCTGTTCGGGCGAGGCGGGCACGGAACGGAGGAAAAGACTATGATCGCCATTGTGACCGATTCGTCCGTCGGCTATTCGACGGCGGAAGTTACCAGCCGCGGCATCCTGAGCGTCGTGCCGCTCAATTATCAGATCGGGAACGGCTTTTACGAGGAGTACGCCTCCGACCGCAACGGCGATTTCATGACGCCGATGGCGCAGTTTTCCCCGTGCAAGACGGCGCAGCCGAATTTCGACAACTTCCTGCGCACCTTCCGCACGCTCACCGAGCGCGGGTGCGACGTCATCTGCATCGTGCTCTCCGAGGCGCTTTCGGGCACGTATTCCTCCGCAAAGTTCGCCGCACAGCAGGCGGGCGGGAATATCTATGTGCTCGATTCGGGCACGATCGGCGCGGGCATGCACCTTCTGGTCGACGAGGCGGTGAACATGGTCAAGGGCGGGTTTTCGTTCGAGACCGTCGTCAAACAGCTCGAAAACATCAAGCGGAAGATCGGCATCGTGTTCACGGTCGAGACCCTCGACCGGCTGCGCGCGGGCGGCAGGCTCAACAGCGCGCGCGCGAAGGCGCAGCTCAACGTGCGCCCCGTTTTTGAGATGAAGGAGCGCATCCTGTTCAAAGAGAACACGCGCGGGCACCGCGAACGGCTGGAGGCAATGTGCGCGCTCTTCCCCGAAAATACGCGCAGGCTCATCGTCTGCCGCTGCGGGCAGGAGACGGACGTCTCCGAATTTACGCAGCTTTTGCACGAACGGTTCCCCGCCGTGAATATCCACCAGCGCGTGCTGGGGCCTGTGCTGAGCATCCATGTCGGCGCGGGCGCGTTCGGCGCGGCTTACGTCACGAAGGCGCTGGACAGATAAAAAAGACGCAAAAATGACGTGCGCGGCTCTTTAAAAGAGCCGCGCACGGTTTTATAGGGGGCTGTCGGGCGGCGGTTCCCCGTCCCTTTGAAAATGCGCCGCAGTCAGACGAACGCGTTCTTGTCCGCGTCGTACGTAAAGCCCGCCGCGCGCAGCTTTTCCCGCAGCGCCGCCTCGTCCGCGCCGAGGTCGTCGCAGAGGGCGGCAAGGCTCGGATAGGCGTCGCGCAGTTTCATGTTCACGAAACTTACGAGAATATACGGATCCTGCGGCAGTTCCATGGGGAAGCCTCCTTATTCTTTGCTTTTGTACGCATGGCGCAGGCAGGCGATCGCAGCCGACAAAAACAGCAGCGTGATCGCCGCGAGTACGGCGAGAGAGAGCAGGGGCGGGCTGTCGTACAGCTCGCGCGAAAAACCTTCCCGCCAACCGTTCAGCCCCGTGTAGCTGCCGAACACGCCCGCGCCCCAGGCGGTGGGCGTGATGTAGCGCAGGTACCCCGCCGCGCCGTCCATCGTCAGCACGCAGTCCGAAAACACGACGCACACGATGATGATGAGCAGAACGGGCAGGATGGCGCTCTCGCTGCGCTTTAAGAATGCGGAGAGGAACAGCCCGATCGCGGTCGTGGAGAGGTTCACAAGGTACAGCGCCAGCCAGCAAAGCGGGTAGGCTGCGAAGGGTTCTGCAAAGGCGAAGTCCGTGTACAGCGCCGCGCCGCAGTAGAGGACGAGGCACTGCCCCGCGCCGAACGCCGCGAGCACCACGAACTTCGAGAGTGCGTAGGCGGTCACGTCCAGCCCGCCGAATACCTCGCGCGAGAGGATCTCGCGCTCCTTGCAGATCTCGCGGTAGCTGTTCAGGATCCCCATCAGCGCGCTCATGACGACGAGCAGGAAGATCGCGGTGTTCGCGTCCGTCACGTTTTTTTCCGTAAAGGCATCCGCCTTGCAGGCGACGATGAACAGGAGCAGCAGCACGGGCGCCTCCAACAGCAGCGGGAGCACGGTGCCGAGGTTGGTGAAGATCTGTCTGAAATAGCGCGCCGTCAGCACACGGAAGTGCATGGCGTTCATGCGCGCGGAACGCCGTCTACTTCTCTTCATGCCGCACCGCCCTCTGCGCGCCCGCCGCGCGCCGTTTGTTTGTCTGTCGCGCGCCCTGCGCGGTCTTTTGCGGATCGTCCGCTTTTTCTTTTTCCCTGCCTGCGGGTATCTCCGCCGCGGCGGGCAGGGGCGCGCTCTCTGCGGCGGGCTGTGTTTTTCTCGCCGTTGTTGTCGCCGTCTCTTCCTCCGCGCGCCGCTGCGCGCCCTGTACGGGCAGCGCCTTCGGCGGCGCCTCCCAGTTGCGCCGCGCGATCTCCTCCCGCTCCACGGGCGGGGCGACGCACCCCGCGCCGTACTCTGTGCAGAAGGCGGCGTACAGCTTCTTGTAATTCGCGTCCGAACGGTACTTGCGCGCAAATTCTTCGCAGGTCTTTTCCTCCGTGAGCGAGAGGAAGATGCGCGAATAGCTGCGGCGGTTGAACCAGCGGAAGGCGCCCGCCGCCTCGCCGAAGTAGCACACCCTGCCGCCCCGTCCGAGGAAGAGCACCTTGTCGCACTTGTCGAGGTTCTCCATCGCGTGCGTCACGGCGACGATCGTGCGCCCCTTTTTGGAGAGCTCCTTCAAAAGCTCCATCATGCCGAGGTCCAGATCGGGCGAAAGCCCGCTCGTCGGCTCGTCGAGAAAGATGACCTTCGGGTCGGATAAAAGTTCCATCGCGATGGAGACGCGCTTTTTCTGCCCGCCCGAGAGGGAGGAGATGCGGAGGTGCTCCTTTCCCTGTAAGTGCACGTCGGCGACCGCCGCCGCCACGCGCGCGGCGAGCTCCCCTTTGGAGAGGTCTGCGCGCGTGCGCAGCCGCGCCGTATAGCGCAGCGCGTCCGCGAGCGTCAGATCCTCGTGCAAAATATCCTTCTGCGGCACGTATCCGATGACGCTACGGTAGGAGTTCAGGTTTTCGTAATAGTCGTTCCCGTCGTAGTAGATCTTCCCCTCCGTCGCGGGGCGCATGCCGTTGAGGCAGTCCAAAAGGGTGCTCTTGCCCGCGCCGCTCCCGCCGACGACGGCGACGAATTCGCCCGCCTCGATGCGGAAGGACGCCTCCGTCACCAGCGGGATCTTCCCGCGCGCGTTGCGGTCGTTCACTTTTTTTGAGACGTTCACGGCGTCGATGCGGATGCCGCCCGCCGCGGTGGAGTGGAGCAGTTTGTTGCGGTAGAACACATACGCCGCCGTCGGAACGGAGATGCGGTCGTAGTCGATAAGTTTCTGCCGCTTGATCCTGCGGTTGTTCACATAGGTGCCGTGCAGGCTGTGCGCGTCCTCTATGTAGCAGTCCGCTCCGTCGAACACGATGAAGAAGTGTTTCGCCGAGACAAGCGGGCTGTCGATGCGCACGTCGCAGTCGCCGCTGCCGAAGGTCGTGACCGTCTTTTGCGTGAGGTCGAAGGCGGGCCCCTCTTTTCTGCGGTTGATCTGCCGCACGGGTGTAATGCGGCACAGCTCGCCGTCCTTCTCCTTTTTCTCCGCATCCGTGCGGCGAAGAGCGAGCTCTCCGTCCAGCCGCACTTTCGGGCGGCGGAAGGGCTTGCCGCCGAGGAGCGCGACGCATTTTGGATCCTTCCCGCCGAGCTCTTCGGCGAACCATACGCCGTTTTCGCGGGTCAGGCGAAGCTGCTGCGGCTGGATATACACCGATCTGATGCAGATGTCCGCTTTTCTCGACGAGCCGATAACGACGCTTTCGCGCTCCTCCGTGTCGTAAAAGCGGAACAGCTCCCCTTCGGTGATTTTCAGGATCAAGTTCTTCAACGCGGTGCCTCTCCGCGCGTTTCTGCGCGCCCCTTGCTGCGGTTTTTTCTGCATACAGTATAGCATATGCGGCGGTGCGCGCGCAAGAATTTTCCGTACGCTCTTTTCCGTGAAAATTTTTCCGCAGGGGCGGCGCGGCGGGCGGTATGCAAAAAGCAATGTGCGCCAAAGGGGCGGCGCAAAGCCGCACCGCCCCTTTGGCACCGGAAGCGAGGGGAGGGAAGGGAAAAGGTTCTTCCCTTCGGTTTCGGGGCGTAAAAAAGCCCCCCGTACCCCCCCGCGTAAAAAAGCCCTCGCGTAAAAAAGTCCCCGCGTAAAAAAAGCCTCCGCGCCGCAATGTTGCGGCGCGGAGGCGCTTTTCTTGAAAAACTTTTAGTCTCCGCGATAGGGCAGGAGCGCAACGATACGCGCCTTTTTGATCGCGTTCGAAAGTTCGCGCTGGTGCATCGCGCAGGTGCCGGTCATGCGGCGGGGCAGGATCTTGCCCCCCTCCGAGACATATTTTTTCAGGCGGTTCACGTCCTTATAGTCGATGACTTCCACTTTTTCCTGGCAGAAGGCGCACACTTTCCTGCGGGAACGCTTCATGGGCCTTCTCACTGCGGGTTTCTCGTCCATGTTATCTCCTTATCGAATTGCCCGTAAGGGGCTGTGCCGTAAAAGGCTGTCGCCGTGCGCGCGGCGGGGTACGGCGCCCGTAAATTTGCCGCGCGGGGAAAATTCGGTTTTTGCTCAGAAGGGGATGTCCCCGTCGTCGTCGAAGGGCTCGAGCGCGGGCTTTTTCCTGGGAGAGGAGGGTGCGGCGTAATCGTCGCTGTCCCCGCCGCTGTTCTTGGGGGAGAGGAACTCCACCTCGTCCGCCACAACGTCCACGAAGGTGCGGCGCTGCCCGTTGTTGTCCTCATAGTTGCGGATCTGGATGCTGCCCGCGACCGCAACTTTGTTGCCCTTCTTGCAGAAGCGTGCGATGTTCTCCGCCTGCCCGCGGAACGCGGTCACGTTGAAGAAGTCCGTCTGCCTCTCCGCGTCGCCCGAGGAGAACCTGCGGTTGACCGCGATCGCGAAACGGCAGAGCGCCACGCCGCTGTTCGTCTCCGAAAGCTCGGGGTCGCGCGTAAGGTTGCCGATCAGAAAAACTTTGTTCATGCCGCGCCTCCCGTCAGTTCGCCTTCGAGATCATGCGGCGCATCACTTCGTCCGTGATGCCTGCGACCCTGTCCAGCTCTTTGACTACGGCGCCGTCCGCTTCGAACGTCATCAGGACGTAGAACGCGTCGCTCTTGTAGTCGATGGGGTACGCGAGTTTTTTCACGCCCCACTTATCTGTGGAGAGCACCTTGCCGCCGAGGTCGGTGACGATCTTCCCGAAACGTTCGATGAGGGCGTCACGCGGCTCGTCCGCGACGGATGCGTCGATCAGATAGAGCATCTCGTATTTCATGTTTTTTACCTCCCGGTCTTATTCGGCGTGCGGTTCCCGCACGCAAGGTTTTGTGCGCCGAACTTGCGGCGCATGGTCTATTTTACCCGATTTTTTTGCGCAAGTCAATGTTTTTTGCGCTTGTCTGCGGCAAAAAGTGTAAAAAAACCGCCGCGCCCTGCGGCGCGGCGGAAAAATCGTTTCTGTACAGCGGCATGCGGAACGGGCGCTCAGCCGCCCGTTCCGGGCGAGGAAAGGTGCCCCGCGATGAGGGAGATGAGCTGCCCCACCGTGCAGTCGCCGAGCATGTCGCCGTCTTGGTTGTACTTTGTGTTCAGGATGTCTTCCTGCGTCTGCCCGTCCGATGTGTTGATGGTGATGATGCCGTCCCCGACCAGCTCGCGCAGGGTGGCGGTGTTGATGTTGTGGTTGATGTTTGAGACCATGCTGCCCACGTCCTCGAGGGTGTAGGTCTGCTCGAACCCGTCCCCGTCGCGCACGAGGTACTTCCATACGCCGATCACTTCGCCGTAGGTGTACAGCGCCGCGCCTGCGGGCACGGTCCCGTCGGTGATTTTATAATAGCGGGTGAGACCGGTTGTGTCCGTCTCGTCCGTGACGGCGACTTCGCTGCCGCTCGTGTTCAGCCACACGCCCGTGAGCGTGACGCGCTGCCAGCTCTCCTTTTCGACGTCGTAGTAGTAGAGATTGCTCTCCGTGTAGTAATCGGTGCCGTTGTACTGTGCGGGATCGCCCGCTTTGGCAGGGCGGGTGAAGTAATTGTCTGCCGTCACGGTGACGCCGTACCCCGACGCCGTGAGACGGACGCTCTGCATTTTCTCCGTCGCGGGATCCCAATACCAGACGGCGCTTGCCGTGAACACGGTGTCCGCCGTGACGGAGCCCGTGACCTGCGTGTAGCCGCCGTTCTCCGCATAGTACAGGGTGTAGCCGCCGTATTCCGCGAACTGTTCCGCGGTCATCGACCAGCCCGTGACGGCGGTCGCAAGCTGCATCTGCCCGCTTGTTTCGTCGTAATAGTACAGCGGCACGCCCGCGTAGTCCGAACGCTCTCCCGCCGAAAGCAGCCGATAGGGGCTGTACAGCGTTTCGCTGCCGTCATAGCCGCCGTCTGCAGAGTAAAGGGTATAGACCGCCCCGTCCCAAACGTACAGGTTTTCCGCGCCGTACAGCGCGGCGGCGTCCGTAACGGAGGAAACGATGTACCCCGTGTCGTAATACGTGTACACGCTGTCCGCGAACATGCTCTGCACGGAGAGGGAAGCGATGTCTTCCGCGAGCGTCTGCAGCGTAGAGCCGCGCAGCATGGACAGAAGTTCGCTGTTGTTGATGCTGTCGCCGAGTACCTCGTCCAGCGTCAGGCTGTCCACCGCGCCGCTCATGCCGTCCAGCGTCACGTCTTTGAGCGCCTGTAAAATGGCGGGGGAGTCCCCGTCTATCGTCAGCACGTCGCCGAGGGTGAGCGAACCGACTTTCGTACTGTCCGAAAAGTCCGCGAGCGTCCAGTCCTGTATCGCCTGTAAAATGGCGGCGCTGCCGTCGGTCACGTCCACGAGGTCGCCGATGCGCAGCGTGTTCAGCGAAGAGGTGAGGTCGGCGACCGTCTTTTTCTCGTAGACGACCAGTTCCCCCTCTTCGGTGATCTCATAGCCGACGCCCTCCTCGCCGTAGGCGAGCGTGAGCAGCATGCGGGGCGAATCTGCATCGAGCACGATCACGTCGCCCAATGCTATGCCCTGCAGTTCCGCCTGCATGTTGTCGTTCAGGTATCCGAGCGGGATATGCCGCACGGTCTCGAGCAGGGCAGAGCCCTCTCCGTCCTCCTGTATGCCGAATTCCATGCCGAGGTAGTCGCACAGCGTATCCAGCGTCATGTTGTCCGTATCCAGCGCGGAGGAGAGCGCGGTCATCGCATAGGTCGCGGGGAGAGCCGCGATGCCGTTCGTGCAGGTGTAGATCGCGGGCGCGCCTACTCCCGCCGCGATCGCCTCCGAAACGAGCGCGTTCGCCTCGTCCGCCGTCATCGCCTCCGAATAGGTGTAGACGCGGCAGTACAGCTCCGTCGTCTGCTTGTAATAGCCGCTCTCGTCTGCGGCGTTCGGCAGGACCAGCGCGAACCCGCCCGCAGTTTCGTCCGTCACGTACTTCCCGGACGCGGAGTCGTATGTGTTCGCGGTGACGTAGTTCCCGCTCTCCGCATCGGCGTAAAAGAGCGGCGTGTATTTGTACGCGGCGGCGACTTCGGGCGAATAGACGACGCTGTTCTCATCCGTCCAGTCCTCTGTAAACAGTTCGGAGACGGCGGTATATTCCGCCTCACCCGTGCGCACGCACACGCTCTCGTCTGAGCCGAGCGCGAAGGTGACGGGGCCCTCGGCGGGGTCTGCGGGCGCCGTATAGGAGTAGACGGCGCCGCTCTCGGGCGTGAGCGCGGCATAGGAGGGCTCTGCCTCGTCCTCGCCCGCCGTGCAAAGATACAGCGTATAGTTCCCGTAGCGCAGCGTCCCGTTTTCTCCCTCGGATACGCCCGCGAGGGTGTAGAGCGAATATTGGTTCCACGTCACGATGTTTGCCGTCTCTTCCCCGTCCGTATAGGTGCTCGCATAGCTTGTCGTGCGGGTATAGAAGGAGTACGCGTCTCCGCCGAAGAGAAATTCGCTGCCGATCTCTCCGGAATCGGTGAGGTTCGCCTGCGAATAGAGCTGCAGCGGCTCTTCCTCGCTGCCCGTGATGAGGGGCAGGTCGGGCAGGGTGAACCCGAGCGTGGAGGAGAGGTCGTCGAGCGTCGCGGTGACGGCGATGAGGCTGCCGAGCGAGGCGGAGAGGCTGTTGACGGGCGTTGCGTACAGCGTGTCGCGGTCGACGCTGATCAGCCCCGTCTCCTCGATGTCGTCGAGCACGGCGTCGAGCTTTTCTCCGACGAGCGGGGAGATCTCGATGAGGTCGTTCATGGAGAGCGACCCGTCCGAAACGGCGCCCGCAAGCAGGGAGACGAGGTCCTCGATCGTGCCGTCGTACGATTCGCTGATGAGGTCGTCCGCGCCGAACAGCCCCGCAATGGAGCGCACGCTCGCCTTTTTGTACACGATAAAGACCACGCCGACAAGCAGCGCGAGCGTGAGGATCATTGTGATGAGGATGAGCAGGATCTTCCCGCCCACGCTTGTATTCGATCTGACCATTTGAAAAAAAAGCCTCTTTTTTATCTGTTGCGGAGGACCGCAAATTCGCAGTCTCCGTTTATTTCGTATTCGCCGCATTCCTCGGCGAGGATATGCTCGCCCGCGCGGAAGGGCAGCTCGCCGCGCGCCCATTTGATGTGCCCCTCGCCGCGCACGATGACCACCTCGTCCCGCCCCTCTGCAAACAGTTTGAACCTGCGCGGGGAGAAAATATACAGGGAGTCGCCCGCCCTGCCCAGGCGCGCGCCCTGCACCGTCCTGTCCGAAAAGGCGAACGCGCCCGCGTCGGGGAGCGCATCGCCCGCGATTTTGCAAAGTTTCATCATAGTTTACCGCCTTCTGCCGCCATTATACTATATTGCGCGCCGATGCGCAAGAGAACGGGGTTGCCCCGTCTGTGAAAACCGTGGTTTGCGTGCGGGGCGCCGCCCGCGGAGGGCTGTCAGCCCTCGCCTTCCTCCTCGTCCCCGCCTTCGATCCCGAGCGGCTGCGCGCCCTCGGGCAGGTCCGCGACCGTCTTGAGCCTGCGGTCGATCGTGCGCGTCTTCTTCGCGGCGCTCTCGATCGTGTCCTGCGCCTCGCGCAGCTTTTTCTGCGCCTTTTCGAGCAGCAGCACGAAGTTGCGGAACTCGTGCTTGAACGCGGACAAAAGCTCCCACAGCTCGCCCGACCGCTTTTCGATGGCGGCGGTGCGGTAGCCGAGCTGCAGCGTCGTTAAAAAGGCGCCGAAGTTCGCGGGCCCGCAGGCGAGCACCCGCCGTTCGTTGAGGTAATCGCCGAGCCCCTCCATGCGGATGCACTCCGCGTACAGCCCTTCGAGGGGCAGGAACATGACGGCGAAGTCCGCCGTCAGCGGCGGGCGGATATACTTTTTCGCGATCGTGTCCGCCTGCACGCGGAAGGCGCGTTCCAGATTTTTGCGCGCCCGTTCGGCGAGCGCCCTGTCCCCGCTCTCCTCGGCGTCGATGAGCCGCCTGTACTCCTCGACGGGGAATTTGCTGTCTACGGGCAGGAGCGTCGTCTCGTCGTCCTTGGAGGGGAGCAGGATGCAGTATTCGACGACGGCGCTGTCGAGGGGGTCGATGCGCACGTTCGCGCGGTACTGCGCGGGCGCGAGCATCTGGTCGAGCAGGGAGGCGAGCTGCACCTCGCCCCAGCCGCCGCGCAGTTTCACGTTCGAGAACACTTTTTTTATGTCCGCGACGGACCCCGCGAGCTGTTTCACCTCGCCGAGCCCCTTATACACCGCCTCCAGCCGTTCGTTGATGAGCGAATAGCTCTTGTTCAGCCTGTTTTCGAGGGTGGAGGAGAGCTTTTCGTCCACGGTCAGGCGGATGTTTTCCAGCGTCTTCGCGTTCTGCTCCGCCATATAGCGCAGCTCGCCCGCCAGCGTGCGCTGTATCTCGGCGAGCCGCCGCTCCGTCTGCGCGCTCAGCCCGTCCATCTTTTCCTGTAAGCTCTTTAAATTCCCGCCCTGCTGCTTGGTCAGAAAGTCGAGGTAGTTCTGCGTCGCGTGCGCCGTGTTTTCGGCGAGGTAGTTCGCCCGCTCCGTCTCGCGGGCGAGCTTTTCCAGAAGCTGTGCCTGCTTTCCCGCGCCCGTCTTTCTGCGCCCGAAAAAGAGCGCTGCGCTCAGCGCGAGCGCGCCCGCAGCGAACACCGCCGCGAGGATCGCGAAGATCTCCGTCATCTCTCCTCCTCCGCCATGCGCGCCGCCTCCCGCAGCAGCGCGTCCCGCCGGTTCGGCAGCGCGCCCTGCGCGCAGCGCAGAAGCAGCGTGTTCAATACCTCCCCGATCCTGCGCGCGGGGAGGAAGGGTGCGAGGTCGTCCCCCTTCACCGCAAGCTCCTTCAGCGTGAAGGGCACCCCTTCGCGCACCATCTTTTTGCGGATCCCCTCCCACTTTTTGAGGGTGGGGCAGGGGGAGAGGTCGTCCTTGCAGCCCGAAAAATCCGCCTGTTTGACGAGGCATAAAAGTTCGTACACGTCCGCGTTCTTCACGAGGAAGGCGCGCACTTTGCCCTCGCGCACCTTTCCGTCGAGGTCGAACATGTGCAGCGCGATCATGCGGCACACGGTCTCCGTCGTCTTTTTCGGCGCTTTGAGCCGCTGCAGGACCGCCCGCCCGATGGGCTCGCCGACCGCGTCGTGCCCGTGGTACTTTCCCGTCGCCGCATAGGCCGCGGGTTTGCCGACGTCGTGCAGCAGCGCCGAGAGGCGCACGCGCGGGTCGGCGTAGCGGCAGGCGCGCAGCGAGTGCTCCAGCACGTCGTACGCGTGGAAATCCGCGCGCTGGGCAAGTCCCCGCCCCGCCGTCAGTTCGGGCAGGATGCGTTCGAGCACGCCGATCGCGTCCAGCAGTTTCAGCCCCTCGTAGTGTGCGTAGCGCACGCCGTACTTTCCGTCCGCGTGCAGGATGAGCTGCAGTTCGGCGAAGATGCGCTCGGCGGTGATGGTGTCGATCTGTTTTGCGGATGCCCGCGCGCCCGCGAGCGTCTCCCCGTCGGGCGAAAAGCCGAGCTGTGCGGAGAGCCGCGCCAGCCGCAAAAGCCGCAGCCCGTCCTCGGAGAACACCTGCACGGGCTCCCGCGTCGCCGTCAGCCGCCTTGCCGCAATGTCCGCCCGCCCGTTCAGCGGGTCGCAGATCTCCCCCGTTTTCAGGTCACAGTAGACCGCGTTGCAGCGGAAATCCCGCCTGCGCGCGTCCGTCTGCATGTCGTCCGTGAAGGTGACGCGCGCGGGCGCGTGCCCGTCCCCGCGGTAGAAGTCTGAGCGGAAGGAGGTAAATTCGATCTTCGCGCCGCCCGCCGTCAGGTTGACCGTGCCCGTGTTCCTGTAGACGCCGTTCACCTCCAGCCCGCAGTCCGCCGCGAGGCGCGAAAAAGCGTCCGCGTCCGCAGGGGCGCAGAGGTCGATGTCGTCGGTCGCGGGCAGCCCCGCGAGGGCGTCGCGCACGGCGCCGCCCACCGCGTACAGCGGGAAGGGCGCCCGTTCGGCGAGCGCATGCAGTTGTTCGGGGAGTACAAGTTCCATAAACAATTCCGCGCGCTTTCATAAACAGGGGTTAACGCGCGTATTCATAAAATCTATTATAGCAGAAGATGAAATAAATTGCAAATCTCCGCCGTTTATTATATAGTAAACAAAATATAAGATTTTTTTACGGAAGAGAGAGCCGATGTTCCGCCTGATCGTCAATCCGAACGCGGGGAGAGGGAAAAAGAAAAAACAGTATCGGCGCGTGCTTGCGCGCATGCGCGAGCGCGGGCTGGCGTTTTCCG
Organism: Clostridia bacterium; assembly: GCA_017886895.1. GTDB lineage: Bacteria > Bacillota > Clostridia > Christensenellales > Borkfalkiaceae > Borkfalkia. The sequence goes on along the minus strand of JAGHJD010000008.1, from coordinate 20,369 downwards.
TCAGCGAGACGCACGCGCGCGGCGAGGCGAAGGAGCTGGCGCGGCAGGCGTGCGAGGCGGGGGAAGACGTCATCGTCGTCGGCGGAGACGGCACCCTGCACGAGGCGCTGAACGGCTTTTGCAACTTTGAACGCTGTGCGCTGGGGCTGATCCCGCTCGGCACCGGGAACGACTTTGCCGCCGCGGCGAAGATCCCCGAGGATCCCGTGCGGGCGGTCGACCTCATTGCGGACGGTGCGCCGCAGTTTACGGAATACATGCAGATGCCGCAGGGCGTGCGCGGCATCAACGTCATCGGCACGGGCATCGACGTGGAGATTTTGCGCCGCTGCCGCAGGGGCGGGCTGTTCCGCGGCAAGACGGGGTACCTCCTCAGCCTGATCGTCTCGCTCATCAAGTTCAGGAATTACGAGCTGACGGCGCGGTTCAACGGGAAGGAGGAGCACTATAAGACGCTCATCGCCTGCATCGGCAACGGCTACCGCATCGGCGGGGGCATCCGCATGTGCCCCGCGGCGGTGCTCGGCGACGGACTTTTAGACTTCGTCGCGGTGGACAACGTGAAAAAATCGCGCATCATTCCCGCCTTTATCAGGCTGATGAAGGGGCGGATCTTAGAGGAGAGTTTCACCCGCTTCGAGCGGTGCGAGCACCTCGAGGTGGTGCCCGAAAAGCCGCTCACCGTGCAGGTGGACGGGGAATTGTACGACGGTCTGCCCTTTGTGGTGGACATTGTGAAGGACAGGCTGCGCATGTACAGGGGATAGCGCGCCCGCATGCGCGCGGAAATGCCCGCGCGTTCGGAAATATCTGCGTGCGCATGCCCGCGGAAAAGGAGGAGAACGGCATGGATTACGTCTATATGCTGCTCGTGATCGGCGCGGTCATTGCGCTGTGCATCTTCATAAACCGCATCACGGACAAGCTGAAAGTGCCCTCTCTCCTGCTGTTCATCGGGCTGGGCATCGTGTTCGGGCTGCTCGCGCGCGTCACGGGGCTGATGGGCAACTTCACCGACTACAACCTCGGCAATATCGTCTGCTCCATCTGCCTTGTGTTCGTCATCTTCTACGGCGGGTTCGGCACCAATTTCAAGGAGGCGCGCCCCGTCGCGGGCAGGGCGCTGCTCCTGTCCTTTGCGGGCACGGCGCTCACGGCGGGGCTGGTCGGCGTCGGGGTCTGGTGCATCTTTCAGCTCCTGCCTTTCGGCGGCATCGGCTGGGTCGAGAGCATGCTCATCGGCTCGGTCATCTGCTCGACGGACGCCGCATCCGTGTTCAATATCCTGCGTTCGCGCAGGTTGAACCTGAAATACCGCACGTCGTCTCTCCTTGAAATGGAGTCCGGCTCGAACGACCCGATGTCGTATATGCTCACCGTCGTGTTTACGTCGGTGCTCGCCGCGAACGGCGCGGCGGGCGGCGGCATGGGCGCGGGCGAGATCGTCGGCATGCTCTTTTCGCAGGTCGGGTTCGGCGCGCTGTTCGGCGTCGGGCTGGGATTTCTCGGCATCTTCATTTTAAAGCGCTTTCCCTTCAACATGGGGCAGGGCGGCACCATCTTCGTCGTCGCCGTGGCGCTCGTCACTTACGCGCTGCCCTCGCTGCTCGGCGAGATCACGGGCGTTCCCGCCCTCGCGGGGAACGGGTACCTCGCCGTGTACATCTGCGGCATCATGCTCGGCAACGCGCGTATCTCGCAGAAGCGCGACTGCGTGCACTTTTTCGACGCGCTGACGAACGTCGCGCAGATGCTCATCTTTTTCCTGCTCGGGCTTTTGGCGACCCCCGAATACCTCATCCGCCCCGAAGTGCTCCTGCCCGCACTGCTCATCTTTGTGTTCATGACGCTCATCGCCCGCCCCGTGACGGTGACGGGGCTTCTGGCGCCTTTCCGCGCAAAGCCCAACCAGATCGCCGTCGTCTCGTGGGCGGGCTTGCGCGGCGTCGCGTCCATCGTGTTCGCGATCTACGCCATCAGCACCCTCGGCGAAAACGCGCTGCCTTACGATCTGTTCAGCATCATCTTCGTCATCGTCATCATCTCCATCGCGCTGCAGGGCTCGCTGCTGCCCTTCTTTTCCAAAAAGGTGCACATGCTGGGCGACAACGACAACGTCCTGCGCACGTTCACGGACTACCAGGACGAGACGGATGTGCGCTTCGTCAAAGTCGTGGTGGGGGAGAACCACCCGTGGGCGGGGCGGCAGCTCAAAAACTGCGTCATGCCGCACGAATTTCTCGTCGTGCTCATCCTGCGCGGCAATGAGACGGTCGTGCCGAACGGCAACACCGTCGTGCATCCCGGCGACCTGCTCGTCACTGCCGCGCCCGAATTCGAGAACCGCGAGAGCTTCGGCATGTTTGAGGAATATATCGGCAAAAACCACCCGTGGGAGGGCAAAAAGGTGCGCGAACTCGGTCTGCCCGCGGGCACGCTCGTTGCGATGATCAAGCGCGGCGGCGGCACCGTCATCCCGTACGGCGCGACTCGAATGTTGCCGGATGCTGTACAATGATAGGAAAAGAGAAACGTTGCGAGAGAGAATATGGATACGCTTACGGGCTATGAACCTTTAAAATATTACAGGGGCACGCTCCGCGCCGCGATCGAAGAGAACGCCGCGGCGTATTTTGACGAGCTTGTCAGGCGTTCGGGCGTGAACGCGCAGGAGAACGCCGCGACCGTTTCGCAGTACAACGCCGCGTGCGTGAAGGCGCAGCATGCCGAAAAACGGCTCAACTCCTCCAAAGTCCTGCGCGGGTTCGTCATCTTTTTCCTCGTTGCGGCGCTGGTCGCGGCGGTCGTGCTCGTCGCGCTCTATTTCGCGGGCGACCCGAACCGGCTGTACCTTCTTATCGGCGGCATCTGCCTTGCCGTCGCCGTCGTGCTCATCGTCCTTTTGTGCACGAAGATCAAACAGGTGCTCAAATCGCGGCAGGCGAAGTATGAAAAGGCAGTTTCCCATGCGAATGAGATCAGGGAACAGGCGATGGAGCAGGTGCGCCCGCTGCACGCGCTGTTCACCTGGAACATGACGCGCGAGCTCATCGAAAAGACGGCGCCCTTCCTCAAGCTGGACGATCGGTTCGACGTGCGGCGGCTGGATCTGTTTACGCGCAAGTACGGGTTCCGCCAGAATACCGACCCGAACGCCTCCACGGTGTACGTGCTCTCGGGCACGGCGGACGAAAACCCGTTTTTCGTAGAGCGGCTGTTCCGCTGTACGATGGGCAGCAAGACGTATTACGGCTCCATCGTCATTCACTGGACGACGTACGAGCGTGACTCGGAAGGGAACACGCGCGCCGTGCACCATTCGCAGACGCTCACCGCGTCCGTCACCAAGCCCGCGCCCTATTACGGCTACGAGACCCGTCTGTTCTACGGCAACGAGGCGGCGCCCGATCTCAGCTTTTCGCGGCAGCCCACGCATGCGAACGAGCTGGACGAAAAAGAGATCGAAAAGACGGTGAAAAAGGGCGGCAAAAAACTTGCCAAACGTGCGAGGAAAGCGGTCGGCGCGGGCGCGCAGTTCACTGAAATGGGCAGCACCGAGTTCGACGTGCTGTTCGGTGCGGTAGACCGCACGCACGAGGTGCAGTTCCGCCTCATGTTCACCCCGCTCGCGCAGAAGAACATGCTCGACCTCATCAAAGAGGACGACGGCTACGGCGACGACTTCGCTTTTTACAAGACGGGCTGCATCAACTGCATCCGCTCAGAGCACGCGCAGCGCTGGCAGGCGGAGACGGATCCCTCCCGCTACGTCAGCCACGATCTCGCCGCGTCGCGGGCGGCGTTCATCGCCTATAATGCGGAATATTTCAAGTCTCTCTACTTCGATCTCGCGCCCGTTCTGGCGGTGCCGCTGTACCGCCAGCAGAAACCGCGCGAGTTCATCTACCGAGACGTCTACAACACCAACTATACGGGCTACGAGGCGGAGGTGCTCGCCAACGGGCTGGGCGCCGCGCCCTTCGCGCACGGGGCGGCGAAGACGGACACGATCTTGAAGGCGTCTTTCGTGCGCAAGGACGGCGCGGCGGACAGGGTCGCCGTCACCGCGAATTCTTACGATACGCGCGAGCGCGTGGACGTCGTCTCCGTGTTCGGCGGCGACGGGCGCATGCACGCGGTGCCCGTGCCGTGGATCGAGTATATCCCCGTTTCCCGCACGACGGAGATGGAGATGAAGGCGGTCGGCGGCACGCGCGAGGAGTACGAGCGGCAGCGCGCAGGTTCCGCGCTTGCGTCCTTCGTGCGCAGATATTCGCCGAACGGCGACTGCGTCTACCGCGACGGGCTGGTCGCCTTCCCGCTTGCGGAGGGCAGCGCGTTCGGCCCCGCAGCGGACGCGGAGCTTTCGGGCATCTTCGGGCTGCGCGAGGCTGCGGCGGCGGGCGCGGCGTTTATCGTCGGCGCGGAGGCGGTGCGCGCGGCGGCGGACTATGCCGACAAAGCGGACGCAGAGAGCGCGGAAAAGAACGGGCGGCAGGGCGCGGAGAGCGCCGCACCCGAAAAAGCGGCGGAAGCGCCCGAAAAAGAGAGCGCCGCACCCGAAAAAGCGGCGGAGAGCGCGGCAGAGCCGCCCGAAAAAGCGGCGGAAGCGCCGCCCGCGCCGGCAGAGCAGGGCGGGGCAGAGCCCTTCTCCGAATTCGGAGGGGAGACGGACGGAGACGCGGACCCCTTCGCGGAGTTCGGCGATCCGACAAAAGATGAAAAATAAAAGGAGGATATAAACATGGCAAACGAACTTGACGAAATGACCGGTCCCGTAAACCAGCAGGGCCGCGACGTTGCCGTCATCGAGAAACAGCTCCCCATCAAGGTCGGGGTCGGGTCGAGGATCTTTGAGGTGCTCCTTTGGATCCCGTTGATCATCCCCGGGCTGATCTTCCTGATCATGAAGATCAAGGCGGGGAACTATCTCTCGCAGCTCCAGCAGAAACTGCAGCATGACGCTTCGCAGATCGACAACTATCTCGAACAGCGCGTCGTCATTTTGCAGAACTGCGCGCGCCTTCTCGATAAGGCGATCGATCTCGACAAGACGACGATGACGCAGATCGCCGCCTACCGTTCGGGCGCGAACCCCGCGAACGACGGGCTGCGCAACGAGGTCGCGCAGCAGATCGACTCGGTGGGCAGGAGCATCAACCTCGCGTTCGAGAACTACCCCGATCTCAAAGCGCACGCCGAGATTGCGGACGCGATGCAGCAGAACGCCTATCTCCAGAAGGAGATCACCGCCGCCCGCGAGCTGTACAACGATACCGTCGGCGTCTGGAACAGGGACATCTACGCCTGGCCGACCAAGATGATCGTTGCGGCGCGCAGGGGCTACACCACGCGCATCCCGTTCACCGCGAGCGCGGAGGTCAAAGAGCAGGCGCGCGGCGTGTTCTTCTGAGCCGCGGGCAAGAAGCGAGATCCATAAAAGCGGCGCAGCCGCGCTTTCCGTTCGGAAAGCGCGGCTGCGTTTTTTTGCACTCCCGCAACCGTTCGGCTGCGGGTGCAAAGGGGGGGATAATTTTTATGTGTGAAAAGTGCCGTAACCTGCACTCGGGGCATAAAATAGAAATGTGCGGGGCGGCGCGCTGTTTGCCCGTCCGCCGCCCTCGCCGCCTTCTTATCCCGCGCGCGTCAGTTGTTCGCCGTGTTTGCTACGGAAGCGACGATCTCGTTGACCGAGCGTTTTACGGCGGGCGGAAGTTTTTTGTATGCGGCGAAGAAGTCCGCCTCTTCGGGGGTGAGCCGAACGAGCGTTTCATCCTCGGTGAAAAATTGCGCGAGCGTCACGCCCAGCGTATCGCAGAGGGCTTCGAGGTTGCGAAGGGAGGGGATCGTCCCGCGGGAAAAGGTGTTTGCGAGCGTGGATTGGCTCAGCCCGGAAAGCTCTGCAAGGCGGTATACGCTCATGTTCCGCTCCAGGCGCAGTTTGTTCAGTTTTGCTATAATGTCCATATGCATGTCCCGTCCTCGGCGGAAAAAGAGGAGGCGCAGGCAGTCGGCAGGTGGGTACGGGGCAGACCGATCGATTCGGTTCGGGCCGTACTTGTTTGCCGTGACGGCACCCTGTACGAGCCTCTTTCTTTCTGAAATTTGCATTATCCCGCCATGCTATAAATATTATAGTATAAAAAACAAGTGTCCATATAGTATAAAATGAGTTGACATTATAGTTAATTCTAACTATAATATTCCTACCGAAATATTCCCGCAGGGGAGTATCTTTCGATTCGGTGCGAAACGGAGCAGGGGCGCGTTCGGATGGGAGAGAAGAGGAAGAGGACAAAGGGGGATATTGTCAGCATCGTCATCCTGGCGGTGCTCGCGGTCATCCTCATCCCGCTGTTTGCGATCAATCTTACGCTGATCATCAAGGGCAGCACGAACGAGGACCTGCCGCCCGACGTGTTCGGCATTGCGCCGATGGCGGTCACGTCCGGCTCCATGGACGGCGGCTATGAGGACAGCTTTGCCGAGGGCGCGCTCATTTTCGTGCGTCTGCTCGGCGAGGAAGAGAAACAGGAACTGGAAGCGGGGGACATCGTGACCTACAGGACGGAAGGCTCGTTCGTCACCCACCGCATCATACAGGTCAACCGCTCGGCTGCGGGCAGCATCGAGACGGTCGTGACCCAGGGCGACGCGCCGACGAACAATATCCCCGACGGCGCGATCCCCGTTGAAAACGTGATCGGGCTGTGCACGGGCAGCGTTGCGGGCTTGGGCGATTTCGCCATGTTTTTGCAGACGCCCGTCGGCATCCTGGTCGTGATCGGCGTGCCCGTCCTTCTGTATATCGTCTATGACGTGACGCGCATCACGCTGACCAACCGCCGCGCGAAGGCGGCTGCCGCGGCGGGGGCGCAGTCCGAAGCGGAGAAGGACGAGGAGATCCGCCGCCTGCGCGAACTGCTGTCGGAAAAAGAGGGGCAGGCGCCCGCAGAGGGCGCGGAACGCCCCGAAGCGGAGGGCGGAACCGCAGGCACGGAGCCGCCGCCGAAGGAGAACGAAAACAGCTCTTCCGACGCGGAATGATCGCGAACAAAACAACAAACAGCTTTTTGATATGCGCCTTTGGAAGTACACGTACTGCTTGGTTCACTTCATTATGCTGTTTTTGCTGTATTTTAAAGACATAGATCGATTTGAATGCGCCGCGGTACGCCGCGGCGGCAGAGACCCCGCGGCAGCATAGGAGAGGCAAACGGAGAAGGGGGCGTTTCCTTTCGGTACCCGGCGCGCGGCGCCACATACGCGCGCAGTGTGCAAATACAGTTTTTTCATATTCAGTGGAGGAAAGAATGGTCAAGAAGAAGAGGATCGTATCCAAACTGATCCTTGCGCTCGTCGTACTCACCGCAGTGAGCTTCTGCTTCCTCGGCAGCACGTTCGCCCGTTATACGAGCGGCGGCGAGAGCACGGCGTCCGTCAGCGTGGCGGAGTGGAATGTTTCTTTTGAGGGCGACGACGTGAGCGCGATCACGTTCAGTCAGCTTTCGCCCGCCAAAGACGCGTGGGCGTCTGAAACCGACGGCGAAGAGCGCACGCACAGCACGGGTTCGGTGAAGGCGATCACCATCACCAACAGCGGCGACGTGGCGGCAGATGTCACGGTCACCGTCGGCGATATCGAGGTCGCGCTCCGCAGCAGCGTGAGCTACGGTGCCGGTATCAGCAGCGATGCTCTCACGAACAACGCAAGCCCGGAGCAGGTCGCAGGGCTGTTCAGCGTCAAGCTCGGCTATGCGACGACGGCTGCGGCCGACACCGCGACCGCGACGGATGAGGACGGCACGATCACCCAGACGGTTGCGGCAGACGGCGGCGTGCTCGTCATCTTTGTGGAAGTTATCTGGACGTCTGCGGACACAGAGGGGCAGGCAGTCGCGGACGCGATCGATACTTGGGCAGGCGAGAACGTGGAGTCTGTCGGGTTCGACGTGACGTATTCGGCGGTGCAGGCATCCGAATTGCCGACTGCATAAAGTAAAAGCATAAGGACAGGGCAGCCGCGCGCCCGCCTGCGGGCGCGCGGGCAGACCCGTTTTTTCCGCGCAGGCGTTCCGTTGAGGATGTGGCAGCGTTGCAGCGGGGAAGGGGCGGCGCAGTTGCGCCGCAGGGATGCCGTGCGCGTCGGCTGTGCGCGGCAGGTATCGGAACAAAGGGCATTCTTCCGTATTTTCGCGGAAACGCAGACATAGGGGAGCAAAACCCTGCGTAAGCCGCAGATTGCTGTGAAACGGTGCATTTCCATACCCGCCTCCCCGCGCACGTCCTGCAAAGCGCAGGGCGCCGAGGCAAACGGCAGGGGACCCTGCCGAGAAGGATGCATGCCGTTTTCACGGGCGCGCCGTCCGCTGCAGCAACGGGCACGGCGGCTGTGCCGCATTCATAAACATGGAGGTATGTTGCTCGGGGGGGGGTACTTTATTTGAAGTAAGTTATCCAAAAAAACGGAGAACGTACGTCAATTATGCGGGATACCTCTCAGGACAGGGAAAAGGAGCTGCGCGGCGCGCAGGAGGGGAATATACAGGAAAACGCTCCGGCAGAGGAGCGTGTTTCCGAATACACGGCGGACGGCGCGGAGAGCGCCGCAAGATCTGCAGGCCCGGGCGAAAGCGCAGCGGGCCGTTTCGGCGTGCCCTCCGCCCGCGCGGCGTCCTCCTTTGCCCAGCGCATGAACGGAGCGGGGTATGTGACGGGTCGGCGGTACGACGCCGTGAAGAACGAACTGCTCCGCTACCGCTTTCCGCGGACAGGCAAGGGCGTGCAGGCGCGCGTCTCCAAGACGGGCGAAGTCTTTTCCTGCGGGAGAAAGACGCTCGCGATGCTGCGCGTTTCGGGTTCGACGCTGCGGCTGTTTCTGGCGCTCGACCCGAAGGCGTACAGCGCGGGCAGGTACCATCACAGGGATATGTCCGCAAAGGCGCGCTACGCGCGCTGCCCGATGCTCATCCGCCTGACTTCCGACAGGCAGGTGCGCTACGCGCTCGAGCTGATCGGGCAGGTGATGGCGGAGAACGGGCTGGAGCCCGACCCCTCGTACGTCCCGCATGACCAGGCGGGCGCGTTCGGCAGTGCGAAGGTGCGGCGGCGCACGGTATATGTGCCCGTGCCCGTCCTGCCCGACGCGGAGACCGCCGCCGAAAACGCGGCGCCCGCAGCGGCGTCCGCGGCGGATGTCCTGCCGTGCGTGCTCCCGCCCGAGGCGGTGAAGGCGCGCCTGCCCCGCCGCGCGGCGGTGTACGACAGGTTCGGGCAGAGGGTCGGGCGGCTGCGCCGCGGCACATGGTACGACGAAGAGGACGCCGTGCAGGGCGTGCTCCGTGAAGAGGGCGAGGGCGTCTTGTACTATCCCGAAGGGGAGGAGGCGGCGCTCGGCTACCTCGACGGCAACGGCAACCTGCTCACGGCGCTGCACGAACATATCGCGACCATCCGCCGCGGGCGGTTTATCCCGCTGTTTATCCTCTTTCTCTGCCTCGCGGTCATCGCCGTGCTCGCCGTTTTGCTCGGCGCCCTGGCGATCCCGCAGACGGCGGAGCCGTACGCGCCCACGATCTTTCTGACGGACGAGGAGGGCGTGCACTGGGAGGAGCAGGAAGATCTGCCCGTCTTCGTCAACGAGACGTTCGGCGATTCGGTCATCGCGCCCGGCATGAGCGGTTCCTACCGCTTCATTTTTGAAAACGCGAACGACGACACCGTGACGTTTTCCTTCACCTTTACGGAGGAGAACGAACACGGGATAGAGCTTGTCTACCGCCTCGTGCGCGACGGCGCGTACGTTTCGGGTACGGGCGGGTACGTCACCGCGGAAGAGCTGAACGTTTCGGGGCTGACGCTGGAGGCAAATTCCGGCACGATGTTCGAATTGCAGTGGTATTGGAGGCATAACGACGCCGCCGATACCGCCGCAGGCGAGGCGGGCGCCACGTATGTGCTGCACATCGGGTTCGAAGCGTCCGTCGTCGCGGAGGCGTGAACGCGCATGCGGCGCCTGCATACGCAAAAACGCCGCGCCGCGGCAGGGCGGGTGAAACTTCCGCGCCTGTCTGTTCGGTGGTGTCTATGAAGAAGGCTTTCCGTGCGGTCGGGACGGCGCTGCGCGTGCTCGTGCTGGTGCTTGCGGGGCTGCTGCTCCTGTACAATATCTATACGCTCGTGGCGCGGTACGCCTTCGGGGAGGGCATCCCCACCCTGTTCGGCTACGGCTTTGCCGTCGTCGAAACGGGCAGCATGGAGCCGGAGATCGCCGCAGGGGACTTCGTCGTCCTGCACGCCGAAGAGGAATACGCCGTCGGCGACGTCATCACTTTTTACGACTCCGAACGCGGCGAATACGTCACGCACCGCATCGTGCTGGTCTCGGAGGGCGGCTATACGACCAAAGGGGATGCGAACAATTGGCAGGATTCGTTCACCGTCCCGCAGGACGCGGTCGTGGGAAAGGTGACCGCCGTCCTGCACGGGTTCGGTTCGTTCATCGCCTTTGTGCAGACGCCGCTCGGCATACTTGTAATTATCGCGGCGGCTGCGGCGGTCTGGGTGGCGACGGCGCTCGTCGGGCGCGCTCTCGGCAAGCGCAGAGAGGCGGCTGAAACGGCGAAGGCGGGCGCGGAAAACACGGAACAAGCATCGGAAAACGAGAACACGGGGAAAACGCAGGGGGACGCGGCGGACGCCGCGGCAGAGGCGGAGGAGCCCGTCGCAGGCGGTCCCGCGGCAGAAGAGCGCGCGGCAGAGCGCGAAACCGATACAGACGGAACAAACGAACGCGGGGCAGATAAATACGGGACAGGAGAGCGCGGGGCAGACGAGCGCGGAACAGACGAGCGCGGGGCAGACGAGCGCGGAACAGACGAGCGCGGAGCAGTGGATGGAGAAGAAGAAAAGGACTAAAAAATACCCGATCCTCAGGTATCTGAGCTATCTGGTCATCGTCGGCATCCTGCTGACGGGCGTCAGCCTTGCCCGCTATTCGGGGGCGACCAGCGGCGGCGTGAGCACGCCGCTCAGCCGCTTTCTCTGTTCGTACGAGATCTCGGACGCCTCTTCGCTCATTTTTTCCAATTCCGATTACTGGCTGGATCTGGGCGAAGAGGGGCTGAGTGCGACGAACACGGCGCGCACGGTGCGCTTTACGCTGCGCAACTACCTTGCGGACGAAGAGGGCGGCGCGGACAGGATCAGCGACGTCGCCCTGCAGAGCACGCTGCGCTTCTATGCGCCCGCGCAGTTTGCGGGCGGGCTCGCCGTGCAGGTCGCAGAGGTCGAAGAGGATGGCGGCTACACGGTCGTGACGCCGCAGTACGTGCTGCGCGATTTTATCTATGAAGTGAGCGTGGGCGCGGACGGGAAGTACGAGGCGGGCGGCTCGTTCGCAAGCGGCGAACGCACCGTAAATACCGCCCTTTCCGAAGATTACAGCGACCGCACCGACGGGCTGACGGGCACGGGAAACATTGAACAGCAGCTCACCGTCACGGGCGGCTTTGCAGGGACTGCGGACGGCAGCCACACGGGCAGCATCACCGCGGCGGCGGAAGACGGCACGGGCATCGGCATCACCTCGGCGGTGCGGACGGCGTCCTATTCCGTGGGGTTCGTGCGCACGGAAGTGCAGGGCGAAGAGGTCGGCAGCGGGACGGCGGGCGTCATGGCGCCCGTGCTGTATATCGACTGCGAGAAAGAGATGTCCTTCTACACCGTCGACCTGACGCTGCCCGAAGCGCTGTTTTCCGCGGGGCAGGCGGAGGAGAAGGAGTTCGTTCTCTTCCTCACCGTGACCGAACAGATCGACGATACAGACTTCAACTCCGTCTGGAACACGGAGGGGACGGACGGCGCCGAAGGTACAGGCAGCGTCGGCGGCGATGGCGTGACGAGCTGGGACGGCCTGCTCGCAGAGCCCGTTGCGGGGGCCGCGCCGTACACCCTCAACGGGGCGACTGTCACGGGCTATCATTTTACGCGCGATCTGCCCGTCTACGGGCTCGCGGACGGCGTACTTACCGAGAGCGGCGAAACGACGGTCCGCATCAACAAGGTCTACGACTACGAAAACGGCGGGGCAACGCTCTTTTACGAGCATGTCGCGCCCGTCTCCGAGGCGGCGGGTTCCGCGTCCGTCGACCATCCGATAGAGACCTTCTATTCCTACGAAAACGGCGCATTCACCGAAACTTCCGCGGCGTTCTCCTCCGTTGCGGGCGTACACGGGTTGTACGGCACCTGCGTGAACGTGGGCGCGGACGGGGAGCCGAAGAGCGGGTACATTTTCTTTGACGGGCTGTCCGACGACCCCTATTACGACACCTATGCCGAACAGCAGGCGGGAGGCACGCGCAAATATTCGCTCTCTCTTGCGACGAGCAAGGGGTACTCCACCGTGCTCAGCGTGCTGTTCGCGCAGGCGTCCGAGAGCGCGCCTGCGGGGGAGGGGTCGGCATGAAGTCGCTGAAAACGAAGTACGGGCTGATCGTATTCATTCTGCTCCTGCTTGTCCTTTCGACGCTGCTCGGCGTGCTGTTCACGCAGGGCAGGTATGAAAAGGAGGTGCTCTCCTCGTCGGACATCTATGACGGCGAAATGGAGTATATCGTCGCCGAGCAGGTCGAAGTGAACAGCGTGGAAGAGCTGATCGCCGCCATCGAGAACGGGTATTCCAATATCAAGATCGCGGACGGCGTGGATAACCCGCTCATCATCACGTCGGGCGTGACGGATGTCGGCACAGATCTCATCCTCGATTTGAACGGGCACGAGATCCAGCGCAATAACCGCGAGCCGATGCTGAATATTCAGAACGGCGTGCGCCTGACCATTATCGATACGTCCGTCGAGCAGAGCGGCTCCTTCTACAACCCCGTCGGCAGCGTGCTGCGCATCGGCGGCGGCACGCTCACCGTGTCCGCGGGCGCCTTCGTCAGCGGCCCGAAAAAGAGCGAATACGCGGAGGAGAGCGGCGGGCACTGGTCTGCCGACCGCGAAAACGGCGGCGGCACGATCGACGGGACGACCGCCGCAGTCACCCTCTATGTGAAAGATGAGAGCGGGGAGAACTACGAGGGGAGCGCGGCAAACATGCCCGTCATCACCCCGCATGTGGAGGAGGCGACCTATTCCGCGGGCGAAACGCAGCAGTATTGGTTCGTCAACGGGAACATGTATTTCGATACCGATCCCGCGTTCGGCGCCGATGCCTACGGCGGCAAAATAGAGGGCGATACCTATCTCTATTACGTGCTGGACGACGACTCCGTTTCCACGACGACGATCGCCGCGGAGGGCTCGGCAAACTTCAGGTACAGCTACAAAGTGCAGCGCACCGAGAATGCGGAGACGGGCGCGCCCGTCTATACCTATATCTCCGACGAGGACGCGGAGGCGCTGCCCGATACGGAGAAGGAGAACCTCTTTACCGTCACCGTGTACGGGTACAACGACGTCAAGGCGAGCGCGACGGCGTCCGCGCACTACGCGACGGTCGAGATGCTCTCGGGCAACATGTACGTGCGCGGCGGCTCGTATACCACGAATTTCGGCGAAAAAACGGCGTACGGCGTGTACGCCGAGGGCGGGTACATGTCCGTGGAGAGCGGCACCTTCGAGGCGATCGAGGGCGGCGTGTGCATCCACTGCGACTATGCCGAAAACAGCGATGACGAATACCTGCGCATTGCGGACGGCGCCTTCGGCTCGGAGGACGGCGACACCGTGCAGGTGAGCGGCGGGCGCGTGCTCGTTACGGGCGGCGCGTTTACAAAGACGGCGGCGTCTGCGGGCGCGGACAGTGCCGCGATCCGCATCACGGGAGAGAACAGCAGCATCACAGGCGGCGCCTCTTCGCTCACCTTTACGCTGGAAGGCTCGTCCGTCTACGGCGTGTACGCAGAGGGCGGTTCCGTCTCCCTTGCGGGCGCGGCGTTCACCCTCAGCGGCAGCAACAGTTACGGCGTGTACGCAGAGGGCGGCGACGTCACCCTTACGGACGCAGAGCTTTCGTTCGGCGAGGGCAGCGGAAATTACGGTGTGTACGCAGACGGCGGCTCCGTCACCCTCACTGATTGCATGATCGCCGTTGGCAGCGATACGGCGGATTCGGGCACGCAGACGGGCAACTTCGGCGTCTATGCCTCGAGCGCGGACGGCTCTGCGGGCGAGGTCGAAGTGCACGGCACCTGCACGATCGAGGTGCAGGGGACGTACTCCTGCTGCGTGTACGCGAGCGGCGCGGACAGCAGCATCACCTACACGGCAGCAAGCAGCGCCGACTCCCTCACCGTGACCATGCAAATGAAGGCTGCGGCGAGCGACCCCGTTCTCTCCTCCACGGCGATCAGCGCCGTCGGCGGCAGCGTCAGCCTAACGGGCAATGTGACCGTTGCATCCGACGGGCTGGGCGTGACGACCAGCTCGTCTACAGAGGGCACGGCGGGCACGGGCGGCGGCAGTTTCACCTATGCGCCCACGACCGAAGCGGCGGGCAGCGGCGACACGCCCGCCGAACAGCTCAGCATTACGACGACGCGCGGCACCGCCATGTACATCAACGGCAAAGCGACGCTCAGCGGCACCGTCAACATTACGTCGGCGATTGCGGGGGAGGGTTATACCGTTGCGGGCGGCGCGGGCATCTTTGACGGCGTGCGCGTGCAGAGCGGCTCGCTTGACGCAACCAATGCGGTGTTTAACGTCACCCATACGGGCGTAAATAACAATTACGACGGGAATTACAATAAATTGAACGTGCGCAGCTATGCCGTGCGCGTTATGGGCGATGCGGAGACGCAGGTCACCACCATTACAAAGGGGGCGATCACCAACTCCGTCGGCGGCGGGCTGTATGTCAGCGGCGGTTCTGTGAAAATCGGCGTCGAAAAGGACGGCGGGGCGGAGGCTTCCGCAGAACTTACCATTTCTGCAACGGGAAGCGGGTATACGGACGCATGGTATAATATCAACAACGGTACAGCGGACGGCACAAATGCATGGCATTATCATAAAAATATAAGCGGCGGGCATGCGGTGGAGGTCGTCGGCGGCAAGCTGACGATCAACGGCGGCAGATATACCGCCAATATGGGGAACGGCATTTTGGTTCAGGAAGGAACGGCGACAGTGGAGGGCGGTACCTTTATCGGTGCGGACGCCTATACGCCGGGCACTGCGGATAGTGCGGCAAATGCGGGGCCCGCCGCGTCATACGCGTTCAAACTGTACGGCGGCACGCTTGCCGTGAACGGAGGCACCTTTACCGACCAGGCAACGACGGGAACGGGCAGCCGCTATGCGGGCAGCGGCGCGTTCGTTATGGGCAGCGCGGAACGATCGGCTACGGCAACAATCACCGCCGGTACGTTTAACGTTGCGGGTACGGCAGCGTTTGCCGTGTACAGCCATGCCACGGTAACATTCGGCACGGAAGGCAGTGCAGACAATGAAGTGATACAGCTTGCGGGCGAATCGGCGGCGATCACGGTGGAAGGAACGGACGGCAACAGCGGTTCTTCCGTTACGATCTATAACGGAACGTATTGGTGCAATTCCCCGAAATCGGGCGGCGGCAGCGACGGCATCTTTTACGGCGAAGGCACAACGAAACTTAATATTTACGGCGGTGTTTTCAGCGGGGTGGGCGATCCCGAAAGCAGCGGTACGAAAGGGCGTTCCGGTTTGTATATAGCAGTCAATCCCGGCACCAACATTCAGATCTTTGGCGGTACGTTTATAGGAGGGGAAGCCGATCGTAGCTATGCAGGCGGGAGTATGGTGCATTATTGGTCTGACGGTGGCGCGATCGGTGCAATGACGGCAACCGGAAGTTGGGGAACCTATACAGGGTTGCGTATCTCCGTAGACAGCGTGCTCGATTCCGGTTGTTCGTTCTATAACGCTTCCGGTTCCCGACTCAATTACGAATATATTCATACATATAACGGTGTAATGAATTATTCATCGCTTGCGGAGGAGACGCAGGTCAGTGTACGCAGAGCGTGATAGAATATGAAAGAATGGGCGCGTCGAACGGTTTAATGGGCAAAGGCTGAATGAGCAAACGTTTTGTAAAAGCGGCAAAAGTTCTTGTCGAACGGTGCAAACAATCAAAATCGCCGAAAGCCAAACGCCCCGCCAAACGGCGGTAAAAACGCAAGCGCACCCCCGCCAAAGGCAGCGACACAAAAATTCCCCGCCGAACGGTGGGGCAGAGAACACAAAACGCAACCGCCGCCGCGGGAATATTCCCGCGGCGGCGGTCTTGCTTGTGCAGTCTCCTGCTTGCCATTTCTTTTTAGGGGGATAAGGGGAAAGAAACGCCCGCGCCGTTATCGCACTTGCCTCCCCCTTTGCAAGAGTGAGCTCGCCGCTTCGTTTCCCCTGCCTTCCCCTTTCCCAAAGGGGAAGGTGTCAGGCGCCTTTGCCGCCTGACGGATGAGGATCGTATTTTTCTTCCCTCCCATTCATCGGGCGGCTTTGCCGCCGCCACCTTCCCCCTGTTTGTATTAGGGGGGAGGCAGGGGTGCTCGCCGTCATTCCGCGCAGGAAAGGGGCGCGCCCCCTGTCTTTCCGAGCAGCTTGCCAAGGAGCATGTCCCTGTCATCCCGAGCAGCTTGCCAAGGAGCATGTCCCTGTCATCCCGAGCAGCTTGCCAAGGAGCATGTCCCTCATCCCGAGCCTTGCGAAAGATCTCTATACAAATATCATCTCTGTGTCATCCCGAGCGCAGCCGAGGGATCTGAGCTGAATGCGTTGAAAGCTGTATGCAGTTAGCCAAGCAACACCGATTCATCTCTTTTGAAAGAAATTTCGTGAAATTATTGTTGTTAAAGCAAACAGCTTATTGTGCGCCATGGCGCGGCGGATGACTTCCGCGGTTACGCGCGTGCCTGCGGGCGCGAGCACGTTCCCGCGCGCGTCCAGCAGCGGTTCGGGCAAGATCTTCCCCGTCAGCAGCGCCTGCCCCGCCTGTTTGCGCGGCGGGGCGCCCGCCGCGCTTGCGTTTCCGTTTGCCGCGCCCGCGAGCGTCTCCCCGTCGGGTGTCTCTGTGCTGCTCGGGGCAGCAGCCTCCCGCGAAAGGGCGGCGTTTTCCCTCTCTTTTTCGGCGCGCGCCGCCGCAGCGTTCCCGTCCGCGCGTTCGGCAGGGTCGGAGAGGTCGAGCACGGCGGCGTCCGTCACCTTGCGCAGCCGCTCGAGCGGGTAGGTCCTGCCGTCCGAGAGCGTCACGCCCGTGAGTTGCAGCCCTTCGCGCGTGAAGTCGTCTATCGCGCCCAGCTCGTCCCCCCTGTGCGAAAACGCCCTTGTTTTGAGGGGAAGGGGCACGCAGTTCTTGCACGCCTGCCGCGCCGCGCTCTTCACGACGAGCGCGTCCGCGCCGTATTCGGCGACGGCAGAGGCGGGGAGCAGCAGCTCTTCCTCCTCTTTGTCAAAATATTCGAGGTTGCGGATGCGCGTGCAGCGCGCGTCCGTCTGTACGTTCCTGACGCATCCGAGGTACGCGCCGCTGCGCGTTAAGAGCGGTTTTCCGATGAGTTCGCTCACGGTCTGCATGGTTCTCTCCTTTTTGCGGCGGTTCCGCAGTGATACGGGATATACCTATGCGCGGCATGCTGGCGCAATGCGCGCGCATCCTGCCGAAAGCGCGCGGTTTTCGGCGAAAAGCGGGAGGGGTATTGACTTCTCCGCGCCGCCGTGGTATGATAGACGGGAGATAAACGGAGGAAGGTATGCAAAGCAGAATGATGGTGCTCATGCGCCCGGGCGAGGAGGGGCAGCTCGCCGCCTTCGCGTCCGAGCTGTGGCACGACGCCTACGATTCGCTCATCGGCGGGGAGCAGGTCGACTATATGATGCGTACGATCCAGAGCGAGGAGGCGATCCGCCGCCAGATCGAACGGGAGAACTATATCTACTTCTTTCTCTTTTTCGAGGGCGCGCGGGCGGGCTACTGCGCCTTGAAACCCGAGAAGGAGCGGCTGTTCCTCTCCAAGCTCTACCTTTCGGAGAAGTTCCGCGGCAGGGGGCTGGGGCAGCGCGCGCTCGGCGAAGTTGCGGACTGCGCGCGCAGGCTGGGGCTGAAGAGCGTGTACCTCACCGTCAACAAGGGCAACGCGCGCGCCATCCGCGCGTATGAAAAGTTCGGGTTTGCGCGGGCGGACAGCGCCGTCACCGATATAGGCGGCGGGTTCGTCATGGACGACTATATCTACGAGTACGTTCTGCCGCGTTAAGCTGCGCTTATGGGCGGTATAAACGATCGCGATAGACCTTTCCTGCCCGAAAAATTGACTTCTTTTCCCGCAAGTGCTACAATTTCCGCAAGATCGAACGCGATGACAGGGAAAAGTAGCGCGGAGAGGGAACGCAAAGAGAGCGGCGGAGGCTGGGATCGCCGCGGTTCCCGCCGCCGTGAAGAACACCCGCGAGCGGCGGAGGTGAACGGGGCGCATGCCCGCAAGTAGTTTCCGACGGGTACGCCCGTTACAGCGCGAGCCTTTTTGCGAAGGCATGAGGCGCGGCGGCAAAGACCGCTGCGTAAAAGACAGGTGGCACCGCGAAGGAACCCTTTCGCCCTGTTTTGCAGGGCGGAAGGGCATTTTTTATTTGCCGCGCCGCCCGCAGAGGGCAGACCGTACGGAAAAAAGGAGAGAGCGATATGTGTTCCATTTTCTGCTGCACCACGAAAAAAGTGGACTATAAACAGATGCTGGACGGGTTCTACCGCACCGCCTCGCGCGGGCCGGACATGAGCCGCATCGAGCAGACCCCGTCGGGGTACATGGCGTTCCACCGCCTCGCCATCATGGGGCTGAACGCGGCGGGCATGCAGCCCTTCTCGATGGGCAAGAGCAAGCTCGTGTGCAACGGCGAGATCTACGGGTTCCGCCCCTTAAAGCGCAGGCTCGAGGCGCTGGGCTACACCTTCGCGTCGGACAGCGACTGCGAGATCTTACTGCCGCTGTACCATGAGTACGGGCTGAAGATGTTCTCCATGCTCGATGCGGAGTACGCGCTCGTCCTCTACGACGGCGACAAGGGCGAGTATATCGCCGCGCGCGACCCCATCGGCATCCGCCCGCTGTACTACGGCTATCGGGAGGACGGCGCGATCCTATTTGCGAGCGAGCCGAAAAACCTCGTCGGGCTGTGCCAAAAGGTCCTGCCTTTCCCTCCGGGGCACTATTATTATAAGGGGAAGTTTCACAGCTACGAGGACATTGCCGCCGCGCCGCAGTACAGTGCGGACGGGCTGGACGAGGTGTGCAGAAACATCCGCGAAAAGCTGGTCGCGGGCGTACAAAAGCGGCTGGATGCGGACGCGCCGCTCGGGTTCCTCCTCTCGGGCGGGCTGGACAGCTCCCTCGTCTGCTCCATCGGCACCCGCCTTCTGGGCAAGCCCGTGCGCACCTTTGCCGTCGGCATGGATAAGGACGCGATCGACCTCAAATACGCGAAGGAGGTCGCCGACTACATAGGCAGCGAACACACCGAGATCTATATCACGCGCGAGGAGGTGCTCGCCGCGCTGGAGACGGTCGTCGCCGCCCTCGGCACCTTCGACATCACGACCGTCCGCGCGTCCATGGGCATGTACCTCATCTGCAAAAAGATCCACGAGAGCACGAACGTGCGCGTGCTGCTGACGGGCGAGATCTCCGACGAGCTGTTCGGCTACAAGTACACCGATTTCGCGCCCTCCGCGGAGGCGTTCCGGAAGGAGTCGCAGAAGCGCGTGCGCGAACTGCACATGTACGACGTCCTGCGCGCCGACCGCTGCATCTCCGTCAACAGCATGGAGGCGCGCGTGCCCTTCGGCGACCTCGATTTCGTGCGGTACGTCATGCGCGTCGACCCCGCGCTGAAACTGAACACCTACGGCAAGGGCAAGTACCTTCTGCGCAAGGCGTTTGAGGGCGACTGGCTGCCCGAGAACATTCTCTGGCGCGAAAAAGCGGCGTTTTCGGACGCGGTCGGGCACTCCATGGTGGACGACATCAAAGAGTACGCCGAGGAGAAGTACGGCAGCGACTGGAAGGAGCTTGCCAAAAAGTACGCCTGCCACGCAAAGCCGTTCACGAAGGAGAGCCTTCTCTACCGCGAACTGTTTGAAAAGTATTACCCCGGGCAGGCTGCTATGATCAAGGACTTCTGGATGCCGAACAGGCACTGGGAGGGCTGCAAGGTGAACGACCCCTCCGCGCGCGTGCTGTCGAACTACGGGGACAGCGGGAAATAAAGGTACTCGCGGATTTCTCGCCGAGCTGACGGCTGCGGCTAACGAAGCCGATTTTGCGAAGCGGCTGCTTGCAGACATTTATGCAAAATCGGCGAAGTTGACGGCGGCGCAGCCGCCG
>JAGHJD010000007.1 GCA_017886895.1 Clostridia bacterium | reverse complement strand
TACGTAGCCCCAACGAAAAGGGTCTCCCGAAAATCGCAGGGCACCGCCCGAGATTTTTGGGAAAGAGGAGAAACAGTACCGCGGCGCTTGCGGATTGCCTATCGGCAAGCCGCTGCTACGCGGGTGCTGTTTCGACGAGCACAAAGGGGAAAACGCCATCTCGCAAGAGTGGCGGTTGCCCCTCAAAATCACGGCGTTTCGCAGCACCTTTGTGCGAGAAACGCGTGAAAAGAGGAGTTCTTCATGGCCGATCAAAAAAACTATTACGAAATATTGGGCGTCGATAAAAAGGCGACGGACGCGGAGATCAAGGCGGCGTACCGCAAGCTGGTCAAACAGTACCACCCCGACCTGCACCCGAACGACGCGAACGCCGCGGCGAAGTTCAAGGAGGTCAACGAGGCGAACGAAGTGCTCTCCGACCCCCAGAAGCGCGCCGCCTACGACTACGAGCTGGAGCACCCCGGCATGCGCGGCGGCGCGGGCGGGTTCTCGGGCTTTTCGGGCGGCGGATTTTCCGGCTTTTCGGGGTTCGGCGACATTTTCAGTGAGTTTTTCTCGGGCTTCGGCGGCGCGGGCGAGCGGCAGAGCGCGCAGCAGGGCGAGGACGTCACCAAAGAGGTGGTGCTCTCCTTCCTCGATGCGGCGAAGGGCTGCACGAAGGAGCTGCGCTACACCCGCAACGAACCCTGCCCGAGCTGTAAAGGCACGGGTGCGAAGAACGGCACGGCATATACTACCTGTGAGAAGTGCAAGGGCACGGGGCAGGTGCGCTACGCACAGGATTCGCTGTTCGGCAGGACCATCCGTCTTGCGACCTGTGATGCCTGCGGCGGCACGGGCAGGAAGATCACCGACATGTGCCCCGACTGCAAGGGCAAGGGCTACACCCGCAAAGAGACGGTCGTGACCCTCAACATCCCTGCGGGCGCGGATACGAACAGCTATATCCGCAAGAAGGGGTTCGGGCAGGCGTCGCCGAAGGGCGGCGCGCCCGGCGATCTGATCGTCATCTTCCGCGTCGAACCGCACAAGCTGTTCAAGCGCAAGGACAAAGATCTGTACGTCGAACTGCCCGTCTCGTTCGCGACGGCGGCGTTGGGCGGCAAAGTGCAGGTGCCGGGGCTGGACGAAACGTTTGAGTACCTCATCCCCGAGGGGACGCAGAACGGCACCGTGTTCTGCGTGCGCGGCAAGGGCATCAAGACGCGCACGGGCACGGGCAACATGTACATCACCGTGCTTGTGGAGGTGCCCGCGCGGCTTACGCGCGAGCAGAAACAGGCGCTGGAATCCTTCGACAAGAGCGTGGACGCCCGCCAGACGGCGAAGATGCGCGCCTACCGCGACAACGTGCAGGCGCTGTACGGCGTGGACCCGTATAAAAAGTAATCGGATACAAAAAACAGCCGCGCAGAGCTTCTGCTCCGCGCGGCGCTGCTCTGTATGAAGAGCATGAGCGCGCCTTCCCCGTGTAAGGAAGGCGCGCCGTTTGCCGTTTCCCGGAATTTATGCGACGTTCGGCAGGTCCACCTCGGTCGTGCCGTAGTTATACAGCCGTATTTCGGAGGTGACTGCGGCGGCTGCGCCGTCGGTTGCCTGCGTGAACTGCGCGTAGACGAGTCTGCCGTCCAAAAATTTGAGCGTCACGTCCGTAAAGGAGAGGTGCAGCGACGGCATGGCAACGCTGCTTGCGGTGTAGGCGCCGTCTGCAAAGGTGAGCTGCTCTTTCATCAGCGCCAGCGCGCCGACCATGGCAAAATAGGTGTCTGTGGTGAAGTTGTCTTCCGCTTCCTGCGTGGTCTGCTTGATCCAATCGAAATTGTCGCCGTAGCTGTACCGCCAATCGCTGTCGGCGGTAAATTCATAATAGTAGGTCGCGGAAAGGTCGGGGGTATCCAGCTCGCGGCGGATGTGCGTTGTGCCGCCCGTTTGGGAAAATTCGATCACCTCTTCCTGCACAACGGCGCCGCTTTGGCGGACGCTGAACGAAAGGTTCGTGAATACCCCGTTCGCAAACGCCGCCGCCCATTCCGTGTTGTCAAGTTCTTCGGAGACGATCGCCTCGGCAGGGGTGTATTCGTCCACGGCGATCTCGGTGGGCAGGGTGAGGGAGGTGCCGCCGTAGGTGAACGAAGCCGTTATTGTAGCATTATGGAGAGAGGAAGGGCTGCCGTACCTTCTGGTGGCGGAGAGGCTGCTTACCTTTCCGTTTTGAAAGGTAAGCGCAACGGTGTCCAGGGTGAGGCGCCCCTGTGAGAAAAGTTCCCATTTGATCTCTTCCAACAGGTACGTTCCGTTTTCTTCTGCCTGTGCGCTGCCGTACAGGGAAGAAAAGGTGCTCATAAGGAAAGCAGGGGTAAGCAGGGTCTCATGGATATCGCTTTCGGAGCATGCCAGGGCATGGTACTTGGTGGTGTTTTCCCTGGAATCATTATAATATATAAAATAACTGTCGTCCGAACGCTTTTCCCCATAATATTTGTAAGCATAGCCGTAGGGCGTATCGATCTGGGCGCTTTCTGTATAATAAAGTTCTTTTTCCGGCGTTATTTCGCTTGCGTGCGTTTCCGTATGGTGCATAAAATCTTCCCTTAGGATGCTGCCGTCGGAATTGATCAGATCGGTGGAAATATCAAAGGCAATTTCGCAGTTCTCAAACGCTTCGGGCGCGAAAGCGGCTTCCCACTCCGTTTGGCTCATTTTGCCGTCCGAAGGCTCTTCCCCGCCGAGAGAGGGCAGGGTCACGCTCGTCTTTCCGTAGTCATAAAACAGCGCTTCGATGGAGCCGGAATTCTGCCCTTCGGTGATATCGTAGCGTACATAGGCGAGCTTTTTATCCGCGAATTTCACGGTCACTTTGTCCGCCTTCAAGTCGCCCGTAAAGGTATAGTTTTCGGCGGTGTATGCCTTCTGCGCATCGTTGTAGGGGAGTTTGCCGTATTCGCCCGCGACCATCTGCGCATAGGTCAGGTAGCTTGCGGGGTCGTAGCCCGTCAGTTCCTCTTTTTTCCAGGTGCCGTTCTCTTTATAGTAGTAATTCGTTTTGCCGGCGGCAACTTCGTAATAGACCTCGTCGCCGTCGTTTTCACTGGCGAGCGTGCCCGTTTCGGTCGCTGCGACCTTTACGGTGACGGAGTCCGTTTTCCCGTCGGAGCTTTCGGTCAGCTTCATCGTGTAGTTTTCAAACGCTTCGGGCGCGAAGGCGGCTTCCCACTCCTTCTCGGTCAGTTCGTCCGAAACGATCGTGTCCGGGTCGGTATCCCCGCCGACGGACGTCCCCTCGTCGCAGCCCGCAAAGGCGAACAAGCCGAGCGCGAGCAAAGCCGCTAAACAAGCGGAAAGCAGTTTTTTCATATTGCCCCTCCTGAAAAATGAATTTGTGCAGTACCATTGTATCACGGGGGGGGGTTAATGTCAACTTATTTGCGAAAATATCATAATTCCCGCCTGCAAAAGCGGAGCGGGAACTTTTATGTTTCAGGCGGATCAAGTTGACGGAATTTCCAAAAGCGGGTACAAAAAAGGGGAGCGGCGGATGCGCTCGTCCTGCAAAAGGGCAAGCGCGTGTCTTGGGATCGCATCGGCGAATCCGCCGTAAGGGACACGGGCGAGGCGTTCGTAAAGTGCTGTTTTTCCGCGGAGACGGCGGAGGACGAGCGCGCCGTGCGCGCGATAGGGCGGCGCCCGCCGCAGTCTGCGGCGGGCGCCGTTTTACTTAAAAGAGAAAGGGGGGACAGGCGCCGTCGGCTGCGGAAATGCAGGTTCAATCGTCGTCGTCCTCTTCGTCATCGTCATAGCGGTCGTGGTCGGAGGAGGAGCCGTCCTCAAAGACGTAGTGGTATTTGCCTTCCCGGATATACACGCGGAAGCGGACGGATTCGCCGTTGACGGTGCCGGAGGCGAAGAGCACGCTCTCTCCGCTGTCCGTGCCGCTGCGGAAGGTGAGTTCATCCCGCACGCCGCTCCCCGTGATGGTCATTTTCAGCTCGAGCTCGCCCTCCTCCGATTCGTATTCGACGGCGATCCGCTCGGTCAGCGCGCCCTGCGCATAGACGGAGTAGACGTACTCCGTCTCGGTCTCCGTCTCCGCGTCTTCGGTCTCGCTCTCATGCTCCTGCCGCACCTCGATATACGAAGTTCTCGCGGCATTCGTATATGCCTTGAAGTAGAGTTCGTTTTCGGATTCTTCGCCGTCCGTCTCGGTCTGGTAATTTCCTTCTACGGGATACTGCGTGTTTTCGTCGAGGAGCAGCACGCCCGTGATGGCGTAGTTCTCTTCGCGCTCCTCCTCGTCCGTCTCACCGCTCAGAAATTCTTTGTCATAATACAGGGTGTAGGAGACGGTGTTCCCGAGAAGATCGGTGTAGAGGACGTTCATGCCGTATCCGTACCCTTCGCCGCCCGCGATGCTCTCGCCGACGATGCTGCCGTCGCTTAAAAGGCTCTCCGCGAGCGAGAGGTAGCGGTTGATCGTGTCGATCTGCCCCTGTTCGGGGGAGACGCTCGCGGCGGCGGTGCGTATCTGCGGAGATGTGCCGCCCGTTCCGGCGGAGTCGAGAATGGCGCCGACGGACGCCGCGCCGTAGGCATAGAAGGAATCGGCGTCGGTGATACTGTCGAATTTATTGTCCAGCACTGGGCTCTGCCCGCCCTGCCTGTTCAGAAACACGGGGAGGAGCACGCAGAGCAGGACGACGACGGCAAGCAGCGCCGCAAACAGAGGGAGCAGTTTTTTCACGTTCCGCTTTTCCGTCTTTTCGCCGCCGTGCGCATAGGCGAGCGAGGCGCCCGTCTCCTCCATGCCGAGTTCGCGCCTGATATTTTCCTTAACGGTCTCGTCGGGCAGGATCTTGTCGGACTGCCGTGCGAGCAATTTCTTTATCTCTTTCATACCCCGCCCTCCTTTTGCAGATGATTTTTCAGCTTTTTCAGCGCCTCGTTGTTCTTCCATGTGACCGTTCCGACGGGCAGCCCGAGCATTGCGGCGACCTCCCGCCGCTTGTAGCCCGAGACCTGGCAGAGCATGAGGATCTCGTACTCCGTTTCGGAGAGCAGCTTTGCCGCAACGTCGAAGATGTAGGGGAGCTGCGTCTCGTAGGTGCCGTATTTATAGCTCTCGGCGTCGAAGTCGGTCGGCGTCTCCCGCCTGTTCTTTTTCAGGAAGTTGTAGGCGAGCGATTTCCCGATCGTGCGCAGCCACGCGGCGAAGTTCGTCCCCGCCTCGTATTGGTGCAGGTTCCGGATCGCCTTCACAAAGGTCTCCTGCAGCAGGTCCTCCGCGTGCATTTTGTCCTTTACGATATAGAGGACCGCGTAATAGACGGAGAGGTGCGTCCGCTCGTAGATGAAATCGAAGGCGCTGTGGTCCCCCGCTTTCAGCTTTTCGATGCTCTGCTCGAGTTTTTCGCGCATACGGTACCTTCCAATAGTATAACAGTCCGAAAGGGTCGGATTGTTGGTTAAAAGTGAATTTTTTATAAATAATACTGTATAGAGCGGGAAGTGTCAAGCAATATCAAAGAGCGGGCGCGGCGGGAGCGCCCGAAAAAATTTTAAAAAATTTCGGGGACTTCCAACAAAACGGGCGCTTTGCGCTGTTGTATAGGTGAGGAAGGGAAGTTCCGGAGCTCCTCTTCCCGGATAAAAAGAAAGGAGAATGAATGAAATGAAAAAGATCTTTACGGCGGTTCTTTTGGTTTTGGCGCTCGTGCTGGCGCTGGGGATAGCCGGCTGTTCGCAGGAGACGGGCAGCGGCGCAGATGACGGGAAGTTTTCGGAACTTACGACGGCGGAGTCGGTGTACGGGTTCAGCGCGGCGAGCGCGGGCATGATCATTTCCTCCATGAACGGCGGCAGCGCGGCGCAGCTCGCAAGCGCGAAGGGCGTTTCGGTGTATGCGTCCGCACAGGACGGGACTGCGGCGGATCCCGCAGACGATACCGCGGCGCCCCCCGCAGACGGGACGGCGGAAACAGTGCCCGAGGGGCTCGACCGCTACATGGCGCTCGTTGAAAGCCTTCTGAGTGACGGCGGGTTCAGCGTCGTTTCGCAGCCTTCGGACGACCCCGAATACAGCGAGAAGATGACGGTCTCTTATAAAGACCTTGCGGGCAACACCCTGCAGTACACCATGTACTACAACCAGGAGCTGATCGCCTCCGAAACGGATCGCGACGACGATGACGACGAGACCGAAGAGACGTTCGCGATCAGAGGCGTTATGGAGATCGACGGCACGTTCTATGCCGTAGAAGGCAGCCGCGAGAACGAGACGGAGGGGAACGAATCGGAGAGCGAGACCAAGTTCCGCGTCACGCTGAGCGACGCAAGCTACATGCTGGTCGAACAGGGCTATGAGACGGAGGAAGGCGAAACGGAGCAGGAGTACAGCTATTCGGTGTACAGCGGCGGCGCCCTTGCGGAGCGGAGCACCTTCTCCTATGAGGACGAGCAGGGCGAGACGGAGCTGAAGATGACTTCGTATAAGGACGGCGTGCGCGAGACGCTGTACTTCGAGCGCGAGACGGTGCGCGGCGAGGAAGTGATCCGCCTGCGTATCGGCAGCGGCGAGGGCGTGCAGAGCTATATCGTGCATATCACGGAGGGCGAGGACGGCAAGAACAGGTACGAATACGAACCGGTGACGGGTCGCTGAACCTGCCTCTTCACAAGCGCCCCGCGGAACGGGAAGTTCCGCGGGGCTTTTTTGCGCGGACGCACGCATGGGGCGGGAGAGCAGGGGCGAAAGCGGTTGACGGGAGCGCAAAAAACGGGTACAATACAGGGGAGAATAAACGGGCGAAAGCGGGCGCGGAACAGGCAGCGCGCTGCAGACGCGCGGGAGGCGAGGGCAGTGAAGGTCATCGAATTTACCGTACATACGACGAGCGAGGGGGCGGAGCTGGTCGCCGACGTTTTGTGGCAGCACACGACGGGCGGCGTCGCCATCTTGGACGCGGCGGACGCGATCGCCCTGCAGAAGGACAAGCGCGTGTTCTGGGACTACATCGACGAATCCGCCGTAAAGGACACGGGCGAGGCGCTCGTCAAGTGCTATTTTTCCGCGGAGACGGCGGCGGAGGACGAGCGCGCCGTGCGCGAAGAGCTGGAGGAGATGCGCGCGCGCGGCGAGGGGTATCTCTTCTTCGGCACGCTGGAGACGTCGCGGCGCGAGGCGGAGAGCGACGAATGGGCGGAGATCTGGAAAAAACACTTCCGCCCCCTGCATATCGGCAG
Source organism: Clostridia bacterium (assembly GCA_017886895.1). GTDB lineage: Bacteria > Bacillota > Clostridia > Christensenellales > Borkfalkiaceae > Borkfalkia. The sequence continues at coordinate 4,080 of JAGHJD010000007.1, read as the reverse complement.
CCGCATCGTCGTGCGCCCCGTCTGGGTGGACTATGCGCCCGCGGCGGGGGAGGAGGTCGTGCTGCTCGACTCGAACATGGCGTTCGGCACGGGCGAGCACGAGACGACGGCGATGTGCCTCGAACTGCTGCAATCCGTCCTCAAAGAGGGGGATACCGTCATCGACGTCGGCTGCGGCAGCGGGATCTTAGGCATCTCCGCCGTCAAGCTCGGCGCGCGCTTTGCGGTGATGACGGACATCGACGGCATCGCGGCGGAGAGCGCGCTGCACAACGCGCAGCTCAACGGCGTTGCGGAAAAGACGCAGGTCGTGCTCACGGACCTTCTGGACAAGACGGATACGAAGGGCGAGATCGTGCTGGCGAATATCACGGCGGACATCCTCTGCCGCCTCGCGCCCGTCATCCCGCGCTATCTCAAAGAGGGCGGCTCGCTCATTCTGAGCGGCATCATCGCGCCCAAACTTGCGCAGGTCAAAGAGGCGTATGCCGCGCAGGGGCTGAACGTTTGCAGAGAGATGCAGCGGGGCGAATGGTTTGCGCTCGCTTTGAAAAAGTAACGGGAACGGGTATGGCGGTTCGCAGATTTTTTGTGGAGAAAATAGAGCGGGAGACGCTGCTCACGGGCGAGGCGTACGCGCACGCAAAGAACGTGCTGCGCCTGCGCGAGGGGGACGAGGTCGTCCTCTTCGACGGCAGCGGCACCGAGTATGCGGCGATCGTCAACGCCGCCGAACGGGGCGCGCTGCGCTGCACCGTGACGGCGGGCGCCCCCTCGCAGAAGGAGTGCAGAACGCCCGTCGCCCTCTTCTGCGGCGCGCTGAAAGGGGACAAGACGGAGCTCGTCGTGCAGAAGGCGACGGAACTGGGCGTGTGCGAGGTCGGCGTGTTCGCGAGCCGCTATTGCAGCGCGTACATGAACGAGAACAAGCTCGCGCGGCTGCAGAAGGTCGCGCGCGAGGCGGCGCAGCAGTGCCTGCGCGCAACGGTCCCTTCCGTGCGGTACTTCCCCTCTCTTGACGGGGTGCTTTCCGCGGCGGCGGGGTATGAGAACAAGCTGTTTGCCTGCGAATTTGCCGAAAAGAGCGACGCCGACCTGCGCGCGCTCAAAGGCTCCTGCGCGCTCGTCGTGGGCAGCGAAGGCGGGTTCGCGCCCGAGGAGTTTTCGGCGGCACAGGCGGCGGGCTTTGCGGGCGTCACGCTCGGCAAGCGCATCCTGCGCGCGGAGACGGCGTGCATCGCGTTCACGGCGGCGGTGATGTTTTCTTTGGGAGAGTGGCAATGAAGGCGGTCGTCTTTACGCTCGGGTGCAAGGTCAACGGCTGCGAGAGCGCCTCTCTTCTGCGCGGGCTGGAAGAGCGCGGCTACGAGGTCTCGGACGAGCTCGTCCCCGCGGATTTGTATATCCTCAACACCTGCGCCGTGACGGCGGAGGCGGAGAAAAAGAGCAGGCAGGCGATCGCGCGCATCCGCGCCGTTTCGCCCGCCGCGCGCATCCTCGTGTGCGGCTGTGCCGCCGAGCGCATGCCCTCGCAGTTTGCGGGCAGGGCGGGCGTGCAGCTCGTCACGGGCGCGATGCACAAGGGCAGTATATTGGAACTTCTGGACGCGGAGGGCGTGCGCGTTGCGCCCGCCGAAACGCGCTTTGAAGAGCTCCCTTCCCCTCATTTTTTGCAGACGCGCGCCTTCGTGAAGGTGCAGGACGGGTGCAACAACTTCTGCTCGTACTGCATCATCCCGTACCTGCGCGGGCGCTCGCGCTCGCGCGCGCTGGAGAGCGCGGCGGCGGAAATTTTGTCCTGCCCCGCCGAAGAGGTCGTCGTCACGGGCATAGACCTCTCGTCCTATTCGGACGGCGGGCGGGATCTTGCGGACCTGCTGCGCGCGGTGAAAGGGGCGAAGGCGCGCATCCGCCTCGGCTCGCTGGAGACGCACGCCGTCACCGAACGGCTGCTCGCGGCGGCAAAGGAGGTGCGGGATTTTGCGCCGCACTTCCACCTCTCCCTGCAGAGCGGGTCGGACGCGGTGCTGCGGTCAATGAACCGCAAGTACACCCGCGCCGAGTTTTTGCAAAAGGCCGCGCTCGTGCGCGGGGCGTTCCCGGGCGCCGCCGTGACGACGGACATCATCGTCGGGTTCCCGACGGAGACGGAGGAGGACTTCAGAGCCACTCTTTCGCTCGCGGAGGAGGCGCGCTTTTCGCAGATCCACTGCTTTGCGTACAGCAGGCGGACGGGCACGGTCGCGGCGAAACTGCCCGATCTCGCGCCGCAGGTCAAAAAGGAGCGGCTCGCGCGGCTGATGGCGCTGGGCAGGCGGCTGCGGGAAGAGTACGAGGGCGGCTTTGTCGGAAAGGCGCTCGAACTTGTCCCCGAAGAGGAGCGGGGCGGGTTCACGGAAGGGTATTCCGAAAACTATATCCGCCTGTACGTGCGGGGGAGCGTCGGAAAAAGAACGCGCGTGCGCGCTCTGGAACGGTTCAGGGACGGGCTGCTCTGCACGCCCGAAGAAGAATAAATCATTGCGAGGTACTCTATGAAACTTGAAAAAGACTGTATTTTCTGCAAGATCGCGGCGGGGGTGATCCCGTCAGACAAGGTGTACGAGGACGAGCAGGTCGTCGCCTTCAAAGACCTGAACCCGCAGGCGCCCGTGCACGTACTCGTCGTGCCCAAGGCGCATTTCGCGACCCTTGCCGAAATGGACGCGGAGGGCGCGGAGCTTGTAAAGCACGCTTTGACGGTCATTCCGCAGATCGCGGCGTCGCTGGGGCTTGCAAGCGGCTACCGCCTCATCGTCAACCAAGGGCAGGACGCGGGGCAGACGGTGCACCACCTGCACATCCATCTGCTCGGCGGCAGACCGCTCGGCGAGAAGATCGTGTGACCGTAAAAACAGTATAAGAGCAGTTCGGCGCCCTGCGGAGAACTCCGCAGGGCGCCGTTTTCGTTTGACCGTGTTTTTGCCCGCGCCTCTTTCCCCAAAAGGCGCGCGTATTCGCGCAAACGGGATAAATTCTGTCATGCGCGGCGGGTATATACTGTAAAAAAATGCGGGGGCTTGGGCGTGGCGCGCAAGATCGTGATAACATCGGGAAAGGGCGGCGTGGGAAAGACGACCGTCGCCGTCAATTTGGGGCGGTGCCTGGCGGCGCTGGGCGAGCGCACCGTCGTCGCCGATACCGATTTCGGGCTGAACAATGCGGACGTCGTGAGCGGCGCGGAGGCGCGCGTCGTGTACGGCATGACGGACGTCATCGAGGGGCGCTGCCGCGCGCGGCAGGCGCTCGTGCCCTTTGAGGAGAGCGCGAACCTCTTCCTGCTCGCGGCGGGGAAAAGCTACGAGCGCCCGCTCTCGCCGCAGGCGGTGCGGCTGGTGCTCGATTCCCTCGCGCCGCGGTTCGACTATATCCTCATCGATTCGCCCGCGGGCATCGAGGGCGGGTTCCACCGCGCCTGCGCCGCGGCAGACGAGGCGATCGTCGTCACCACCCCGCATATCTCCTCTCTGCGCGATGCGGACAAGGTGGTCGCCGTGCTGAAGAGCTACCGCCTCAGGAGCGTGGAGCTGGTCGTGAACATGGTGCGCGGGGACATGGTCGCGGAGGGCGAGGTGCTCTCCCCGCGCGAGATCGCGCAGCTTTTGAAAGTGCCCCTCCTCGGCGTGCTGCCGCAGGAGGACGGCGTGTTCCTCGGCGAGCGGCGCAGGAGTTCGGAGGGGCAGCGCGCCTTCCGCATGCTCGCGCAGAACGTGGCGAAGGGCACGCGCAGGCTGTACAATCCCGCAGGGCGCTACCGCGGTTTTTTCGGCAGCATCCGCAGGAGCCTGAAAAAGAGCCTCTGACCCATAAGAGCAATCTGCCGCAATACGGGGGGCTGTTGCTGCGGGCGGCATTGTTTAAGATGACAGAGGTGATGGTTTTTCAATGATCAACTGCGCGTGGCAAAATGACACTTTTGCCTAAGCGCCCTCTCGTCGTCGCGGTCGGCTGCGCTCTCGCATCGCCCCAAAGGGCAATGCTCGCATGCGCGCTCCGCTCCTCCTCTTCCCAAAAATCTCGGGCGCTGCCCTGCGATTTTCG
>JAGHJD010000031.1 GCA_017886895.1 Clostridia bacterium | reverse complement strand
TGGCGGTAGAGCTCGGTCATAAAGCTCTGGCAGAAGCGCATGATCTCGTTGTCGCTCTTGCCCTTCGGATCGAAGTTCGAACCGCCCTTGCCGCCGCCGATGGGCAGACCGGTCAGGCTGTTTTTGAAGATCTGCTCAAAGCCGAGGAACTTGATGATGGACAGATTCACCGACGGGTGGAAGCGCAGACCGCCCTTGTAAGGGCCGATGGCGCTGTTGAACTGTACGCGGTAGCCCTTGTTGACCTGCACGTTGCCCTTGTCGTCCACCCAGGGAACGCGGAACATGATGATGCGCTCCGGCTCGACCAGACGCTCCAGAAGCCCCGCTTTTTCATACTGCGGGTTCGCGTCGATCGCGGCTTTCAGGCTGTTCAGAACTTCTGTGACCGCCTGATGGAATTCAGGCTCGTTGGGGTTCTGCGCTTTGACGCGCTCGAGAACGCTCTCTACATACGACATAGTAAAAAACTCCTTTGTTTTTTATTTTCAACATTTATTGTACCATTGTTACACGGAATTTGCAAACATTCTCTGTGAAAATCAACTATAAATAAAACTTATATCTATTAAAAGTTTCTTTTATACTGTTGCAAAGTGCGCCGCGGCGCGCTCGGCAACGTTCAGCCCCGCGAGCGCCGAAAGGCGCGCAAACCCCTCTTCGAGCGCGTCTGCGGCGGTTTTTTGTCTCCGCGCATTCGCCGCGCCGCAGCTTATAGAAGTCTGTGAAGCGGAGCGGGCGGAACGGCTCTCCTCCCGTTTGGCGCGCGCAAGCAGAAAGGCGACCGTCGCGGCATATTCCGCGGTCCGTTCCTGCAACTCCCGCACGCCGCGGCAACGCACCGCTGTGCACGCCGCCGCAGACTGCGTGCACGGACGGCGCACGCACGCCGCGCTTTCCGCGCGCATGAAATTGCCGCCTGCCCGTTCCCCGTTCGTGAAATTGCCCGCTGCGCCGACCCTGCGGACAGAGCCGTCCGCATTTTCTTTGCGCGCAGAGGCGCCGTCTGCGTTCTCCCTGCGCACGACCCTGCCGCACGCATGCTCCGCCGCGGGCAGCAGCACCGCGCCGTTTGTTGCGATTTTCTTTCCGAAGAGCCTGTTCATGCCTGTCCCCTCCCGATTCTATCCCTATCGTAGCACAATATACTTGACAGATATTGTCAGGTATATTAAAATAATTTCAGAAAACACAAAAAAATTTTTGCTCTCTCTATCATAGGCGGGAGAGGCGGCAAATATGCCCGTCGGGGCAAAAAAGATCCGCGCGCCGAACGGCGCGCGGGCGGGAGGGAAAAATGAAATTTCAGATCATGCTGCAGATCCTGTTCAAACTGCTGCGGCGGCGCAAGCTGAGCGCGGCACAGCTTGCCAAAGAGTGCGGCGTGAGCGCGCGGAGCGTGTACCGCTACATCGAAGAGCTGAGCGTCGCGGGCGTGCCGCTCGTCGTAGAGCGGGGCAGAAACGGCGGCGTCTGCCTGCCCGACACCTACCGCCTGCCCGAAAACTTCTTTACCGAAGAGGAGTACGGCGCGGCGGTGAACGCCCTGCACGCGCTGTACGAACAGATGCACGACGAAACGGTGCGCGCCGCGCTCGAAAAGCTCTCACAGCAGCGCAAGACGGACGGGAAGAGCCTGACGATCTCGGGCAATATCCTCGTGGACGGCAGCGGCTGGGGAGACGCCTACGAATTTTCGGACAAGCTGCACGCACTGGAGGACGCGACCGAGCGGCGGGAGTGCCTCGACCTCGCCTATATCGACCGCGAGGGCGCGGAGAGCAGGCGCACGGTGGAGCCGCACCTTCTGATCTACAAACAGAATATCTGGTACCTCTACGCCTGGTGCCGCAGGCGGCAGGACTTCCGCCTCTTCCGCATCGGCAGGATCCGCAGCGCGAGCGGCACGGGCGAGAGCTTCGCGCGGCGGGAGATCGACCGCGCGCATCTCCCCCTGCATTTCACCTTTGCCGACGCCGAGATGGTGCAGCTCCGCCTCGCGGTGCAAAAAAAAGCGCTGCCCGACGCGGAGGAATGGCTGGGCATCGGCAGCATCCGCACGGTCGGCGGCGAACTGTTTGCCGAGGCGACGCTGCCCGCGGGGGAAGTTCTGCTCTCCAAACTGCTCTCCTTCGGCGACGGCGTGCGCGTCCTCGAACCGCAGGCGATCGCCGAAGAGGTGCGCGCCCGCGCGGAGGCGCTCGCCGCCCTCTACGGCGGCTGAGCGGCGCAAGCGCCCCGCCGCTGCACGCGGCGCAGAAAAATACCCGCTTGCTGCGCTTTTGCGCAGCGGGCAAAAAAGCAGAAACAAATTTAAAAGCGTTTAAAAGCGCGCCGCGCGGAAGATTCCGCGCGGCGCTTTTTCTTTTCTCTGCGGAAGTGCCGCAAACTCATTCCCCGACGGGGATCCCGCAGGGGTGGCAGGGAACGCCCTCGGCGGCGGCGTCCTGCACGACCGCCGCATAATAGCGGTATCCGCCCGAGAAGTTGTAGCAGTCGAACCCCTCCCCCATGAGCATGCGGCAGGCGATGTAACTTCTCAGCCCGCTCTGGCAGTTGACGTAGATCTTCTTGCTCTTATCCAGCTCGTGCATGCGCCCGCGCAGTTCGTCCACGGGGATATGCAGCGCCTGCGGGAAGTGCCCCGCCGCAAATTCCGCGTCCGTGCGCACGTCCAGAAGCAGAGCGTTTTTATCCGCGTACACGGCGGGCAGGTCGTGCCAGTGGAACTGTTTGCAGCCCGCGCGCACGTTTTCGATGACGTACCCCGCCATGTTGACGGGATCTTTCGCCGAAGAGTACGGCGGCGCATAGCACAGGTCGAGCGCCTGCAGGTCCGCCGCGGTCATCTTCGCGCGGATCGCCGCCGCGAGCACGTCGATGCGCTTTTCGGTGCCCGCATAGCCCACTGCCTGCGCGCCCAGAATTTCGCCGTTTTCAGGGCGGAAGAACACCTTCAGCGTCATGTTCTGCGCGCCGGGGTAATAGGTGGCGTGGTTCGCGGAGAAGAGCACGACCTTGTCGCAGGCGATGCCCGCCGCCCTTGCCGCGCGCTCCGAAAGCCCCGTGAACGCCGCCGTCATGTCGAACAGTTTGAGCACGGACGAGCCCTGCGCGCCACGGTAGACGGACGGGATGCCGCACACGTTGTCCGCGGCGATCCTGCCCTGCCTGTTCGCGGGTCCCGCGAGTGCAAACGAGCCGACCGCGCCCGTCAGCGCGTTTTTCACGAGCACCGCGTCGCCGACGGCGTAGATGTCTTTGTCGGACGTGCGCATGTGCTCATCCACGACGATACCGCCCCGCGCGCCGAGCTCCAGCCCCGCCGCCGCGGCGAGCGCCGTATCGGGCGCGACGCCCACGGCGAGCAGCGCGAAGTCCGCGCGCACCTCCCCCTTTTCGGTGCGGACGGTGAGCGCGTCCCCCTCTTCGATAAAGCCGAGCACCTTCGCGTTCAGCCGCAGGTCGATGCCCGCCGCGCGCAGGCGCGCGTGCAGAAAGCACGCCATGTCCGCATCCGTCTGCGGCAGTACCTGCGGCGAGCCCTCGCAGAGGGTGACGCCGATGCCGCGCTCCGTGAGGTTCTCTGCCATCTCCAGCCCGACGAACCCGCCGCCGATGACGACGGCGCGCCCTGCGCCCTTTTCCGCAATGTACGCGGCGATGCGGAAGGTATCCTCCACCGTGCGCAGGGTGAATACGCGCGGGCTCTCCGCGCCCGCGACGGGCGGCACGACCGCCCGCGCGCCCGGGGAGAGAATGAGCTTGTCGTAGCGCTCTGTATATTCGCGCCCGCTCTCCGTCTCGCGCACGCGCACCTCTTTTTTGACGCGGTCGATGGCGACCGCCTCGCTGTGCACGCGCACGTCGATATTGAACCGCGTCTTAAAACTCTGCGGCGTCTGCAGCGTGAGCGCCTTCTTGTTCTGAATGACCCCGCCCACATAGTACGGCAGACCGCAGTTCGCGTAGGAGACGTACCCGCTGCGCTCGAGCACGACGATCTCCGCGTGCTCGTCCAGCCGCCGCAGCCGCGCCGCGGCAGTGGCGCCGCCCGCGACGCCGCCGATGATGACAACTTTCATACAATTTGCCCTCCGTATCTTATCTGTATATTTTTTCGCGCGCATATGCGCGTCATTCTCTCAGCCGAGCAGGATGTCCAGAAGCATCATGACGAAAAAGCCCGCAAGCACGCTCGCCGTGCCGACGTGCGAATGGGTGCCGAGGTGCGCCTCGGGGATGAGCTCTTCGACGACGACGTACAGCATCGCGCCCGCCGCGAAACTCAAAAGCCAGGGCAGGATCCCCGCCGCCGTGCCCGCGATAAGCACCGCAAGGATGCCGAACACGGGCTCGACCGTGCCCGAGAGCGCACCGCAGGCAAACGCTTTGCCCTTGCCCATGCCGTTCGAGCGCAGCGGCAGCGAGACCGCCGCCCCCTCGGGGAAGTTCTGCAGCGCCATGCCCGCAGCCAGCGCGATCGCCGCCGCAAGCGCGCCCGCCTCCGGACCTGCCGCCGCGGCGGCAAACGCAACGCCCACCGCCATGCCCTCGGGGATATTGTGCAGCGTCACGGCAAAGACGAGCATCGTCGTCTTTTTCAGGCGCACGGGCGGGCCCTCGGGCGCGTCGCTGCCGAGGTGACGGTGCGGGATCAGGTGATCGAGCAGAAACAAAAAGAGCACGCCGAGCAAAAACCCGCCGCCGACGGGGAAAAGGACGCTGCCGCCCGCCTCCTGCACATCCTCTATCGCGGGCAGGAGCAGTGAAAAGACTGCCGCCGCCGTCATCACGCCCGCCGCAAAGCCCAGAAAGATCTGCTGCAGCAGCGCAGACATGTCCTTTTTGAAGAAAAAGACGAGCGCCGCGCCGAGCGCCGTCGCCAGAAAGGTCGCACCCGTGCCGATGAGTGCAAAAACAAGTTCCCTGCCCAACACGGCGCGCACCTCCCCTGCCCTCGGGCGCCTTCCCGCGGCAGGCGCCCGCAAACTTTCTCTTATAAAGTATAGCACATGCGGAGGCATTTTGTACACCGAATGCGCCCTTTCGCCGAAAAAGGGCGTGCGCAAAAAACCGCGGGGTTTTGCCCGCGCCCTGCCTGCCCCGCATCTCCCCTTTTCCCCTGTACTGCCGCGCAAAAGTCCGCCCGCATGTATTATTTGCACCTGCTCTCCGCAAACTGAAAGACGGAGGCAGGCATGCGCAGAGGACGGACGATCTGGTTTAAAAATCTCCCCAAGATCATCGCAACGGCGACGGTCGCGGGGCCGAAGGAGTGTGCGGGCATCGTCGGCGAATACACGGACATCCCCCTCGACGACGACATGTTCGGGGAGGACACCTTCGAGCGCGCGGAGCGCAAGATGCTGCTGACCGCGGTGCGCAGGAGCATTGAAAAGGCAAAGTTAAAGGAGGAGGACGTCGGGTTTTTCCTCTCGGGCGACCTGCTGAACCAGATCATCTCGGCGAGCTTTACGGCGCGCGCGACGAAACTCCCCTTCCTCGGCATTTACAGCGCCTGTTCGACGATGAGCGAGGGGCTGCTACTCGCCGCCGTCCTCACGGACGGCGGCTACGCGCAGAATGCCGTCGCGGCGACGGGCAGCCACTTCTCCTCGGCGGAGCGGCAGTACCGCTACCCGCTGGAGCTGGGCACGACCCGCCCGCCGCAGGCGCAGTGGACGGTGACGGGCGCGGGCAGTTTCGTCGTCTCGGCGGAGGGCGAGGGCCCCGCCGTCACCTGCGGCACCTGCGGGCGGGTGACGGACTTCGGCGTCTCGGACGTGAACAACATGGGCGCGGCGATGGCGCCCGCCGCGGCGGACACGCTGCTGGCGCATTTTAAAGACACGGGCAGAGACCCCGCCTATTATGATCTGATCCTGACGGGCGACCTCGGCGCGCTGGGGAGCAGGCTGCTGAAAGACCTGCTCTGGGAGAAGGGCATGGACGTGAACGAAAATCATGTGGACTGCGGCGAGATCGTCTATAAGATCATCGAGGACGAGTTCCAGGGCGGGAGCGGCGCGGGGTGCAGCGCGGTGGTGCTCGGCAGCTATATCTACGACAAACTGCGGCGGGGCGGACGCATCGGAAAAGTGCTGTTCGCGGCAACGGGCGCGCTGCTCTCCACCGTCTCTTCGGGGCAGGGCGAGAGCATCCCCTGTATCTGCCATGCCGTCGCGATCGAACGGACGGGCACAGAGCGGAGCACAGGAAAACCTTCCTCAGCGCAAAAGGCTGAAAACAAATCCGCAGACGCTGCCGAAACAGCCGCAGACGGGCAGGCGGCGGGAACTGCCGCAGGCGCTGCCGAAACAGCCGCAGATGGGCGGACAGAAAAAGAACGGACGGCAAAACGGCACGGCAGCACTGCCGGGGAGGAGACGCGATGAACCCCTATCTCTCCATTCTGCTGGATTTTGCAAAGGCATTCGCCGTCGGCGGCGCGATCTGCGTCGTCGCACAGCTCGTCATCAACTTCACGAAACTGACGGCGGGCAGGATCCTCGTGTTTTTCATGCTCGCGGGCGTCGTGCTGGAGGCGCTCGGGCTGTATCACTACGCCGTCGAATTTGCGGGCGCGGGCGCGACGGTGCCCATCTCGGGGTTCGGCTACCTTCTGGCGCGCGGCGCGATCCGCGGCGCACAGACGGGCTTATTCGGCGCTCTGACGGGCACCCTCTCCGCTGCCGCCGCGGGCGTGACCGCGGCGATCCTCTTCGCCTTCCTCTTCGCGCTCATCTTTAAGCCGAGGAGCAAGAAGAACTAAAACAGTTCACGCGTTTCTCGCACAAAGGTGCTGCGGCTAACGAAGCCGATTTTGCGGAGCGGCTGCTTGCAGACATTTATGCAAAATCGGCGAAGTTGACGGCGGCGCAGCCGCCGCTATGCCGTGATTTGAGAGACAACCGGCGGGCACGCCCGCTTTGCGGGCTAACCGCCGTTTTTCTCTCTGCGGCGCTCGTCGAAACAGCAACGAGGAAAACCTCCTTTGTCCCGAGCATAGCGAGGGCAATGGGGTTGTCCTCAAAATCACGGAAAAAAGTTTTGTCTCTTTCAAAACTTTTTTCGTGAATACCACGCAGCGCCTTTGCGCGAGAAACGCATGAACGAAAACATTAGAACGGCGTCTCCGCATTTCTGCGGAGCAGCCGCCCTTGTCTATGAGAGAGCTGTGTGTGAGCTGTTCCATGCCCGCCCGTCAGAGACGGAACGGGGCTTTTTATTCGTCATCGGCGTCCTGCAATGCATCGTACCCGGATTCGCCCGTACGCACGCGCACCACATCCTCAACGTCGTAGACGAAGATCTTGCCGTCGCCGATGTGACCGGTGTACAGCGCCTGCCGCGCCGCGTCGACCACTTCCGCCACAGGGACTTTGCTGACGACCACTTCCACCTTCACCTTCGGCAGAAGATCCATATCGACCTTGACGCCGCGGTAGTACTCGCTCGCGCCCTTCTGCACGCCGCAGCCGAGCACCTGCGTCACCGTCAGACCCGTCACGCCGATCTTATTCAGCGCCTGTTTGAGGTCCTCAAACTTGGACTGTTTGGTGACCACGACGACCTTGGACATCTTTGCCGCGGGCGCCTCTTTGCTTTCGGAGACGGCGGGCATTTCGGGAGCGCTCATATCCATGACGGGCACCCCTGCGCCCTCCATGACGGGAGCGGGGACGTCGCCGTCGAGGATCTCAGCCGCCAGAGGCACGGGAGCAAAGTCCGCATACGCGCTGGGCAGACCGTGTTCGTGCTTGTCGAGACCCTCGATCTCTTCGATCTTTGCCGCACGCAAACCGACCGTCTTTTTCAGGAGAAGGAACAGGCCGACCATCGTGAGAATCGTCCACGCCGCAATGCAGAGGACGCCGATGAACTGTGTGAGCAGCAGCCAGCCGCCACCGCCGTAGAACAGACCGTTCTGCGCCGTCAGGCCGTTTGCCTCGCAAACCGTGGCGGAGGAGAACAGACCTACCGCCAGCGTGCCCCACAGACCGTTCGCGCCGTGCACCGCGATCGCGCCGACCGGGTCGTCAACATGAAGCTTTTTATCGATGAACTCGACCGCAACGACAACCAGCACGCCCGCAACGACCCCGATAAAGAAAGCACCGATGGGATCGACGTTTGCACAGCCCGCCGTAATGGCGACAAGCCCGGCGAGAGAACCGTTGAGCGTCATGGAGACATCCGGTTTCTTGTTTTTGATCCATGTAAAGATCATCGTGGCGCAAGTCGCCGCAGCCGCTGCGATCGTCGTAGTGACGAGCACCTGCGCGAGCTGGTCGACCTTAGCGGTCGCCGCGCCGTTGAACCCGTACCAGCAGAACCAGAGGATGAACACGCCGAGCGCGCCGATGGTCAGGTTGTGCCCGGGGATCGCGCGGACATACTTGACTTCCTTGCGGACAAGGGTGGGTTTGCCGTCCTTGTCGAGGTACTTGCCCCAGCGGGGTCCGAGAATGAACGCGCCGATGATGGAAGAAATACCGCCGACCATGTGAATGAGCGAGGAACCCGCAAAGTCAACATACGTCGCATGCCCGAAGAGAGCACTCGAAAGCCAGCCGCGGCCCCAGATCCAGTGCGCCTCGATCGGATAAACGATCGCGCTGATCACCAGCGAGTAGATGCAGTAGGAAAGGAACTTCGTGCGTTCCGCCATCGCGCCCGAAACGATCGTCGCGGTCGTCGCGCAGAACACGAGGTTGAAGAAGAAAGTCTGCGCAATTTCCGGCGAAACAAAATCGGAAAAGATTTTCAGATTCGGGATACCGATCAGACCTCCGAGAGTATCGGTACCGTACAACAGGCCGAAACCGAGCAGCACGAACACGATCGTACCCAGGCAAAAGTCCATCAGGTTTTTCATGATGATATTGCCTGCGTTTTTCGCACGCGTGAAGCCCGTTTCTACCATCGCAAACCCTGCCTGCATGAACCACACAAGCACGGCGCCGACGACATAAAACAAGCCATCAGACATCGCTATTT
>JAGHJD010000030.1 GCA_017886895.1 Clostridia bacterium | reverse complement strand
GCGCTTAGCCAAAATTGCGATTTTGGCACGCGCAGTTGATTATTGGAAAGAGTTCTCTTTTGTGTCACCCTGAGCGGAGCGGCGGCATAGCCGCCGCGAAGTCGAACGGGTCTGAGCAATTTCTCACGATAGCCGTATGCAGTCTGTGTTGCTGATTGACTGCATACAGCTTTCAACGCATTCAGCTCAGATCCCTCGGCTGCGCTCGGGATGACAAAAACAAGGCATCTGCATTTCAATAACAACTCGCGCAAGGGAAATCGCAATTTTGCTAAGCACTTCTTAATAATCCAACTGCGCGTTCCAAAGCCACGCCTTTGGAAAAGCGCCCCCAAATTGTCGCATACTTGCGACTTAATTCGGAAAGAGTGAATGCGGCGCGCTCTTATAATCGAGAGCATTTAAGGCGCGCGCCGCAGAGAGAAAACCAAATGCAGAGCCGCGCAATGTCGCGGCGAACATTCGGTTGTCTCTCGAATCACGGAAATTTCTTTCATCTCTTTTGAAAGAAATTTCGTGAACACCTTTGCGCGAGAAATCCGCGAGTACTGTTATAGCACCGCCCGCACGAACCGCTCCACGCCTTCGAGGTCGCGCATGACCATCGTGTATTCGAACTTCGTCAGAAGCCGCACGATCTCCTGCGCCTGTCCCTGCCCGCATTCGAGCAGCAGCGTGCCGCCCGAAACGAGGCGGCGGGGCGCATCTTTTGCAATGCGCCTGTAAAAATCCAGCCCGTCCCCGCCGCCGTCCAAGGCAAGCAGCGGTTCGTGCTCGCGCACTTCCCTCTGCAGAGAGGCGAGGTCTCCGTGTTTCACATACGGCGGGTTGCAGACGATGACGTTGAACTTGCCCTTCACGTTCGCGAACAGGTCGCTTTCGATGAATTTTATATCCGCGCGGTTCGCCTTCGCGTTCTCCTGCGCAAGCGCGAGCGCGTCCGCGCTGACGTCCGCGGCAGTCACCGTGATATTCTTCTCCTCCGCCATCTTCGCCACAGCGATCGCAACGCACCCGCTGCCCGTGCACAGGTCGAGCACCTTGTCCCCTTCCTCGCACGTCTTGGCGGCGAACTCCGCCAGCATCTCCGTCTCGGGGCGGGGAATGAGCGCGCGCTCGTCCGTCTTGATCTCATACCCGCAGAAACTCGTCGAACCGAGGATATACCACAGCGGCCTGCCTGCGAGCCGTTCCGCCGCGACCGCGTCCAGCGCGCGCACCTTGCTCGGCACGAGCATCGCGTCCGAAGAGGCGAGCTCGCTGCGCGCGATGCCCGTCTTTATGCTGACCAGCCATTCCGCGTCGCTGCGGTCGATACCCTTTGCTTCGAACAGCGCCGCAAGCTCCTGCGTATATTTGTGCACCGATTTGGAGACGATAAAATCCGTCTCGGGCAGGTTCGGGTCGGCGTCCATCTCGTACACTTTCCGGAACGCCGCGATGGCGACTTCGAGCTGCGCCTCGTCCGGCTCGCGGGTGGTCAGCTTCTGCAGCGCGAACCCCGGCGCCTTGATGGGCAAGAGCCACTTACTCTGCGATTTGGCAAGCAGTTTCAGCACTTCGTAGGAAATGCCCGCGATGAGGGGCAGGAACAGCAGTTTTATCAGAAACTGTACGATGAATTCGAGCACGTCGTTGCCGATGCCGAAATAGACGTCCGCGAACAGCCAGTTCACGAAGCAATAGACGATGATGCTGATGAACACGACGAGGAACAGAAAGGTCGTTCCGCAGCGGTCATGGATGCGCGAACAGGTCTTGGCGTTTGCGGGCGTCATGGGCAGCCCGCGCTCGAAACAGCTTATGGTCTTGTGTTCTGCGCCGTGGTACATGTACACGCGGCGGATGTCCTTCATCGCCGTCACGGCGACGATATACAGGATGAAAATGATCAGCCTGCAGATCCCCTGGAAGAGGTTATAACAGATCGTGTACCGCGCGAGCCAGGGGACGCCCGTCGACGCGAGCAGGTTGGCGAACACGATGGGCAGCACGATGAACAGCCCGAGCGCCAGCACCACGCCGAGAACGGTCGCGAGCGTCGTGACGACGGACATGAGGTTGATATGCAGCTTTTTTTCGCACCATTTTTCAAAGCGCCCCGGCTCCCCTTCGTCGCCGTACACCTCCGCGCTGCGCATGAGGATGCGCGAGCCCGAAACGAGGGAGGTGATGAGGTTGACGACGCCGCGCACGAGCGGGATCTTCGCGACCCTGCGCATGTGCTTGGAGGTATTGAGGCGGCGGCTTTCGACCTGGATGTTGCCCTCGGGATCGCGCACGGCGGTGGCGTACGCCGTTTTGCCGCGCATCATCACGCCCTCGAGCACCGCCTGCCCGCCGATATAAGTGCGCTTTTCCTGTTTCTCTTTTGCCTTTTTTTCGCCCATAAATCACCCGAGCCGCGCCGCGCATATAATCAAAGACACGCGCACGCGCGCAATAGAACGCGGAAACGCGCGCGTTCCCGCCCTGCGGATAAAGAAAATCAGCCCCGCGCAAAGCTTAGAGCTGACATCCGATCCTTACATACCGTATCTCTTTTTGAACTTATCCACTCTGCCGCCTGTATCAACGAGTTTCTGCCTGCCCGTAAAGAAGGGGTGGCATTTGCTGCAAATATCCACTTTGATGGAATCGCCCTTTTTGGTCGTACCCGTCTTGAACGTCGCGCCGCAGGCGCAGGTGACGGTCGCCTCGTGATAATCCGGATGAATGTCGGGTTTCATACGTTCACCTCGCAAACTTACTTTCTCTTACCAAGATGCTGGTCTATTATATATTATTTTTGCGAGCAAGTCAAACAAATCGCGGCGTCTGCCGAATTTTTTTTGCGCGGCGGCAGGCGCCGCCTCCCGCCGCCCCCTGCCGCAAAACGCTTGCAAAAATTTCCGTTTGGGAGTATAATGCACCATAAGGTTTTCCCGCACGGGAGGGCCGAGGAGAAAATCATGAGAATCTGGAAGATACCCTCACCCAAAACGCTTGCGTCCGAAGAGCGGCCCGAGGCAGTTCAGACGCCGACGCAGGCAAAAGTCAAGGTGACGAACGTCCTGCTCTCTCCCTACGACCTGCGCATCTGGCGCGGCTCGGTCAGGCCGAACTATCCCGTCATCCCCTGCCGCTTCGCGGTCGGCGTGGTGAGCGAAGCGGGCGAAAACTGCATCTCCGTCGAAAAAAACACGCGCGTGTATATCCACGACACGGTTCCCTGCGGAAAGTGCGAAGCCTGCTGCGCGGGACGCGGCGAAAACTGCAGCGACCGGCAGGCGGCGGGCACCGACCGCGAGGGGTACCTGCGCGACTTTGCCGTGACGGAAGAGGCGAACCTCTCCGCGCTGCCGCCCTCCGTTTCGGACACGGACGCGCTGTTCGTCGGCATCGTCTCCCTCTGCGAGGCGGTCATCGACCGGCTGGACGCGCCGAAGGGCACGCATATCGCCGTCTTCGGCGGCGGCGAGATCGGGAACATCCTTTGCCAGCTCCTGATCTATCACCAGCAGGTCCCCATCCTCATCGACACGGACGAAGAGAGGCTCTCCGTGGCGGCGGGATGCGGCATCTACTATACGCTCAAAGCGGACGAAGAACTTTCCGCGAACGTCTCGCGCATCACGGGCGGGCACATGGCGGCGCACAGCGTATTCACGAGCTACAACCCCATGCCCGCCGACCTGCCCTACGAGACGACCGCAGTGGGCGGCACCGTCGTCTATACGGGCTTCGGCTTCCCCTCGGCGAAGGCGTCCCTCAAACCCGCGCTGGACAGGAGGCTGACGCTCACGACGGTCACGAACGACTTTTCCAACAACGCCGCGGCGATCAACCTTCTCGTCAACAAGGCAGTCAACCTTGCGCCGCTCGGGCTGGAGATCTTCCCCGTCGCGGAGGCGGAACAGCTCTTTTCTTCCCGCGCGGAGGAACTCGCCGCGGGCAAAAACGTGAAGTGCTGCGTGATCAACCTGATGTAAACTTTTGCGGGCAGACCGCAAACTTTTGCGGAGACTTTTGCGGGCAGACCGCAAACTTTTCCGCGCTGACGAGGGCGGTGCCGCCCTCTTTCTCTATTTCAACGGAAAGGCGGTTCTGTTTTCTCTATTTCAACGGAAAGGTGAGTCTATGCGGGGAGCAAAAATTTTAAAACTGCTGACGAGCAAATTCCTGGTCGTCTGCCTTTTGCTGCTCGCCGAGCTGCTCTTCGTGCCCGCCGTCATCTTTCTGCTCGTCGTCTACGTGAACAACGGCTGGGTCGATTTTGCGCTGCTGCTCCTGGTCATCGTTCTGGACGTCGTGCTCGTCGTCTTCATCATCAACTCAGAAGTCAACGCGGAGTACAAGATCGCCTGGATCGTCCCCGTGCTCTTCCTGCCCCTCATGGGCGCGGTGTGCTATCTGCTCCTCCGCAAACGCAAGATACCCCGCAGAAAACTTCGGGAGCTCGCGCTGCGCTTCCCCGGCGCGGAGCGGCTGTACGCACAGGATCCCGCGGCGCTCGGAAAGCTCGCCGCCAAAGGCGATTTCGCGCTGCAATGCGCGGAGCTCATCCGCAAGCGCTCCTTCCTTCCCGCGACGGACTGCTGCGCCTGCGAATACTTCCCCTCGGGCGAGCGGTACGCCGCACGCATGTTCGAGGTGCTCAAACAGGCAAAAAAATTCATCTTCCTCGAAACGTTCATCATCGCGCGCGGACAGTTCTGGGACAGTCTGCTCGCCATTCTGAAAGAGCGCGCCGCCGCGGGCGTGGACGTCCGCGTCATCTACGACGATATAGGCTCGATGACGCGCGTGCCCACGAACTATGCAAACATACTCGAAAAACAGGGCATCCGCTGCATGTGTTTCAACAAGTTCCGCCCCGTCGTCGACGTCGGTCAGAACAACCGCACGCACCGTAAAATCACGGTCATCGACGGCGAGACCGCCTTCACGGGCGGGCTGAACTTTGCGGACGAATACCTGAACATCACCCATCCCTACGGGCACTGGAAGGACTGCGGCGTCATGGTGAAGGGGCGCGCCGTGCAGAGCTTTACGGCAATGTTTTTGCAGATGTGGGCGTTGCGCAAGGAGAACGAGGACCTCTCCCGCTACGTCTCCCAAAGCCCCGAAGGGGAGATAAGCTGCATCCCGTTCAGCGACACGCCGCTCGGGAACGGCACGAACATCTGCGAAGAACTGTACCTGAAGATCATCTACAACGCAAAAAAGTACGTCTATATCACGACCCCCTACCTCATCCTCGACGGCGAGATGAAGCGCGCGCTCATCGCGGCGGCGGACGCGGGCGTGGACGTGCGCATCATCGTGCCGAACATACCGGACAAGCGGTTCGTGTTCTCGGTCACGAAGGCGTTCTATTCGCAGCTCATCCGCGAAAACGGGAAGATCGGCATCTACCGCTACACGCCCGGCTTTATCCACGCGAAGGGGATCGTCAGCGACGGCGAATGCTGCATCATCGGCTCCACGAACATGGACTTCCGCAGTTGGTACCTGCACTTTGAAAGCAACGCGATCTTTTTCGACAAAGGCGTCAGCGCCGCCGTGTACGAGGATTTTCTGGAGACCTGCAAAAAGAGCGAACGGGTCACGAAAGAGCAGATCAAGATCGGGCCGCACCGCACGATCTGGCGGGCGATCCTGCGCATCTTCGCGCCGCTCATGTGACGGCGCGGGCAGCCGCCGCAAAGCGAAAACACGACGCGGGCAGCTCCCTTTATACGGGCACACGGCATACGGCAGTTTTCGCACGGGCGCACGGCGGACTTTGCACGGGCGCACGGCGGACTTTGCACGGGCGCACGGCAACCTTTACAGGGGCGCGCGGCGGGCTTTGCGCGGCTGAAAGAGAGGAAAAGGACGGACACATGATAAAACTTGTGGCAAGCGATCTGGACGGAACGCTCTTGGACCCCGCGGGGAACCTGCCGGGCGGCGCCTTCCGCGCGATCGGGAAACTGCATGAAAAGGGCATCCTCTTCTGCGCGGCGAGCGGGCGGCAGCTCGTCGCCCTGCAGCAGATGTTCGCGCCCGTCGCGGACAAGATGCTCTTCCTCGCCGAGAACGGCGCGCTCGTCGCCTACGGGCAGCGGGTGCTCCACAGCCGCGCCATCCCCGCAGAGGACACCCTGCGCGCACTGGATGCGATCGGGACGCTCGGCGGCGTCCACGCCCTGCTCTGCACCCCGAAGTGCGCCTACTACGCCGACGAGGCACAGCCCTTCCTGTACTTCGTGAAGGCGTCCTACGTCAGCAATCAAAAGGCAGACCTGCGCAAAACGGCCGTCCGCGAGCGCGTCTGCAAGATCGCCGTGTATGACGACGACGGGCCCGAAAAAAAGACGATGACCGTCCTGCCGCATGCCCTGCCCGATATGCGCGTAACGCTTTCGGGCGGGAACTGGCTGGACATCTCGGGCAGGAACACGCACAAGGGCAGGGCGATGCGCTTTATCCAGAAGGCGTTCGGCTTTGCGCGCGAGGAGTGCATCGCCTTCGGCGACCACATGAACGACTATGAAATGCTCATCGAATGCGGACACCCCTATGTGCCCGAAAACGCCTATCCGCCCCTCAAAAAGCTGATCGGGCGGACGATCCCCTCCAACGCGGAGGGCGGCGTGGTAACGGCGCTGGAACTGCTCGCCGAAGGCAAACTGCCGTAAAAGGCGTTCCGTTTAGCCTGCGGCGACAACGAACGCTCCCGCAGCGATCAGAAAAACGTATAAAAGAGCGCCGCCCGCGGGCGGCGCTCTTTTATAAAAATTTTTTCAGAAAAAAACCGTCAGACCTCTCTCAGAGGATGCGCTCCGCTCTCAGACGATCTCGACCTGACAGGCGCGCATGGCGGCGAGCGCCGTCTCGTGCCCTGCGGGCGTCGCGCCCGCGCAGCAGTCCGCGCGCACCGAAACGCGCGTCTCGGGCGCGAACGCCTTGATAAGCAGCGCGTTGGAAATGACGCAGATGTCCGTGCACACGCCGATAAGTTCGGCTTCGGCAAAGCCGCCCTCGGCGGCGAACCGCGCAAGGTCACAGCTCCCGAATGCGGGCTTGTCAAAGATGCGCTCGCCCTCCGCAGCCAGCCCTTCGGCGAGCTGCCAGCCCTCCGTGCCGCGGATACAGTGCGCGACGGGCAGGCGGCGCCCCTCCTGCGTCGAAAGATAGTCGTCCGCGTGCGTGTCGCGGGTAAAGACGACCGTCTCCCCGCTCCCGCGGGCGAGGCGGACGCGCTCCTTCACGCGCGGAAGGATCTGCCGCGCCTCGGCGGTGCCGAGCGCGCCGTCGATAAAATCGCGCTGCATATCCACGACGACGAGCAGTTTCCCGTTCACAGGAACAGCCTGATCTTTTTGATGATGTTGTCCGCAATGAGGCGGGAGGCGCGGTGCGTGGGGTGCACGCCGTCCGCAGAGTACGCGGAAATGCCGACGCTCTGGCTCACGCCCGCAAACATTTCATCCAGCGGCACGAAGGCGTCCGCGTACTTTTCGGCAAGGTCGCGGATGGCGCCGAGCATAGGGTTGAATTCGCGGCGGAAACGCTTTTTGTCGGGCACGTCGAACAAAAACGGCTCTACGACGATGAGTTTTGCGCCGCAGTCCTTGATCTTTTTGAGCACCTCTTCGTATGCCGCGGAAAAAGCGTCGAGATCGAAGTCTGCACCCCCGTCATATTTGCGCCATACGTCGTTGATGCCGACGAGCACGACGGCAATATCCGGCTTTTCCGCGACGACGTCCCTGTCCACGCGCGCCGCAAGGTCGCACACTCTGTTACCGCCGATGCCGCGGTTGAGGAACTCAAATTTCACGTCCTCGTACAGGTTTTTCAGCTTTTCATACAGAATGGCGACGTACCCGTTGCCGAGCGACGCATCGTCCGCGCGGTCGCGGCCGCAGTCCGTAATGGAATCCCCGAAAAATACGATCTTCATAACTTCCCCTCTATCTTATTTTTATAGTTGTCGATGCACTTCTGCACCACCCCGACGGCGCTGTCTCTGCCCATGATCTCGCGCACGGACGTAGACTTGTGTTCGAGGACCTTGTACACTTCAAAAAAGTGCATCATTTCCTCAAAAATATGCCGGGGCAGTTGCGAAATGTCGCTGTAAATGTTGTACGTCGGCTCGCGGAACGGGATGGCGATGATCTTTTCGTCCATCTTGCCGTCGTCGATCATGTTGATGACGCCGATGGGATAGCACTGCACGAGCGTAGCGGGCAGAATGGGCTCGCTGCACAGAACGAGCACGTCCAGCGGGTCGCCGTCGTCGGCATAGGTGCGCGGGATAAAGCCGTAGCTCGCGGGGTACACCGTAGAGGTGTACAGCACCCTGTCCAGCCGCAGCACGCCCGTCTCCTTGTCCAGCTCGTACTTGCTCTTGGAGCCCTTCTGGATCTCGATGTAGCACATGAAATCCTCTTTGCCGATCCGCTTTGCGGATATGTCGTGCCAGATGTTCATTCTCTCTCCCCTTGTCGGGAACGCGCCCCCTGTCAGGGAAACGCCGCCCGGGCGGCCGCAGCCGATCAGACCTTGCGGCGCCGCCGATCCTTTCTTCTGCAATATTTTATCACAAAATCTGCGGGCGCGCAATACTTCTTTTTAAATTAAACCGCGCCAAACTGCCTTTTTTTCGGGGTTTTTTCCGCATTTTTCTAAGTGAACGATACCACAGAACGCGGACAAACAGCCGCAAAAGGCGCGCGCTTTCCTCCCCTCCGTCTGCCCCCGGTCACGTGCCCTCTGCGGGGCACGCACCGAGCGGGCAAAGAAGAAGACACTTTTTTTCGGCAAAGTGAACAAAGCGGGAAAAGTTTTTGCAATGCTTGCAATAAAATTGACAATGCCCGCAAAATATGGTATTATGATTTGGCATTGCGGCGCTGATACCCGCAGTGTGAGCCATCTGTGCAGAAGTACCCAAGTGGCTCAAGGGGCTCCCCTGCTAAGGGAGTAGTACGGGAAACCGTAGCGCGGGTTCAAATCCCGCCTTCTGCGCCAGCCTTAAAGCCCGTCGCCCCGTGTGACGGGCT
>JAGHJD010000006.1 GCA_017886895.1 Clostridia bacterium | reverse complement strand
GCGTTTTCCCCTCCGCACTCGTCGAAACAGCACCCGCGTTGCAGCGGTTTGCCGAAAGGCAATCCGCAAGCGCCGCGGTACTGTTTCTCCTCTTTCCCAAAAATCTCGGGCGCTGCCCTGCGATTTTCGGGAGACCCTTTTCGTTGGGGCTACGTATTATAGAAATCGCGTGCGTTCACCCCTTTTCCTAAGAGCCGAATGTTTTCGGCAAATTGAGTGCGCTTAGGCAAAAGTGTCATTTTGCCACGCGCAGAAGATTATTAAAAGGTAGTTTCCTTTTTGTGTCACCCTGAGCGAGCCGCCGAGAGGAACGGCGGCGAGTCGAATGGGTCTGAGCCCGCTCGCATATTAGTCATATGCAGTCTGTGTTGCTGCTTGACTGCATATGACTTTCAACGCATTCGGCTCAGATCCCTCGGCTGCGCTCGGGATGACACAGAGAGGATATTCTAAAAGAGATCCCTCGCAGGGCTCGGGATGACAGAAGGCACGCTCCCCGACAAGCTCGGGATGACAGAAGGCACGCTCCCCGACAAGCTCGGGATGACAGAAGGCGCGCTCCCCGACAAGCTCGGGATGACAGAAGGCGCGCCCCGACGCCTGCAAAAAATTCCGCGCCTCTCCGTTCATGAAAGCCGCTTTACGCTGCCGATGCTGCGCCTGCTCTTGTGCAGGGAATGGACGAGCCACGCCGCGCCGACGCCGATGAACACCGCCGAAAACACGACGTTCAGAATGAGGTTCGTCGCCCCGCCGGAGGTCGCGATGTCCGCGGCGATCTTTGCAAAGGCGCTCGCATACCCGCCGAGATCGTTCAGCGCGTCGACATACAGGCAGAGAAAGTACCCAGCCGCCGTACACAGCACGGACAGGGCGCAGCAGGCGGCGACTTTGTACGCCGTCTCCTTGCCGCCGAACTTTTTGTACAGCCACGCGCCCGCGAAGGGACCCGCGACCGCGCCGAGCGCGCCGAAGGAGAACCAGAACCAGAACGCCGCGAACAGAGCCGCGGCGAGCACGCCGCCGAGAAAGGCGCCCAGCGTTGCAAGCGGCTTTTTATCCTTCCGCGCCGCCTCCGCCTCGCGCTGGCGCTGCATTTGCAGGAAAGCGCCTTCAAAGCACGCCTCGTGCGCGCGGAACGGGATATCCGAATCGCTCATCTCCACGCAGTTTTTGCCCAGCTCTTCCCCGCAGTACGGGCACCTGTCCGCGCCCGCAAACCCCTCTTTCGCAAGGTACGCCGTGATCTTATCGAGAATGTACGCGACGCGGCGGAAGGTATCGGTGGAGGACTTCGGGCAGACCATCAGCCCGATGCCGACCGCGCCCGAATCGGCGATGCACAGCTCCTTCTTCTTGCGGACGAGCCACTTTTTCAGCTGTTCCTCCCGCCCCTTCGCCTCCGTCACGACGGTGACGAGGCAGGCGGGGTTGCCGAAGGGCACCCGCTTGACGTGCACGCGGTAGCCGTTCCATACCCCGTGGCAGCAGTGCTTGCCGCGCGTGAGCCCGTATGCCTCGGCAAAGCTCGCCAGATTGTGTTTTTTCGTCTTTTGTCTTGCTCTTTCTGCCATTTACTGCTCCTCGCCGTCCTGCGGCGGAATTTCCCGTATCTCTTCTTCAAAGGGGTCGGCGATGTCCCCGTCGACGCCGCCGGGCCGCACGAGCCGCTCCCCGCGCACGTCCATTTTCAGCGCAGCCCTGTCCTCGAACATGATGCCGCGCTGTACGGTGGAATACCCGTACTTTTCGCGGATCTTCCCCACCGCCTCTTCGGCGCGCGCCTTCTTCTCATAGTCGCCGCCGAAGGAATCGAAGGAGAGCTGTTCCACGCCGAGGTCGAACCCCGAAACGGTCACGCCCAGCCCGCGCACGGCGCGGCGCGCCTTGTAGCGCTCTTTAAAGAGGGCGAACGCATGCTCGGCGATCTCGCCGACGAGCGCCGTCGGGCGCACCTTCTTCTGCCAGGAATAGCTCTGCAGCTCCTTGTCCCGCACCCACAGGTGCACGGTGTCCGCCTTGCCGAGGTGCGCGTCCTTCATGCGCGCGGCGACGCTCTCCGCGAGCACATAGAGGAGCCGCTTGACGTCCTCCGTGCGGTAGATGTCCTCGAAGTAGGTCATCGAATTGCCGACGGACTTCAGGGGCTGTTTGTCGTTCATGCTGCGGACGGGCGCATTGTCCTCCCCGCGCGCATAGCGCGAGAGCATCGCGCCCCACTTGCCGAGGAGGTTTGCAAGCATCTTCGGATCCGCCGCGGCGAGCTCGCCGATGGTGGAGATGCCCATCCGCCTGAGCCGCTCCGCCGTCGCTTTGCCGACGTACAGCAGATTGGACGCGGGCAGCGGGTACAGCTTTTCCCTATAGTTTTCGCGCGAGACGACGGTCACGGCGTCCGGCTTTTTCAGATCGGACGCGAGCTTTGCGAACACCTTGTTGAAGGACACGCCGACGGAGACGGTGAGAGAGAGCTCCTCCTTCACCTCGCGGCGGATGCGCTCGGCGATCTCCTCGCCGCTGCCGAAGATGGTGCTGTGGGTCACGTCCAGCCAGCACTCGTCGATGCCGAACGGCTCGATGAGGTCGGTGTAGCGCGCGTAGATGCCGCGCACCGCGCGGGACTGCTTTACATATTCCGAAAAGCGGACGGGGCGGATGATGAGGTTCGGGCACTTGCGCTGTGCCTCCCAGATGACGTCGCCCGTCTTTACGCCGAACGCCTTCGCCTCCTCGCTCTTGGCGAGCACCACGCCGTGGCGCGCCTCCTTGTCGCCGCAGACGGCGACGGGCTTGCCCGCAAGCTCGGGAAAGAGCTTTTTCTCCACCGTCGCATAGAAGTTATTCAGATCGGAATGCAGTACAACCAAACAGATTCCCCCTTGCGCCCTTTTCCGCAGCCCCTTGCACCTCTGCCTGCGTCCTTGTTCGCAGCCCCTTGCGCCTCTGCCCGCGTCCTTGTTCGCAGCCCCTTGCGCCTCTGCCCGCGTCCTTGTTCGCAGCCCCTTGCGCCCCTGCAAGCGCCCTCTGCCGTAAAAGCGCCGCGTTTTTTGTGTGCAGCTCCTCCCGCTACACTTTGCGCAGGATGTCCCCCGCGTGCAGCGGCCAGGGGCTGGAAAGGCGCAGTTTCTGCATTACGCGTTTCGCGTCCGTGACGGGCGCGCCCGCCTCGTCGGTCATCTCTCCCACGGTGAACCGCCCGTTGAAGGAGGCGGACGGAGACAGGATCTCCAGCTCGTCGCCGACGCGGAACCTGCCGCGCATCTGCACGAGAGGCGCGTCGCCGCCCTCCAGAACGTCCGCGCCATAAGCGCGCGTGCCCGCCCGCTGCGCATTCTCATAGTTGACCGTCTCCGCGTTCTCCCCGAAGGCATACGCGGCGGTGAACGCGCGGTGCGCGCACTTTTCGAGCTCCTCCTCCATGGCGGGGAGGGGCGCGCCGCCGAGCGCGCGGCGGTAGGCGTTGACGGTGTTTGCGAGGTAATAGCGGCTCTTCATCCGCCCCTCGATCTTGAAGGAACACACCCCCGCCTCCGCAAGTTCGGAAAGGTGCGGGAGCATGTTCAGGTCCTTGCTGTTGAAAAGATAGGTGCCGCGCCCGTCCTCTTCGGCGGCGAGGGGCAGCCGCCCGCCCTCGGGCAGCACCGTATAGCGCCACCTGCACGCCTGCACACATGCGCCGCGGTTCGAGTCGCGCCCGTCGAGATAGTTGCTCAGAAGGCACCTGCCGCTGTACGAGATGCACATCGCGCCGTGCACGAACGCCTCGAGTTCAAGATCGGGGCAGAAGGCGTGGATCTCGGCGATCTCCGCGAGCGAGAGCTCGCGCGCGAGCACGACGCGCGAGACGCCCCGCTCCTGCCAGAATTTTGCCGCATACTTGTTGGTCGTGTTCGCCTGTGTGGAGAGGTGCAGGGGCAGGCGGGGCGCGGCGCTCCTTGCGCACGCCAGCGCGCCCGCGTCGGTGACGAGGGCGGCGTCCGCGCCGATCTCCTGCAAAAACGCAAAGTACCTGCCCAGCCGCGCAAAGTCCGCATTGCGCGCGAAGATATTGACGGTGACGTAGACTTTCCTGCCCTGCCCGTGCGCGCAGGCGACGGCGGCGGCGAGCTCCTCTTCCGTGAAGTTGTCGGCAAAGGCGCGCAGAGAAAACTCCTTGCCGCCCAGGTACACCGCATCCGCGCCGAAATACAGCGCCGTCTTCAGTTTTTCAAAGTCCCCCGCAGGGGCGAGAAGTTCAATGCGTTTATTCATTTTTTAACTATGTTTTTTCTACATCCAATATATAACTTGTCCAGAAACCTGTACTATTTCAACATTGCCGCCACCCATTTGCGATGCTCCATTCCCTGCAGCATTACAATAAAATGTTTCTGTCTTCTCTGTCGAATTGCTTTTTATCGTAAAAGAAACATTATCATATAGAGCAAACGACAAACATCCGTTAACTCTTAAAGCTGATAAATCCGGCAAACTGCTTTCACTAATTTCAAAATATGTTAAATAGTTATCAAGACTTAAATCAATTATAAATTTTTCTTTTGTAGGTTGATTCTCGCCGCTATCATTATTTGAAAAATCATCTTCTGTCTGACCGTTTGTACTATTTTGTTCGTCCGAATTGGTATTTTGACCGTCAGCGCAAGCCGAAACAAACGCAAATAAACATATACTTAACAATAAAACAAAAAACTTTTTCATGATTTTCCCTCTCTTTTGTTTTTTATCTCAATAAAACCGACACCGCCAGCCCTTCGCCGACGCGCAGGACGAGCGTTTCCAGCGCGGGATCGCTCTGCACGGCGGCGAGATAGTCGCCGAGCCGCGCGGCGATGGAACGCCGCTTGTACGGGACGGGCACGCTGCCGTCCACCCAGCCGTATAAGAGCACGTCGTCGGCGGCGAGTACGCCGCCGACGCGCAGAAGTTCTTTCAGACGCGGCAGCCAGTGCACGTACTGCGCCTTCGGCCCGTCCAGAAAAATGAGATCGAACGGGCCTTGCAGCCCGTTCAGCGCCACGGCGGCGTCCGCAAAGAGCGCCGTCACCCGCTCCCGCACGCCGAACTCTGCAAAATGTGCGCAGGCGGCGGCATGGCGCGCCGCGTCCGCCTCGACGGTCGTGATGCGGAGCGCGGGGCAGGCAAGCGCCAGCGCAAGGGCGGTCAGCCCCTCGCCCGTGCCGATCTCCAGCACGGTCTGCGCGGGCAGCTCCCGCGCAAGGCGCAGCAGGACGGCGAGCGTGCCGTCCGCGGCGGTCGGGTCGCGCACTTCCAGCGCCCCTGCCCGCAGCTTTTGCAGGCGCTGCGGCAGCGCGGCGAGCTCTCTTTCCGCGTCTGCCGTGCAGAGCGCGGCGAGCGCCGCCCTTTCGCCCGCCGCAAACTTCTCCGCGCTCACAGGCGGACGATGTTCGCCATGATGACGGGGTTCTGCTTGGTCTTTTTGTAGATGAAGTTCTTGACCGCCTTTTTGATCGCGGCGGCAAGCTCGGTGTTGTCGGTGTCGCGCTGGACGAGCGAGCGCTCGCAGCAGTTCGCCGCGATGCGCCGCACCTCGGCGGCGTAGTCCGCGTTTTCGGGCATGACGAACCCGCGCACGACGACGGTCGGGTCGCCCAGAAGGTCGCCGCTGCGCTCGGAGACGCACGCCGTGATGACGAAGATGCCGTCCTCGGAGAGGTGCTTGCGGTCCTTCATGACGACGCTGTTCTCTTTATCCTCCAGACTTCCGCCGTCCACGAGGCGGGAGCCCGAAGAGACGCTCTCGCCGAACTGCATCATCCCCTGCGCCAGCTCGACGCAGTTGCCGATGTCGGCGATGAGCATGTTGTTCTCGCTCATGCCCAGCTCCGCCGCGAGCCGCGCGTGGCGCTTTAAGTGCCTGTATTCGCCGTGCACGGGGATGAAGAAGTGCGGCTTCAACAGCGTGTGCAGAATCTTCAGCTCCTCCTGGCAGGCGTGCCCCGAAACGTGGATCTTTTCCAGCGTCTCGTAGACGACGTTCGCGCCCTTGCGGTAGAGGTTGTTGATGACCTTGTAGATCATCTTTTCGTTGCCCGGGATGGGGCTTGCGGAGATGATGATCGTATCGTTCGGCCCGATCGTGACCTTGTTGAACTCGCCCGCCGCCATGCGCGTGAGCGCGCTCATCGGCTCGCCCTGGCTGCCCGTGGAGACGATGACGATCTCGCGGTCGAAGTAGTTTTTGATCTTCTCCACGTCGATGAGCACGCCCTCGGGCACGGTCAGCTCGCCGATCTTCGCGGCGGCGTCGGCGACATTGAGCATGCTCCGCCCCGACAGCGCGACCTTGCGCCGGTACTTTGCGGCAATGTCCACGATCTGCTGCAGGCGGTGCACGTTGGAGGCGAACGTCGCCACGATGATGCGCCTGTTCGCGTTCTCGGCAAAGAGATGGTCGAGCGTGGTGCCGACGACCGTCTCGCTCATGGTGTACCCCTGCCGCTCGACGTTGGTGGACTCGCAGAGCAGAAGTTCCACCCCCTCCTTGCCGATCTCGGCGATGCGCGGGAGGTCGATGGGCTTGCCCGCGACGGGGGTGAGGTCGATCTTGAAGTCGCCGCTGTGGAAGACCCTGCCCTGCGGCGTGTCGATGCTGAGCGCGCAGGCGCCCGCGATGGAGTGGTTCACGTTGATGAACTCCACGCCGAAACAGCCGAGCTTGACCCTGTCGCCGGGCTTGACGCAGATGAGCTGCGCCTTGTTGATGTGCTGTTCGCGCAGCTTGTTGTCCGCCAGCGCGAGCGTGAGTTTTGTGCCGTAGACGGGGCAGTTGATCTCTTTGAGGAGATAGGCGATGCCGCCGACGTGGTCCTCGTGCCCGTGGGTGACGACCAGCCCGCGCACCTTGTGCCTGTTCAGCGTCAGATAACTGATGTCCGGGATGACGAGGTCGATGCCGGGCAGCTCCTCATCCGGGAAGGTCAGCCCCGCATCGATGATCATGATGTCGTTCCCGCACTCGAGGGCGGTCATGTTCTTGCCGATCTCGCCCACGCCGCCGAGGAAGATGATCTTGACGGGGTTCTTCGCGCGCCCCCTCTTCTTCTGTTTTCCCTTCGCCTGTTCCTCCCGCACGGGCGCGGGCTGTGCGCTTTTTCCCTTCTGCCCGCCCTTGCCGTGCGGCGCCTGCCGCGCCTCTCTCTGCGGCTCTTCCCGCGTCTCTTTGGCGGGCTGCTGCGCCGCCTGTGCCTTGCCCGCATACTGCGGGAGCATGTGCCCGCGCTTTCCCTTTTCCTGCGCGCGGGGCTGCTGTTGCGTCTGTTTCAAATCTGCTCTCCTTTACTCGTTTTGCGGGGTCGCCCGCACGTTTTGCATACAAAAGGGCTGAACGTCCCTTCAGCCCCTCTCCTCATTTGTACTGCGCGCGGCAATGCCGCCCGCACTCACTTCACCCTGCTGTTTGCGATGCGCAGGGCGAGATCCTCCACCACCTGTTTCGAAATGCCGTCGGGCGCCTGCCGCGTGAGATCGATCTTGCGCTTTACGGTGCGCAGCGGCTGGTCCGTCTTTTCCACCTGATTGTCCTTCGCGGAGACGGCGGGGCGCAGGACGCGCGGCTTTCTGACCGCCGCGGGCTGCGGCACCGCCTGCGCGAGCACAGGCTCCGCCGCGGCGGGCCGGGGTTCTGCCGCCTGCGGGCGCGCGCCGAGGCGCGCGATCGCGTCGAGGATCGCCTGCGTGTCCGCGGACGCGCCCTGCTCGCGCTGCTCGGGCAACGGCGGGGTGAGATCCACGAAATAGGACAGGTTGAAGGACATGAGCTCGCGCTTGAAGTTGTTGAAGGCGTCGATCTGCGCCCGGTCGGGCACGCCGCCCGCCGCCTCGCGCGCGGCAAGCATCTCCGCCATCGTCTCCTCGTCCGCGGCGTCCGCGTCCGCGTCGCCGAAGAGCGCGTATTTCGCGCGGCGCAGCCGCGCGGCGATCTCGTCCTGCGGGATAGCCGAGCTCTGCTCGAACTCGATACAGGTCTGGCGGAACGCCTCCATCGCCTCGGGCGAATAGGTCACGGCGAGGTTGTGCGCCGAGACCGCGTCCGCGACCGCGGTGCAGGCATTCGACCCGCTGACCACGACGCGCGTGAGGCGGGTGCGGATGTCCGAGAGCATGGTCTCGCCGCGCAGCGTGTTCCCGCTGACGATATAGCGGTTCGCCGTGTTCTTCGCCGCGTCCGCCGCGACGAGAATGTCGGGGATCAGCTCGTAGGACCCCTCGGAGAGATACTTTGCGATGAGTTCGTCCAATTTCCTGAACTCGGGCATCTGCTTGACGGAGACCGCGCCCGAAAGCACGCTCTGCAATTCGTCTATCTTGCGCTCGATCTCCGTAAGTTCCTCGTTTTTCTCCTGCGGCGCGGGCAGCTCCTGCGGCGCGGGCGCGTTCGCCGCCATGATGTCGGCAACATGCTGCGCGAGCACCTCGTAGTCGATCCCGCCCGCGAGGACGCGCGCGGCAACGCCGTCCGCAAGTTTTTCGTAATCGACGGGCGCGAGCGTCTCCACCTTTTCGCGGATGGGGCGCAGGCTCTCGTCCATCGCCGCACGGTCGATGTCGGACTTTTTGACCGACTCGATGAGCGAGCTTAAATCGTCGTAGATCGCCATATCCTGTTTATAGGTATAGCGCATCTCCTGCAAAATATCGTCGCGCAGCTTTTCGATGTCCATCGAAAGCCCCGTGTACATGCTCTCGAGCGCAAGAGTGGGGTCGCCCCTGCGGAAGCTCGCCACGGGGTTCTCGCTGCGGCGCTCTTCCTCCTCCTTCTGCGCCTGCGCGAGGCGGCGCTCTTCGCTCTCCCTGACCGACTTTTCGACGGCGACAAGCCGCGCCTCCTGCGCCTTCGCGCTCTCCTCTTCGGCGCGCCTGCGCGCCTCCGCCTCCGTTTCGGCGCGGCGTGCAAGCTCGGCGTTCTGCGCCTCCGCGCGCCTGCGCGCGGCAGCCTCTTCCTGCGCGCGGCGCACGAGCTCCGCGTTCCGCTGTTCCTCTTTCGCGATCTCCGCGAGGATGGAATCCCGCTGCTTTTCAAGCCCTTCGACCAGCTTTGTGACGGAGGAGCGCTTGTATCCGCCGAATTCGTCCGTCACCGCCTCGCCGCGCTGGCGGCGCAGCCCGTCGATCTCGTCCATGGACGCAAGGACGGAGCGCATCTCCGTAAGAAATTTATCCGTAGATCTGAGCCTGTCTGCAAGAGAGACGGATCTCCCCTTGTTTTCCGAAAGACCGGACATAACGCCTCCTGGCAGCCCGCGGGACGCGGCGCCGCATATACAATATTCCGAATACCATTTTACTACAAAAACGAAAAATTGTAAATACTTTGACGGTTTTTATTCGGTTATTTTTTCCGCGTGCCCCGCATTTCATGCACAGGCGGCAAAAAATTTTCGCAGCGCGCCGCCGAAGCTGCCGAAAGACTTGTCAAAATTCGCGCCGCCGTGGTATAATAAGCAGGATGAGTTTACACGGGAGCGTATCCCCAAGGAGTACAGTCATGAGAGTTTACAATTTTTCGGCAGGCCCCTCCATGCTTCCCCTCGAAGTGCTGGAAGAGGCACAGAAAGAGCTTCTGGATTTCGCGGGCACGGGCATGAGCGTGTGCGAGATCAGCCACCGCGACAAGGCGTTTTCCGCCATCGTCGAAGAGGCGGAAGCGAACCTGCGCGGGCTTCTGAACATCCCCGAGGAGTACTGCGTGCTCTTCGTGCAGGGCGGCGCGAGCCAGCAGTTCGCGGCGGTGCCTCTCAACCTGATGCACACGGGCAAAGCCGACTATGTGGTGACGGGCAACTTCGCCAAAAAAGCGTGGCAGGAAGGCAAGATCTTCGGCGAGGCGCGCTGCGTTGCGTCCTCCGAGGATAAGACCTACACCTATATCCCCGATGTGAAGACGATCCCCTTCAACGACGATGCGGACTACGTACATATCTGCTCGAACAACACCATCTTCGGCACGCGCTACGTCGAATTCCCCGAAGTGAAGGCGCCGCTCGTCGCGGACATGAGCTCGGAGATCCTCTCCCGCGAGATCGACGTGAAGAAGTTCGGCGTCATCTACGCGGGTGCGCAGAAGAACGTCGCCCCCGCGGGCGTCACGATCGTCATCGCGCGCAGAGACCTCATCGAGAACCCGCTGCCGCAGTGCCCGACCATGCTCAAATGGAAGACGCAGGCGGACAACGGCTCGCTGTACAACACGCCCCCCTGCTTTGCCATCTACATGGCGAACCTCGTGTTCCGTCACCTCAAAAAGCTGGGCGGCGTGAAGGAGATCAACAAGATCAACGAATACAAGGCGGGGCTCTTGTACGACTTCATCGACAACTCGAAGTTCTACACCAACAGCGTGGAGAAGAAGTACCGCTCCATCATGAACGTGCCTTTCGTCACCCCCGACAAGGAGCTGGACGCGAAGTTCGTCTCCGAAGCGAAGGCGGCGGGGCTCGTGAGCCTGAAGGGGCACCGCCTCGTCGGCGGCATGCGCGCCTCCATCTACAACGCAATGCCCGTCGAGGGCGTGCAGGCGCTCATCGCCTTCATGAAGAAGTTTGAAAAAGAGAACGCGTAACGCGAAGGAGAACGGAAAAATGGCGCAGATCCTCAAACTCAACGAGATCAGCCCCGTGGCGGACAAGGAGTTCCCCGCGGGCTACACCTTCACCAAAGAGGCGGAGAACCCCGACGGCATCATGCTGCGCAGCTTCAACATGCACGAGTATCCCCTCGGCAGCAACCTGCTCGCCGTGGCGCGCGCGGGCGCGGGCACGAACAACATCCCCATCCCCGCCTGCACCGAAAAGG
>JAGHJD010000029.1 GCA_017886895.1 Clostridia bacterium | reverse complement strand
GTAAGGAGCGGCGCAAAGCCGCGACGGAATAGCGATCGCTGCGCGAATGCGCCGATCGCGTCAGACGCAACCTGCGCGGCGAAAAGCCGCGCGTTGCGCGGAGAATCGCGAAAAAAAGAACAGCCTGTATGAAAACAGGCTGTTCACTGGCAGGGGAGACGCGATTCGAACACGCAACCTACGGTTTTGGAGCCCGCTACTCTACCGTTGCGCCACTCCCCTAAGCGCATAATATTATATCGTATAAAATTGATTTCGTCAATCGGATTTTAATATATTCGAGGCAAAAAAGGAGAAAAAATGAAAAAGCAGTACAAACTCGGCGTGATCGGCGCCGGCTTTATGGCGCAGGCCATTTTAAAGGGTGCGATCTATTCCGATTCGATCAAACCCAAAAAGATTATCGTGTCGGACGCATCCGAGCAGGCGCTCGAAAAATTGGAATATCTCGGCGTGAACCGCACGCGCAGCAACGCGGATGTTGCGGACAATTGCGAATATCTTCTGATCGCCGTCAAACCGCAGAATTTTGAGGCGGTGGCGGAGAGCATCCGCGGCGTGCCCGTCGAAAAGGTCATAACGATCATGGCGGGCGTGCGGAAGGACAGTGTGCGGAGCGCACTGCTCGGCACTGCCGTGAAAGTTGCGCGCGCAATGCCGAATCTTCCCTGTTCGATAGGATCCGGCATGGTCGCGCTCGACGCCGGGGAGTTTGCGGGCAATATCGACGACTGCGCCTTTATCGATTCGCTGTTCAGCAATTGCGGCACCGTGCTCAACGTGCCCGAGGAGAAGCTGAATGCCGTCACGGGCATCAGCGGCAGCGGGCCCGCTTACGTCTATCTGTTCATCGACGGGCTGATCAAAGCGGGCGTCGCGCACGGCCTTACGGAGGACGAGGCAAAGACGCTTGCCGTGACGACCGTCTACGGCGGTGCGGAGATGGTCGCGCATGCGGAGGATAAGAGCATTGACGAGCTTGTCTCTGCGGTCTGCAGCAAGGGCGGCACGACGATACAGGCGGTCGATTCTTTCCGCCGCGACGATTTGGAAGGCGTGATCGCGCGGGCGGTGGACGCCTGTGTGAAGCGCGCGGAAGAACTTTCGGACTGAACCGCATGAAGAAAGTTGACTTATATACGGACGGCGCCTGTTCGGGCAATCCGGGCGCAGGCGGCTGGGGCGCGATCCTGCTTTACAACGGGATCGAAAAAGAGATCAGCGGCGCTTTCCCCGAAACGACGAACAATCGCATGGAGATCTACGCGGTAATAGCGGGATTGCGATGCCTGAAAGAGAGGTGCGAGGTCACGGTCTACAGCGATTCCGCCTATACAGTGAACGCCTTCAATGCCGGCTGGCTTCAAAGCTGGCTGCGGGGCGGGTGGAAAAAGGCGGACGGAAAGCCTGTTCTGAATGCCGATCTCTGGAGCGAGCTGTATACGCTGACAAAAGAGCACGTCATCACGTTTATCAAAGTCAAAGGGCATGCGGACAATGCGTATAACAACCGCTGCGATGCGCTTGCCCGTGCTGCGATCAAAGCGCTGCGGCAGGAATGAGCAGGCGCTTCTGCGGATATAATAACATTGCCGAAAAAGTTTGGTGCAGGCGCCGACGGAGAGTTTTTCATGGCTGAAAAAGAGCGGAAGGGGTCTTTCCGCAAAAAAATCGCCGCTTTTTTTACAAAGCAGCGCATTAAAACGGTCATAGCGCCGCTTGTTGTGATGGCGATCTCTTCGTGCATTACAGTCGTCTTTACCGTGCTGTGCATGGCAAATTTCGAGACCGGTTTTCTGGCGCGGCATGCGACGGTCATAACGTCGCTGCTGCTCGGGCTGGAAGTGATCTATATCATCGCGATGTCCGTCTGTTTTGCGCGGAAGTTTCAAGCGGTATATAAATTACTGATGACGGGCATCATCCTCGTCGCGGTCATTGTTTTGTGCCTGTATATCGTGCAGCGGACAGGTGTGCTTGCGTATATCGACACCGTTGAAGAGCTGCGCGCGGTCATAGAGTCGTTCGGGAGTTGGTGGGCGCCTGTTCTATTTATCGTGTTACAGATCTTACAGGTCTGTCTTTTGCCGATCCCCGGGGTTCTGACCGTCGGAGCGGGCGTGCTTGCGTTCGGCGCTCTCAAAGCGTGCCTGTTCAGCTACATCGGCATTCTCATCGGCTCTCTGATCGCGTTCTGGATCGGCAGGGTGCTCGGGTATCGCGTCGCGGCGTGGGTCGCCGGCAAAGAAGCGCTGGATAAATGGCTGCAGAAAGTAAAGGGGCGGGATAAGATGCTGCTGACTGCCATGTTCCTTCTGCCGCTCTTTCCGGACGACGTGCTCTGCATCGTCTCGGGGCTTACGACGATGAGCTGGAAATTTTTTATCATCATGCAGCTCGTTGCCCGCGCGATCTCCGTCGTAACGACCGCGTTTTCTCTGAACGGCGATATTATCCCTTATGATACCGTATGGGGGATCATTGTCTGGATCTGTATCGGCATCGCGATCATTGCGCTGTTTATCCTCATCTGGAAGAAGGGGGATAAATTCGAGCGCTGGTTCTTTTCCAAATTCCGCGCAAAGAACGGACGAGGCCTGACGCTCGCTGCCGAAGCTGAAAAGGAAAAGGAAGAACCGTCTGCCGCCGGTGCGGCGGCCGAGAGCGCTTCACCCGCGCCGTCGGAGCGGGAGAGCACGGAGACGGACGGGGTGCGCGCGCCTCCGGAAGGCTGCGGAGGAGCGGCGGAAGAGCCTGAGCTGCGGGTCGGCTCTTCGGCAAAACAAGAGGACGGCGCGGCGGCTGAAGAGGAACGGCAGTCTTCTTCGCCGCGGGAAAACTGAATCCTGACTGTCCACAAAAGAGAAGGCGTGACGCGCCTTCTTTTTTTAAAAAATTTTTAAAATATTTATATAAAATCGTTGACAAATTTTCTGAGTGTGCTATAATATAAGCAATCAAAAGAAATGAGTGCCAGCGCTCAATATAAATAAGTGCTAACCCGTTTCAAAGAAAGGAGATGATACTTATGAAACATGAACTGACTGAAAGGAACGTGCACAACGATTATGACTTTTTTGACGAAGCGATGAACGAACTCTTTCCGTTCTTCGGGTACAACAGAAGGCGCCGCACACAGAACTACATGCGCACGGACGTCAAGGAAAACGAAAAAGAGTACGTCATGGAAGTCGAATTGCCGGGGCTTGAAAAGAAGGACATCGGTCTGAGCGTCAAGGACGGCTATCTGAACATTTCTGTGCAGAAGTCCGAGAGCGAGAAGGACGAAAACGAAAAGTATATCCGCCGTGAAAGGAGTTTTTCGTGCAGCCGCAGCTACTATATCGGCGATGTGAGCAAAGAGGAGATTAGGGCGAAATACGAGAACGGCATCCTCCGCGTGAGCATCCCGAAGGAACAGCCGAAGGAGCCTGTCTCGGATAAGATCGAGATCGAATAAAACAGGCAGGAGGGGAGGGAAAAATTTCCCTCCCTTCTTTTTGGCAGCGATGCAGTAAACCGCCTTACAAAATTTTCCGCGCTGTCTGATTTCGGCTGTATTTGTTTGTGCTTTTTTGCGCAATGTGCTATAATGACCCAAAACGCTACGGAGAGACAGGATGCTGCAGGTAACCAACGTCAGTCTGCAATACGGCAGTAAAAAACTGTTTGAAGACGTCAATTTAAAATTCACAAAGGGCAACTGTTACGGGATCATCGGCGCCAACGGCGCGGGGAAATCCACCTTTTTAAAAATCTTATCGGGCGAGATCGAACCGAACAAAGGGGAAGTGAGCCTGGATAAGAACGAGCGGATGTCCGTGCTCATGCAGAACCAGAACGCCTATGACGGCGAGACGGTCGTGCGCACGGTCATGCTCGGGCATAAGCGGCTTGTCGAGATCATGGACGAAAAAGACGCGCTCTACGCAAAGCCCGATTTTTCGGATGAGGACGGCATCCGCGCCTCAGAGCTCGAGAGCGAGTTTGCCGAGCTGAACGGCTGGGAGGCGGAGAGCGAGGCGGAGACGCTGCTCAACGCATTGGATATTCCCGCCGAATATCACGGCATGCGCATGGGTGAGCTGGATGCGAAAATGAAGGTCAAGGTTTTGCTTGCACAGGCGCTGTTCGGGGACCCAGACGTGCTGCTCCTCGACGAGCCGACCAACAACCTCGACCTTAAAACGGTGCGCTGGCTGGAAAATTATCTGCTGGATTTTGAAAACACGATCATCATCGTTTCGCACAACCGCCATTTTCTGAATAAAGTCTGCACCTATATCTGTGATGTGGATTTCGGCAAAATCCAGCTCTTCCTCGGCAACTACGATTTCTGGTATCAGACGAGCCAGCTCATTGCCCGCCAGCAGCGCGACCAGAACAAGAAGGCGGAACAGCGGGCAAAAGAGCTGCAGGAGTTTATCGCCCGCTTTGCGGCGAACGCCTCCAAATCCCGCCAGGCGACTTCCCGCAAAAAGGAGCTCGAGCGGCTCACGATCAACGACATCAAACCGTCGCTCCGCAAATACCCGTTCATCGACTTCAAATTCGAACGGGAGATCGGCAACGACATCCTTTCGGTCGAAGGGCTGACGAAGAAAGGATTTTTCGAGGATCTCTCCTTCATCGTGCAGAAGAACGAGAAGATCGGTTTCGTCAGCGAAAAGAGCACGACGATCACGATGCTCTTCGATATCCTGACGGGCAAGGCGGAACCGGACGCGGGGACGGTGCGCTGGGGCAAGACGATCAACGTCTCCGTCCTTCCGCAGAACAACGGCGAATTTTTCGACGGATGCGACCTCACGCTCGTCGAATGGCTGAGTCAGTTTTCCAACGACCATTATGAGGAGTATCTGCGCGGCTGGCTCGGGAGGATGCTATTCTCGGGCGAGGAGGCTTTGAAAAAGGCGAAAGTCCTTTCGGGCGGGGAAAAAGTGCGCTGCATGCTCGCCAAGATGATGCTCGAGGGCGGGAACTTCCTCGTCATGGACGAGCCGACCAATCACCTCGATCTTGAGTCCATCACCGCGCTCAACAACGGGATGAAGTCTTTCAAGGGGTGTATCCTGTTTACTTCCCATGACCAGGAACTGATGAATACGGTGGCAAACCGCATCATAGAGATAAACGGAAAGAAGACTTTCGACAAGAATGTCGGGTTTGACGAGTATCTCGATCTGACAGGCAATTGAGAAGGCCGTTCCCGTTTGAATTTTGAGAAAGAGAGGTGTGTGTTTATGCAGGAACAAGAAGAAAGAGAAGAGAAAAAAGAAAATACTGCGGCAGAGTCCGCGGCGGAAGAAAAGGCAGAGACCTCTTCTGCACAGACGCAGAATCAGCAGCAGGCGCAGGAAAATGCGCCGCAGCCGAACAGCGATGAAATCGTTCAGAAAAAGCTGATCCTTTCGCTTGCTTACGTGTTCGGGATCCTGTTCTTTTTGCCGCTGATCGTCTATCCGAACGATGCCGAGGCGCGGTTCCATGCCAACCAATCGCTGCTCGTTCTTTTGACTGCGGTTGTGGGCGAAGTCGTGTTCGGTATCCTGACGCTGATCCCTGCGGTCGGTATCGTGTTCAGCATTCTCTGCGGCGTGTTCGGCTTGCTTATCCTGCTTCTGTGCATTTATGCGATCGTCTGCATCTGCAGGGGAGAGAAAGGCGAGCTGCCCATTCTCGGCAGGATCAGGCTGATCAAATAAAAAGACGAAGTTCAAAGGCTCTGCGCGGTCGCGCAGGGCCTTTCTCTGTAAACGGCGGCGCGGCTGTTGCATTGAAGCGCGAAATCTGCTATAATAAATATATACGCTTGCCGGAAAGGGAGATCGCTTATGCAGACGCTTGTATTGATCGACGGGAACAGTTTGCTGAACCGCGCGTATTATGCGACGGGACATTTATCCACGAAGGACGGCACGCCGACCAATGCCGTTTTCGGCTTTATAAAATTGCTTTTAAAGCTCGTCGATACCTTTTCCCCCGACAAACTGATCGTTACGTTTGATCTGAAGGAGCCGACGTTCCGTCATAAAATGTATGAGGGGTACAAGGCGACGCGGAAGCCCATGCCGGACGATCTTGCGGTGCAGGTCGGCACCCTGAAATCGCTGCTCGCCTCTATGCACATCGCCATGTGCGAAAAAGAGGGCTATGAGGCGGACGACCTCATCGGCACGCTTTCGCACAAGTTTGCCGATACGAAGAGCATCATCGTAACCGGAGACAGGGATTCCTATCAGTTGGTGGATGCGGTTACGGACGTCTGTTTTACAAAGACGGGCGTGAGCAACCTGCTGCATCTGACGGCGGAAAATTTTGAGCAGGAAGTCGGTTATGCGCCCGAACAGGTCATAGAGATGAAGGCGCTGATGGGCGACTCGTCGGATAACATCCCCGGGGTCGCGGGGGTGGGGGAAAAGACTGCCCGCATGCTCATAGAGCAATACGGGTCGGTCGAGAACGTATATGCGCACCTTGGCGAACTCAATGCCTCCCTCGCGAAAAAGCTGGAAAACGGAAGGGAATCCGCTCTTCTTTCCCGCACGCTTGCGACCATCGACAGGCAGGTCCCCGTAGAGGTCGACGGCGACTGCGGCGTGCACATTCCGTTTTCGGAGGAAGTCCGCAGACAGTTTGTGCAACTGGAATTTTCTTCACTGATAAAGCCGGAGCTGTTTGCTGCGCCGGCGGCTGCGTCTGTCGCCGAAAGTCCGGTCGAAAAAACCGTAATATCTTCGGCGGGGATCGCGGAACTTGTCGAGACGCTGCGCTCTCCCGGTGTGTTTTCCGCCGTCTTTGCGGACGATCGGTTCTTTTTCAGCGAGGGGACACGGGAATATGAAGTGCGCATCGCCCGAACACTGCTCGATGAAGGGGTCCGCGAAGGAGAACTCTGCAGGTTGTTGTCGCGCCTCTTTTCGGGCGGGGTAAAAGTCCTTTTGTATGGTGCGAAAGATTTCCGTCATGTTCTGAACGCGTACGAAACAGACCTGTCCTGCGATGCG
Source organism: Clostridia bacterium (assembly GCA_017886895.1). Taxonomy (GTDB): domain Bacteria; phylum Bacillota; class Clostridia; order Christensenellales; family Borkfalkiaceae; genus Borkfalkia. The sequence continues at coordinate 27,567 of JAGHJD010000029.1, read as the reverse complement.
GAAGATATTTCTTTGATGAAATATCTGACGGACTACACGGGGAAAGACGATAACCTTTCTTTAACGCTGCAGAGCTGCGGGATGAACGGAGAGACACCCGCGTACGGCGTTTTCAGCTTGTTTCCCGTCTTTTCCGAAATGCTCGAAAAAGAAAACATGCAGTCGCTGTATCGGGACATCGAATTGCCGCTCACGGAAGTTTTGTACGACATGGAAGTGAGCGGCGTCAAAGTAGACTTTGCGGCGTCCGCACGCTTTGAGACACTGTACCGCACGGAGATCGCAAAAGCGACCGCAGAGATCTACGAGCAGGCAGGGGAAGAGTTCAACATCAATTCGCCCGTACAGCTCGGGAAGATCCTCTTTGAAAAGCTCGGGCTTCCGTCTTTTAAAAAGAGCAAGCGCGGCTATTCCACAAGCGTTGAGGTGCTGAATAAACTCAAAGACGACCATAAGATCGTGCGCGACGTGCTGCGCTGCCGTCATTATCAGAAACTTTTATCGACTTATATTGACGGGTTCCGTCCGCATGTCGACCCGAAGACGGGGATCGTGCATACGCGGTACAATCAGGTACAGACGACGACGGGCAGGCTGTCGAGTTCCAATCCGAATCTGCAGAATATCCCCATCCGCAACGAGGACGGGCGGGAAATCCGCAAACTTTTTGTCGCGCGGGCGGAAGACAGGATCCTGATCGATGCAGACTATTCGCAGATCGAGCTGCGCCTGCTTGCGCATTTTTCGGGTTGCAAAGAACTGATCGATGCCTATAAAGAGGGGCGGGACATCCACGCCCTCACTGCATCGCAGGTTTTCGGCGTTCCGCTTTCCGCCGTCACGCCCGAGCAGCGCCGCGCGGCGAAAGCTGTCAACTTCGGTATAATCTACGGCATCAGCGATTTCGGTCTGGCGTCCAATCTCAATATCCCGACCAAACAGGCGGGCGAATATATCCGCAGATATTTCGAGACATATTCGGACGTTAAAAACTATATGGAATCGAACGTGGCGTTTGCGCGCGCAAACGGATATGTCTGCACTCTTTCGGGAAGGAAGCGCGTCATCAACGAGATCCGCTCCTCCAATTTCAATATCCGCTCGTTCGGAGAGCGCGCCGCGATGAATATGCCGCTGCAGGGCAGCAGTGCCGACATTATCAAGATCGCCATGATCCGTCTGTTTGACCGGCTGCGCAGGGAGGGGCTGCGTTCCAAACTGATCTTGCAGGTGCATGACGAGCTGGTTCTGGACGCCTTTGAAGAAGAGCGTGACGCCGTCATGCGTATCGTGAAAGAGGAAATGGAAAATGCGGTGGAGCTGCGCGTTCCGCTCATTGCGGAAGTGCATTGCGGGAAAAACTGGTATGAAGCAAAATAAAAAATATATTGCCGTTACGGGCGGCATCGGCAGCGGAAAAACGACCGTTTTGAATGCGGCAAAGGAGCAGGGCTATCCTTGTTTTTCCGCCGATGCGATCGCAAGGGGGATCTATGACGATCCGTCTGTGCTCGGTGCGGTGCGCGGCGCGTTTCCGCTCTGCGTCAAAGGAGATCGGGTCGATCGCGCGGCCTTGGCGGCGGAAGTATTTTCGGACGCCGCAAAACTTGCCGTTCTGAACGAAATAACGCATACGCCCGTCATGAATAAATTATGGAATGACATGCGTGCCGCAGAGGGGAATGTTGTATTTGCGGAAGTGCCCCTTCTCTTTGAGGGCGGCTATGAGGGGCAGTTCGACGAGGTGATCGTTGTGCTGCGCCCGACGGAAGAGCGGATCTCTGCCCTTGCCGCAAGAGACGGCATGTCGCGGAAGGAGGCGCTTTCCCGCATGCAAAATCAGTTCGATTATGAAAAAAATAAGATAAGCGGGCATACTCTTTTATATAATGACTGCGACTTTGACGAGTTCAAAAGACGCGCCGCGGCAGTTGTCCGCGCGGCGGCGGAAGCGGATCAGAAATAGAGTATTGCTCATCGCGGGCGTATTTCTGCTCCTCGGTGTTTTTCTTTCGCTGCTCTACGGCGCAGGCGTTCCGAAACGGTATTCCGCTGTTATCGAAGCCGCGGCGGAAGAGTTTTCGGTAGAGAGCGAACTGCTCTATGCCGTGGTGCGCGCCGAGAGCGGTTTCGATGCGAATGCCGTCAGCGGAGCGGGCGCCGTGGGGCTCATGCAGATCATGCCGTCGACCGCGCGTTTTATTTCGGCAAACATGGGGGAGGAGCTCGATCTGTATGCCCCCGCCGATAACGTGCGGATGGGGGCGTGGTATTTATCGTATCTGCGGGAAAAGTTCCCGTCCCTCACGGTTTGCCTTGCGGCATACAATGCGGGAGAGGGTACGGTCGTGCGATGGCTTGCAGATGCGCGGCTTTCGGACGGGAAGGATTCGTTGAAGCATATTCCGTTCCGCGAAACAGAAACTTATGTCGGGCGCGTAAAAAAATTTTACAGGATGTACAATTTCTTTTACTTTTGACTTGACATTTTTCTCCCGGTAGTGTAAAATAATCTACGCTTGTGAGGATGGCGGAACTGGCAGACGCGTACGTTTGAGGGGCGTATGGAGAAATCCGTGTGGGTTCAAGTCCCATTCTTCACACCAAAGAGGCATCGCCCGTCGGCGATGCCTCTTTTATATGCGTCGGAATACACTTGCCTTATTCCGTCAAAATTTTTCAACTTTTTTTGCACAACTATTGAAAAGGAACAAATTATATTGTATAATAAGAAAGGAAGTAAAAGGGGTGCGGGCGACCGCGGATTCGGAGGATGAAAATGCAGACTGTAGATTTCCCTTTGTATTTATTCCATCACGGAAAAAATTTTATGGCGTACGACATGTTCGGCGCACATCCGTACAGCGATGCGGGTAAAAAAGGGTATATCTTCCGCGTCTGGGCTCCGCATGCAGAGAGCGTTTCCGTCGTCGGCGATTTCAACGAATGGAACCCGGACGCAAATAAAATGGAAAAACTGCTCGACGGCGAAACCTATGAATTGTTTATCCCCGGGCTGAAAGAATACAGCATTTACAAATATTGCATCCGCACCAAAGACGGGCGCAGCCTGTATAAAGCCGATCCGTATGCGTTCCATGCGGAAACGCCGTCCAAAACTGCTTCGAAGACGTATGATCTCGCAGGATTCCGTTGGAGCGATAAAGAATATCTGAAAGAGCGTAAAAAGAGGAATCCTTACGCATCTCCCATGAATATCTATGAGATGAACGCGCTCTCCTGGCGGCAGTACGGCGACGGGAATTATTTCGATTTCAACAAACTCATAGACGATCTGATCCCGTACCTTCTTCGCATGCATTATACGCATGTGGAGTTCATGCCGCTCAGCGAATATCCGTATGACGGTTCCTGGGGATACCAGGTCACGGGGTATTATGCGATCACTTCGCGGCTCGGTACGCCGCATGATTTTATGCGCCTTGTCAACGAGCTGCATAAGAACGGCATCGGCGTGATCATGGACTGGGTCCCCGCGCATTTCCCGAAAGATGCGCACGGTCTGTATGAATTTGACGGCGAGCCGCTGTATGAGAGCGGGCAGTGGGACAGGAAGGAGCACAAGAGCTGGGGCACGCACAGGTTCGATTACGGCAGGTCGGAAGTGCTTTCGTTCCTCATCTCCAATGCGGTCTTTTTCTTTGATAAGTTCCATATCGACGGGCTGCGCGTGGATGCGGTCGCGTCCATGCTGTATCTCGATTACGACAAGCGCCCCGGCGAATGGCTGCCCAATAAGTACGGCGAAAATAAAAATCTCGAGGCGATCGAATTTCTGCGTCGGCTGAACACCACCGTCTTTTCGCAGTTCCCCGACGCGCTCATGATCGCGGAAGAATCGACGGCGTGGCCGCTTGTCACGAAACCCGTCGATATAGGCGGGCTCGGATTCAATTTCAAGTGGAACATGGGCTGGATGAACGACGTGCTCGACTATATGCAGACCGACCCGTATTTCCGCAAGGGGAACCACAACCGCCTGACGTTTTCGATGATGTATGCCTTCACCGAAAATTATGTTCTGCCCATTTCTCATGACGAGGTCGTGTACGGCAAACATTCGCTTATCGATAAAATGCCGGGCAGTTATGAGGAAAAATTTGCAAATCTGCGCGCATTCATGGGCTACATGATGTCGCACCCCGGGAAAAAGCTGCTGTTCATGGGCTGTGAATTCGGGCAGTTCAAGGAATGGAATTACAAGGAAGGGCTGGAATTTTTCCTTGCGGAGCAATATCCGCTGCATGCGAAGCTGCAGCAGATGAATGCGGATCTCAATGAGTTTTACCGCACGACGCCCGCAATGTATGAAATTGAGGATTCCTGGGACGGATTTGAATGGGTCGCCGCCAACGATGCGGACAGGAACGTGGTCTCCTACCTGCGCAGGGATAAAAACGGCGAAACATATCTTGTGATCGTCAATTTTTCGGGTGTCGCTACGGAAAATTACCGTCTCGGCGTGCCGAAGGGGAAATATAAAGTCGTATTCAATACAGATCATCCGAAATACGGCGGTTCTGGGAAGATGACGAAACGCATTTTCAACACCGAACACAAAAACAGTCACGGCAAAGAATATTCGATCAAAATCGAAGTGCCTGCCCTGAGCTGTGTGTATTTGCAGAAAATTCTCTGACCGAACGGTCAGTGGAATAAAAAATAAAATCTGATAAATTTTTAGGGGGACTCAATATGCAAAGAAAGAAAGAGTGTGTGGCGATGCTCCTTGCGGGCGGGCAGGGCAGCAGATTGTACGCGCTCACAAACAACATTGCAAAACCTGCCGTTCCGTTCGGTGCGAAGTACCGCATCATAGACTTTCCGCTGTCCAACTGCATCAATTCCGGCATCGATACGGTCGGGGTCCTGACGCAGTACCAGCCGCTTATGCTGAATGAGTATATCGGCAACGGGCAGCCGTGGGATCTTGACCGCAATTTCGGCGGCGTACATATCCTTTCGCCGTATCAGAAAAAATCGAAGTCCGCATGGTATGAGGGCACGGCAAACGCGATCTATCAGAACCTGAATTTCATCAAGATGTATAATCCCGAATACGTTCTCATCCTTTCGGGCGACCACATCTATAAGATGGATTACAGCAAGATGCTCAAGGCGCATATCGACACGAACGCCGACTGCACGATAGCGGCGATCGAAGTCCCGCTCAAAGAAGCGTCGCGTTTCGGTATCCTGAATACAAATCCTGACGGCTCGATCTACGAGTTCGAGGAAAAGCCGAAACAGCCCAAGAGCACGCTCGCATCTATGGGCGTGTACATCTTCACTGCCGAAAAGCTGTATAAATACCTTGAAGAGGATGAGAACGATCCGGAATCTTCCAAGGACTTCGGTAAGAATGTGCTGCCCGCCATGCTGAATGCCGGTGAGCGCATGTTTGCTTATAAGTTTGAGGGATATTGGAAGGATGTCGGAACGATCAGCTCCCTCTGGGAAGCAAACATGGATCTTTTGGACGAGCAGCCTGCCTTTGACGTTGCCGATGCTTCCTGGAAGATCCATTCGCGCAACCCGCTCGCTCCGCCCGAATATCTCGGCGAAAAGGCGGACGTCAAAAATTCCATGATCGCGCTCGGATGCGAAATTTACGGGTCGGTGGAAAATTCCGTTCTTTCGAGCAATGTCGTCATAGAGGAAGGCGCCGTCGTAAAAGATTCCGTTATCATGAGCGGGACGCGCGTCAGGAGCGGCGCAACCGTCAATTATTCGATCATCGACGAGGATGTCGTTGTCGGCGAAAAGGCCGTGATCGGCGAGGACAAAACTATCGCGAAAGGGATCGCCGTGCTCGGCAGAAACATCTGCGTCGGCGCAGGTGCGTCTGTCGCGGCAGGCAATATCGTTGATAAGGATATCAAAGAGGGGGAGGAAGCGTAAAATGTCTGCAGTAGGCGTAATTTTTTCCAATATTCATGACGAAAATATTCCCGAACTTTCGCATCTGCGTACAATGGGTTCGCTGCCTTTCGGCGGAAGGTACCGGCTGATCGACTTTGCGCTCTCCAATCTCGTAAATTCCGGGGTGACGACCGTCGGGATCATCACGAAAAACAATTATCAGTCTCTGATGGATCACCTGGGCAGCGGTAAGGATTGGGATCTTGCCAGGAAGACAGGCGGGCTGATCCTGCTTCCGCCTTTCGGCGCGCGTGACGGCGAGGGCTTATATAAAAACCGCCTTGAAGCGCTCAAGGGCATCACAGGATTTTTGAACCGCCGCAACGAAGAGTATGTGATCCTCTGTGACTGCGACGGCGTATACCGCATGGATCTCTCGGAGGTCATTGATTTCCATGAAGAGAAACAGGCGGACATTACTCTTGTCTGTCATAATGAAGAGATCGCAAATTCCAGAAATTACACGACCGTCAAATCGGACGAGTCGGGCAGGGTGACCGATCTCAAGATCAATGAAACGGTGCGCGGTTCCGATAAATTTTACAGCAACATCATGGTCATCGGACGCAAGTTCCTGCTTGCCCTGATAGACGATGCGGTCGTCCATGGTTATAAGAGCTTCAGGGAAGATATTCTGCTCAGGCGGACAAAGACCCTCAAGATCTATGCCTATGATTTTGCGGGATACCACGCGACGATCGATTCGCTTTCCTCATATTTCACCCATAACATGGAGCTGCTGGAAAAGCCTGTCCGCGACGAACTTTTCGGCGCGCGTGACATTTATACCAAAGTGCGCGATTCCGCGCCTTCGAAGTACGGCGATGATTCGGCGGTCAAAAACTCTCTTATTTCGGATGGCTGTATCGTTGAAGGCACCGTCGAGAACAGCATTCTGTTCCGCGGCGTCAAGGTGGGGAAGGGCACGGTCGTGCGCAACTCGATCGTTATGCAGGATACCGTGATAGGGGACAACGTAAGTTTAAATTGCGTCATTACAGACAAAAACGTTGTCATTCGCGACAGGCGCGTGCTTTCGGGGTGTGAAGTACAGCCGTACTTCCTTGCCAAAGGTACGATGATTTGAGCAACAGGGCGGTAAATCGCGCTTTGCCGAAAGTCCGTTCATAAATTCAGGAGGTCGAAATTATATGGCGGCAAAACAAATCAGGAAAAAAGTTGTTGCAGCGGAAACGGAATCCATAGAGGAACAGAAGCCGGCTGTGTCTGCCGCAGAGCCTGCGGCAGAGCAGGTCAAGCCTGCGCCCAAGGCAAAAAAGCCGCGCGCAAAAAAGACTGCGCCGGCCGAGGAGACCGTCTCCAATGCTGCGGGCGAAGTGAATGACGCGGCGTCCGCAGCAGAGGAAAAACCCGCCGGCGGTGAACTGCCTCAGATCACGGTCGTACCGAAAAAGAAAATTTTGTTTGTGGCTTCGGAGGCAACGCCGTTTATCGCCACGGGCGGGCTTGCGGAGGTGATCGGCTCTCTTTCAAAGGCCTTGGCGGCGAACGAGGATTATGACGTCCGTGTAGTCATTCCGCTGTATTCGGATATATCCTGGGAACAGCGCACAAAGTTCAAGTATGTCGGGAACCTGTTTGTTCCGCTCGGCTGGCGCAGCCAATATTGCGGTATTTTCAGTTATGAGCTGAACAATGTCACCTATTACTTCCTTGACAATGAATATTATTTCAAGCGTCCGGGCTGTTATGGGTACTATGACGACGGCGAGCGTTTTGCGTTTTTCTGCCGCAGCGTCATGGAGATCATGCCGTTTTTGAACTTTTATCCGGATGTCATGCACTGCCATGACTGGCAGGCGGCGTTGGCGGCGATCTATCTGAAAACGATCTATTGCTTCCGCCCCGAATATCAGTTCATCCGTTCTCTGTTCACGATCCACAATATCGAGTACCAGGGGAAATATTCGCTGGACATTCTCGAAGACCTGTTCGGCATTTCCAACAACTGGAAATATCTGCTCGAATACAACAAGTGCATCAATTTGATGAAAGCGGCGATCGAATGCAGCGAGCGTTTTTCCACGGTCAGTCCCCGCTATGCGGAGGAGATCAAGAATCCGTACTACGCGCACGGGCTCGATCCGATCATTCGCAGAAACGAATTCAAACTGTTCGGCATCCTGAATGGGATCGACGTCGATTCTTATAACCCCGCAACGGATGATGCGATCTTCAGCCATTACAGCATCGACAATATCGAACCCAAGAAGATCTGCAAGACGGAATTGCAGAAGATGTTCAATCTTCCCGTCAAAGCGGATACGCCGATCATTGCTCTCATTTCGCGTCTCGTTTCGCACAAGGGGCTCGATCTCGTCCGTACCGTCATCGAAGAGGTATTAAGGGAAGATGTTCAGGTCATAATTCTCGGGAAGGGCGATTCCGCCTATGAGAATTATTTCAGCGACCTTGCCCGCCGCTATGTCGGGAAATTTATTTCGGTCATTGCCTTCAATCCCGATCTTTCCCGTAAGATCTATTCGGGTGCCGATCTGTTCCTGATGCCCTCGAAGTCTGAGCCCTGCGGGCTGTCGCAGATGATCGCCAGCCGCTATGGCACGGTGCCGATCGTTCGTGAAACGGGCGGGCTGTATGACAGTATCAAACCTGTCGGCAACGGCGGGAACGGCTTTACATTCGCCGCTTATAACGCATATGATATGTTGTACGTCATTCGTGAGGCGATCAACTGTTATCGCAATAAAGATTTCTGGCCGCAGCTTGTTAAGCGCGTGATGTCGGTCGATTTCAGTTGGCAGCACTCTGCGCATGAGTACGAAAAAGTATATGGGGAAATGTTGAAATAATTTTAACGGTAGGAGTAGACATGAGCAGCACAAAAAGCATTACCGATAAAGAAGTGCAGACGCTGATCCAGGGGAAACTTTCGCGCTATTACGGCGTTTCCCCGAAGGAAGCATCTATCGACCAGATCTATAAAGCGGTCGTCATGAGCGTGCGGGATATTCTTCTGGAAAAGCGTCAGCAATTCCATAAGGTAATGATGAGCAAAAAGGGCAAGCGTGTATATTATCTCTGCATGGAATTTTTGCTCGGAAGATCTTTGAAAAACAACATTTATAATCTCGGATTGCAGGAGGCATACGGTACCGCAGTGAAGAGTTTCGGGCTTACGCTCGAAGATCTGTACGAGTGCGAACCGGATGCAGGGCTCGGGAACGGCGGATTGGGCAGGCTCGCCGCCTGCTTCATGGACGCTTTGGCGACGGGCAACTATCCTGCGATGGGGTATTCGATCTGCTATGAATACGGCCTCTTCAAACAGAAGATCGTTGACGGTTGGCAGATCGAATTGCCCGACATCTGGCTGCCCGGCGGAGAGGTTTGGCTCACGCAGCGCAGCGATAAGTCCTGCACGGTCAAGTTTGACGGCTGGGTCAAGGAGGATTGGTCTGAAAACGGGCTGAAAGTCACTTACGGCGGATATAAAGAAGTCGAGGCGATCGCCTATGATATGATGATCTCGGGGAAGGACTGCGATGCCGTTTCCGTTCTCCGTCTGTGGCGTGCGCGCAACATTTCCAAGTTTGATATGAAACTCTTTTCGCAGGGTGATTATCAGCGCTGCATGCAGGACGAGAATGAGGCAGAAGTCATTTCCAAAGTCCTTTATCCTGCGGACGACCATCATGAGGGCAAATCTCTGCGCCTGAAACAGCAGTACTTCTTGGTGTCTGCATCGTTGCAAAATATTATCAATGATCACAAACGCCGGTACGGACCGCTCGATCTGCTTCCCAAACAGGCAGCCATTCATATCAACGATACGCACCCCGCGCTCGCTATCCCTGAGATGATGCGTCTTTTGATGGACGAAAACGGCTTTACCTGGGACGATGCGTGGAACATTGTCACCTCGACCTTTGCTTATACCAACCATACGGTCATGGCGGAGGCGCTCGAAACGTGGCAGGAGGATCTTATTGCCCGCCGTTTGCCGCGTATCCACATGATCATTAAGGAGATCAACCGCAGGTTCTGCAATGACCTGTGGAACCGTTTCCCCGGGCAGCACCGCTTTATCGATGATCTCTCCATTATTTCGAACGGACAGATCAAGATGGCGAATCTCTCCGTGGTCGGGTCGCACAAAGTCAACGGCGTGTCCGCTCTGCACAGCGAGATTATCAAAGAGAGCATCTTCCACGGTTTTTATAAACTGTGGCCGGATAAGTTTACAAATGTTACGAACGGCATTGCGCACCGTCGCTGGCTCTGCCAGTCAAACCCTGAGCTCTGTGCGCTGCTCAGCGACTGCATCGGGACGGGATTCGTAAAAGATGCGGCGCAGCTTGCAAAGTTCAAGGAGTTTGAAAACAATAGGAGCGTTTTAAATCGTCTGGCTGAGATCAAGCGCATTAAAAAGGTGCAGTTTGCGGATTACGCGTTCAAAAAGGAGGGCGTGCGGATCAATCCAGATTCCTGTTTTGACGTGCAGGCAAAGCGCATGCACGAATACAAGCGCCAGCTTCTGAACGTGATGAATATCATTGCGCTGTATTCCGATCTGCTTGAAAATCCGGATATGGACATCGTTCCGCAGACATTCATTTTCGGTGCAAAGGCGGCATCCGGTTATCTGATGGCAAAACAGGTCATTAAACTTATTTGCTATCTTGCGGAGGACATCAAGAAGCATCCGAAGATCAACGAAAAGCTCAACGTCGTCTACATGGAAGATTATAACGTGACGATGGCCGAAAAGCTGATGCCGGCAAGTGAAGTAAGCGAACAGATCTCGCAGGCGGGGAAAGAAGCGAGCGGCACCGGAAATATGAAATTTATGATCAACGGTGCAATTACCATCGGTACGCTCGACGGTGCGAACGTTGAAATGAGCGAGGCGGTAGGGGATGAAAATATTTTCATCTTCGGTCTCACTGCGGATGAGGTGGAGGATATTTGGACGAAAGGGTATAACGCCAGCAGTTATTACAACCACAACGACCGTGTGCGCAGGATCATCGAGTCTCTCATCAGGGGGTATAACGGAGAATCCTTCTCGGATATGGCAAACTATTTGCTGACGGGCACACCCGTTGCAGACCCGTATATGTGCATGGCTGATTTCGATTCATACTACACGGCGCAGCGGAAAATGAAAGAGATCTATGCAGAGGATAAGATGCGCTGGCTGAAAATGTCGCTCAACAATATCGCAGCGTCCGGTTGTTTCTCTGCAGACAGGAGCGTAAAAGAATACGCGGATAATATTTGGAACCTCAAATCGCTGAAGAGTTGAGGTTGTGCGACTGAAAACTATTTTTACAACAGTATGGTAACACAGCATCGGCGATCGCCGATGCTGTGTTATAAAATCAGAGACTAACGCAGAGCTTATCATATGGACATTTACTATAATTCCCTGGATCCGCGGTGTAAAAGTATTACGGGCGCGATCAGGCAAAACACGAATTGTACAATTCGCATATACGGTGAAAATTGCGGTTCCTGTATGCTGCTTCTCCGCCAAGACGGGGAGGCAACTTTGTCTTTGCGTATGCAAAAGATCAAAGGCGGCTGGCAGATCGTTTTGAATATCCCCGAACCGGGGTTATACTTTTATCGTTTCAGTTTAGACGGCATGGAAGTCGGAACCGATGCGTTCCGCAATCTGACATTCGGACAACCTGTTGTGGACTGGCAGTTATCGGTCTATTCGGAAAATTATACAACGCCCGATTGGTTTAAGGGCGGTGTGATGTATCAGATCTTTCCCGATAGGTTTTACAAGAGCGGGGAAGTCGTACTTGAGCAGGGGAAATGGCTGCATGCAGATTGGCACGAAACGCCTGAATTTCGCGCAAACGAGCGCGGAAAGGTGCTTAATAACGATTTTTTCGGCGGTAATTTGAAAGGTATCATCGAAAAACTCGAATACCTTACCGCGCTGGGTATCACGGTGCTGTACCTGAACCCGATTTTTCGCGCCTATTCCAATCATCGCTATGATACAGGCGACTATCTTGAGATCGATCCTGCGCTTGGCACAAATGAGCAGTTCGGAGAATTTATCAGGAAATGTGCAGAGTACGGCATCCGCGTCATTTTGGACGGAGTTTTCAACCATACGGGAGACGACAGCCGATATTTCAATAAATACGGGCATTATGATAGTATAGGTGCATATCAATCGACGCAATCAGAGTACTATGCGTGGTATACTTTCAGAAATTTTCCTGATAAGTACGACAGTTGGTGGGGAATAGACGTGCTCCCTGCGATCAATGAGAGCTGCCCTTCCTACATCGATTTTATTACCGGCAGCAACGGCGTTCTGCGGCACTGGCTGCGTTACGGAATAGGCGGGTGGCGCTTGGACGTGGTCGACGAATTGCCCGATGAATTTGTGGAAAAGATCCGCGAAGCAGTGAAAAGCGAAGATCCCGATGCCGTCGTGATCGGAGAGGTTTGGGAGGACGCGTCCAATAAAATAGCTTACAGCAAGCGGCGCCGCTATTTTCAGGGCGGGGAATTGGACAGCGTCATGAACTATCCTTTAAAAAATGCGATCATAAATTTTGTTACGACCAATAATTCAGAACAGTTGCGGCAAACCATTGCGGTTTTGCGGGACAATTATCCGAAATGCGTTTTGGACTGCCTGATGAACATTTTGGGCACGCACGATACTTATCGCATTTTAACGGCTCTTGGCGGGAAAATGCTCCACAGCAAAGAGGAGATGAGCACCGCCAAGCTCTCGGCAGAACAGCGGGAGGTTGCTGTCGGCAGACTGAAGGCTGCAAGTGTTCTGCAATTCACGCTATTCGGTGTTCCGTGCATCTATTACGGGGACGAGATCGGGATGGAGGGCTATGCCGACCCGTTTTGCAGGTATCCGTTTGCTTGGGATGCTATGGATACAGACTTGCTTGCGCATTACAGAAAACTTTCGTTTATCAGAAAGGAAATGAATGTTTTTAAGTCAAGCGATTATAATGAGCTGTATGCCGACAGGGATTGTATGATTTATGAACGCAGGTCTGAGGACGAGCTTGTCGTTGTTTGCGTGAACAGGGGAAACAACCGTTTTGACCTGCGTTTCGACGGTGTATTGTATGATTTGCTGAACGGAGGGGAATATACAAAAAAATACACGCTGAACGGATTCTCCTACTGCATACTTGGCAATAAAGATATTTTTAGCATATTTGCATAGTACTATGTGTGACATAATTTAATTATTATTCAATGCGGCAGGGTTTTTACCGTTACCGGGACTAGGAATTTGAGATGAAAAAACTTTTTGGGCTTGCTTTTTGTTTTGCGCTGTCTGCGATGCTGCTTTTGACGCTTTCCGCCTGCGATTGGATGGATTTGTCGGCGCCGCCGCGCGATATTTATCTTTCGTATTATAGCGGCGATGCGCAGTCCGGCGAAGAACAGGATATTGCTGAATATGTGTCATCCGTCGACCGCGGGGCGGTCGTAACGGTCATTTCCGAGGATCCGTCAAGCACGTCGACGGCGATCTATTCCGGCATCATAATAAATACCGACGGGCTTGTTTTGACGGCTGCAGATGCGGCATATTTTGTCAGGTCTTCCGGCTCGGTCAGAACAGCGGATGTCAGCGCGGTTTTGTCTGAAATTTACGGGGACAGCACCAAATATAAATTGGAACTCATCGATTATGATTCGGATGCGGGTCTTGCGCTGTTTTCGTTTTACGATCGTTTTTATCATTACACGGACGACGAAAAAACGAGCGTTGCGGACGGATTTCAGCTTTATGCGACTTTATCCGGCGTCGATTTAAAGGTCGGTGCTGCCTGTGTGGCGATCGGCAATGCCGCGGGCGAATATTATATCGGAAATCTGCCGGATCCTTTTTATATACGGGAAACTGTTACGAGCGGCGTTGTTTCAGCCATGTCCGAAAACGTCGGGAGCGTTTCGGTCGGTGAAAATTCGTACAACAAATTTACCTTTTCGGCGGCGTCCACACCGGAACTTTTCGGCGGCGCATTGTTTGACGAAAACGGATACCTGATCGGCATGATCAGTGATAAATTTTCGGATAATGGCGGGAATGTGCCCAGGTTTGCGGCTGCGATCCCATCCGAGGCCATTGCGGCTTACTTTGATGAGGTCTCGCTTCGGAAGCAAATCGTCGTTGAATATTCTGTTGCGACAGACGGCGCGGAACGATCTGCCGTACAGCTCTGCGGTAATTTATCGGAGGCCGCATGATCGATATGAGCAATCGGATCTTTAAAGTATTATCGGCATTGTTCCTTTCCGCCGCAATAGCTGTTTCGATCGTTGCCTGCGGCGGCGGTTCCTCTGTGCAGGAGGACGAGCCTGAACAGCCATATACGGGGAATATTGTCAATAAGGAAGAATACGAGGAACGCGCTGCGCCGTCTGACGGCGCCGACATGGCGGCTCTATATGCTGAAACGTACACTTCGGTCGTTACGATTTCCGTTTCTTATGCGGGGTCGAGCGGCGGTATCGTCTCCGTGCAGCAGAACGCCGTCGGAACAGGTACGATCATCGATCTTGAAAACGGATTTATTCTGACGTCGGCTTCTCTGTTTGAGGACGGCGGCTCGACCGTACACACGGATGCTGCCGTGCTGGTCTCTTTTTATGACGGCAATTCGGCTGATGCGGCTTTGCTTGCTTACGATACGGTTGCTTCCTCGGCTCCGACGCGTTTTACCGCGCCGGCAAATTCCGATCTGGCAATTTTACGCGTCAATGCTGAAAATATTCCGTCGGGCGCAACAGAAGCCGGTTTTGCCGATTCGGGCGCTTTGGTTTACGGTGCGGACTGTTTTACGGTCGCGGCAGCCGCAACGGGAGACGCAACGATTCCGTCCGTCATGGACGTGAGCATCATCACAAAACCGTATAATACGCACACAGGCAACTTCACCGTTCTCAGTGGCTTTTCGAGGAGCAATTTCTTCGACGGATCTTTTGAATATTTGATTTCTACGGGGATCACGATGCGCAGCGGCAGTGCGGGAGCCGCTTTATTCAACGCGGAAGGGGACATCATCGGAATGCTGAACGACCGCGTGGAGAACACATATGTTTTTCAGACCAGCGACATTTACGGTGTATCTTTTGCAACGCCGTCTGCGTCCGTTAAGGCTTTTTTGAACAAAGTTTATGCGGAACAGGGGCTGGAGCCTTCGTTTTCCGTGGATTCGCTTATACGGCAAAGCATTTTCACGGCAGATTCAATCATAAAAAAAGCAACAGCGCACTCAATTCTTGATCCTGTAAATACGCTTCCCGCGGATTTTGAAGATTATTGCATCGTCAGCGAAGACAGCAAGATCGTGATTGATGGCGACGCGAATACTGTTTCAGGCACGACCACGGCGGAGCGCGTTGCCGTAGAGCGGGTCAACAGCACGGTCAGCATTTTGCATTATGCGCCGGCATACGAGGGGCATCGGCTTTCGGAAGGATCCGGTTTTCTTATAAACGGAGACGGATACCTGGTCACGAACATGCACGTGATAAACGATCTCGCCGACTCGTCAAACGGAACGGGCAATATAAACGAAAACGTTCAGGAAGACCTTGATACAGCTTATCTCTATGCGATTTTTGAAAACGGAACGATTTCGGATAACGGGGACATAAAATATGCCTTGCTGCCTTTGGAAGTTGTTGCATACGACAAGCGAGGTGACCTTGCCGTGCTGCGTTTCGTAAATGCAATTTCGCATGAGGAAGACGGTGGCAGCGCAGTCGGATTTTCTGAGGATGCCGTATGCAGTTTACAGACAAATGCCTCCTTCGGCGAAAGCGTGGTCGCGATCGGAAATCCGCAGGGGTACGGGATCACTTTGTCTGAGGGCATAGTCTCGAACCCTGTTTTTGATTATTATGAGAGCGAAGTCGGATATGCGCATGTGTTGACGGATTGCCCCGTCAACGGCGGAAATTCCGGAGGCCCGCTGTTCAATGCGGACGGTGATGTCATCGCCGTCAATACACTCGGTATCAACAGCGAGGCGTATCCCGCATACGAGAATATAAGTTGGTCCATTCCCGCAAGCGCCGTCATAACATTTTTGCAGACCGTGAACCAATTATATGCCGAGGATGGTGCAACCGATATTGAAGGCGCATTCCGCGGAAACGGGCAGGTATATTTTTTGGAGGCACGCGTGCCGACCGACGGGATCGTGTACTCCGCTGCCTGAATTCTGTTTCATAAAAACGACGGGAAAAATTCGGTCGGGCGGTTGTTCGATTTTGTCTCAAATCGTCTGAGAAGGTTTTTTTAAGCATCGATAGAACTGAGTTTTTAAAACGATAATTTTCGGATACGGCAGCTTTCTGATCGAAGATCAGAAAGCTGCTTTGCATAACTTCACAATAAAAAGAGCTGATAAAGAGATAAAGTATAAAAGAGCGGTGTTGCATTGAGAGCAGAACGTTTTAATTGTTAAATGAGCGAATCAAAGAAAACTGATTTGACATTCGATTGCGGTCGGGATCATTTGCTGAATGCAGCGAGTTACCCTTTCTGCGCTTATTTTATCTTTATCTATGCGTAAAAGCTGTGTTTTACGCATAGATAAAGATGGCGGGGAAATTGCGTTCCCCTGCCCGCGGCACAAGAACACGGTACTGAAATCACCCGGGTAAAACGGATCGAGGCGGCTCTTTCCGTTCCGCTTCATTTGTTTCGGGCGCCGTTGCTTAGTTTTTTCGTCGCTTATTTTTTGCTGCTGCACCTTTTCCTCTGCTTCAAATTTTGATTTGCTTTTTGCTTCCGCTTGCGGTATAATATTGATCATGAAAGACGATAAAGATTTTTACAACGCGCGGAATTTAAAGAACCTTGAAAAGATCGAGTATCTGAAAGACGAATTGCCCCCCTTCGTCGATGAATACTTTTTGGGCATCGAAAATCAGACGAGCACGCTTACGAGGTTGAATTACGCATATGATCTGCGGATATTCTTTGATTATCTTATCAGGAAAAAATTTCGCGGCAAAACCGTGCGCGACCTTACTCTTCGCGATCTTGAAAGTGTCAGCTCTACAGAGATCGAACGCTTTATAAGCTATCTGAGCAATTATGAATTTCACGGAAATTTTGAGAGCTGCAGCGAACGGGCAAAGGCGCGCAAGCTCTCCACCGTTCGTGCGCTCTTTAAATACTTTTTTATAAAGGAAAAAATCGAAGTCGATAATGCGGCTAAGGTCTCTATGCCGAAACTGCACGAAAAAGAGATCATCCGTTTAGAGACGAACGAAGTCGCCCAATTGCTCGATTGTGCGGATACCGGAACAGGCATGAGCGGACATCAGCGTGCTTTTCATGAAAAAACAAAGACCCGCGACGTTGCCATTCTGAGTTTATTTTTGGGCACGGGCATCCGAATCAGTGAGCTTGTCGGGCTGAATAACGACGATATAGACTTTTCGACGAACAGTTTCCGCGTCACGCGAAAAGGCGGGAACCGCGCCATCCTCTATTTCTCCGATGAGGTTGCGTCTGCCCTGTTGCGGTATATGGAAGAAAAAGTTGAGGACAAAGATATTCCCGAAAACGAACCGGCGCTCTTCCTCTCTTTAAAGCGCCGCCGTATCAGTATCAGAGCGGTCGAAAATCTCGTCAAGAAATACAGTAAGATCGTGACCCCGCTGAAAAAAATCTCTCCCCACAAGCTTCGCAGTACATACGGCACGCAGCTCTACCGTGAGACGCACGATATTTATGTTGTTGCCGACGTGCTTGGACACAAGGACGTAAACACGACTAAAAAACACTATGCGGCAATCAGTGAAGACATCCGACGTTCTGTTGCCGACAAGGTAAAACTTCGGGAAGATGATGAGAATTAAGCACATTATGTTATACATAATACTGTGCAAAAATGATAAATACTGAGTAAAATGCAAATTTTTGAAGAAGAAATTGAAAAAATTCACATCGTGCAGCCGATCCTGCATCGGGATTATAAAGCGCTTGCCGCAGAGGCTGAATCGCTCGTTGAAAGCGCAGGCGCCCTCTGTGCGGGTGTCACGTACGTTGAGGTGCGCGAAGTCAATCCCGCAACGTTTATCGGGTCCGGAAAGCTGGAAAAATTGCGTGAACTGTTGCATGACCTCCCCGTCACCGTACTTTTTAACGGCGAGCTCTCCCCTTCGCAGACGCTGAATATATCTGCCGCCTTGGAAGGTCGCAAGGTCATTGACCGCACGACCCTTATCCTCGATATTTTTGCCCGCAATGCAAAATCGGGCGAGGGTAAATTGCAGGTGGAGCTTGCGCAGTTAAAATACATTTATCCGCGGCTTAAAGGAAAGGGCGAGGCGCTCTCCCGTCTCGGCGGCGGGATCGGCACAAGGGGCCCGGGTGAAACAAAACTTGAGACGGACAGGCGCCGTATTCGTTCCCGCATTGCCGCTCTTGAGAACCGTTTGCTGGATCTGGAGCAAAGAAGAAAACTGATTCAGGTCCGCAGGGAAAAACAAAGCGCGCGTACGATCTCCCTGATCGGCTACACAAATACGGGTAAATCTACGCTGCTCAATCTGCTGACGGATGCAGATGTCTATGCGGAAAACCGCCTTTTTGCAACGTTGGATACGACAACGCGGAAACTGACTATAGACGGCAGTGAATTTCTGTTGACCGATACGGTCGGATTTTTGCGCGAACTTCCGCACAGCCTTATCTCGGCGTTTCATTCCACACTTGAAAGTGCCCTGCAATGCGATCTTCTGCTCATCGTCTGCGATGCGCAGAGCGACTATGAGATGCAATTGCAGACCACTCTCGAAACCCTGCAGGAACTCGGCTGCAAAGTCCCCTATCTCATTGTCATGAACAAGTGCGAAGCGGTTACCGATTTTGAGGGCTACCCGCGGGACGCTCTGTTTGTTTCCGCAAAATACAACCGCGGTATCGATTCCTTAAAAAGTGCTATCCTGCAGTTTTTCAGCGACAGACTTACGGTGGTACAGCTTTTTGTCCCGTACAGGGATATGTCGGCTTACTCGGCAATGAAAGCATATGCCGACGAATTGGAGGTTGTCTATAAAGAGACGGGGCTGCGGGTCAAGGCGCGTGTTCCGAGAATGTACCTGCATAAATTCCGACCTTTTTTTACGGATGCCGCGGAAAGCGAATGATACGAATATGAAAAAAGAGGAGCCTGCCTGCCCGGCATAGCTCCTCTTTTCTCTTCTGCGGCTTTAAAAAAGCATGCAATTTTTTTAGAAATCAGACGATTTTTACGAGATCGCTCTCATCGAGATCCCGCAGAAAATCGGGGATGTCATCCTCATCCTCTCCTTCCGCGCTTTGAGCGCCGCCGCTGTCCGTCGCAGACGGTGCCGTCGCCCTTTCCGCTTCCGGATCGGCGTTTCCGCTCTCCGTTGCCGCTCCGCGATCCTGTGCGCCCCCCCCTGCGGCGCTTTCATCTACATAGACGTTGTTTGCATAGAGATAGGAATCCGGTTCGTCGCCGTGCAGTTTTGCAATGCTCTCCATCAATGTGTCGTAATCCGGAAGATCGGCAATGCTGTTGAGGCGGAACCGTTTCAGAAAGTTGTCTGTCGTTGCGTACAGGATGGGACGCCCCACCGCATCTTTTCTGCCGACGGGCTCAATCATTTTCAGGTCAAGGAGCGTATGGATCGCGTAGTCGCAGTTCAGACCGCGCAACGCCTCCAGCTCCCCTTTCGTGATTGGCTGTTTGTACGCGATGATCGCAGAGCACTCCAAGATCGTGCGCGTAAATTCACGTTCTTTGATAGGATTTAAAACGGCAGAAACATATTCTTTATAGGCGGGATTGCTGGAAAGCTGCAGCTTTTTATTGAACTGCAGCAATCTGATGCCGCCCTCTTCCCCATAGCGCTCCTGCAACAGTTTTGCCGCGTCTTTGATTTCTTTTTCGCTCACGGCAAGCTTTTCCGCAATATCGGCGATCGGAACGGGATTTCCCGAAACAAACAGGATGCTTTCCAAAATATCAGTCAAATTCTTCAAAAGTTTCTTCCCCCTCCTCGTCGTTTCGCTCTGCATTATAGCAGATGCGTATCTCGCCGAACGTATCGCCCTGCACGGCGTGTACATATTGGTATTTCAGCAGATTCAGCAGCGCGAGAAACGTGGTTATGATCTCATTTCTTCGCGCATGCGCCGAAAACAATTCTTCAAACCCGACCTCGCCCCGCTCGCGCACCGTATCGCGGATATAGTCGGCGCGGTCCTGCACGGTATAGGCGTCCTTCGGTATTTCGCGCTGAATATCCGTATCCCGCCTGTCCGCCTCGCGCCGCAGCATCAGCTCGGTAAATGCCTTTAAAAGCCCGTCCAGATCGAAATCTTTATAGACGATCTTTGCCTCGCCGACGCTTTTATCAGGCTGTTTGAAATAGTAGCCGACCGTTTCCAACTCTTTGAGTTTTAAACTCTCTTCCTTGAGCAGCTTGTATTCTTCGAGAGCGCGTATCAGCATGCTCTCGCCGTCCTCTTGTTCCTCTTCCTGCTCCACGATCGCAGGCACGAGGCTCTTTGCCTTGATCTCGAGGATCGCCGAGGCAATGGCAAGGTATTCGCTCGCCTTATCGATGTCGATATACGGCAGCCCCTGCATATAATCGAGAAATTGCTCTGTAACTTTGGAGACGAAAATATCTTTTATCTCGATTTTTTCCTGCTTGATGAGGAAGAGCAAAAGATCGAGCGGCCCCTCAAAATTTTCAAGGATAGTCGTATAGTCAACGACCGATTCAAATTTTTCCGCTTCTCCCATTTAAAAAATCAACCCCCACAGCGCCCGAATGGGCCAGCTCACATATTCTACGACATAGCGCAGCAAAAGCCCCAACGGGTCGCAATACGTAAAGATGACGGATCCTGCACCGCCGAGGTAGCGCTGCAAAAGCGACATGACGAAGTGCAGTGCGATCAGTGCGATCAGAATATAGTACCCGTTCCGCTGCATCCAGCGGAACGCTCTGCCCCGCTTTTTGTTGACTGCCTCCGCGACCCGCCAGCCGTCCAGCGGCGGAAGCGGGATCAGGTTGAACACGAAAAAAGATACGGAATAGGCAAAGAGGTAATACGTAAAATCGGTCAGCAGTACCGCGCCCCACCCGCCGGAAAGCCCCGCTGCCAAAAGGAACAGCGGATAAAACAGGAACGCCGTCAGATAATTCATCACAACGCCTGCCAGAGCGGTCATTGCCAGTCCGCGGCGGTAATGCCGAAAGTTATTCGGATTGATGGGCACGGGTTTTGCCCAGCCGAACCCTGCTACCGCAAACAAACACAGCCCGAGGACATCAAAGTGCCTGAGCGGATTCAGACTCAGCCTCCCGTTTGCCTTCGGCGTAAAATCGCCGCATTTATAGGCGACGAAAGCATGCGCAAACTCATGCAGCGTAAGGACTACCGTCACTGCAAGAAAACTTGCAAGAAGGTAAAATGTATACTCTAAAAATCCCTGCATAGGCAGAATTATACTATACTTGCGGCAAAAAAGCAAGATTTCTGCACGAAAATAAAAACAAGGCGGGAAATCGGCCTCCCGCCTTGCAGAAAACATAATACCGCGAGGAACTTTATCTGAGCCGTTCGGGTATGACGTCGTTGCGGACAATGTCTTCGTATGTCTGTGGTTTGACGATGTAGTCCGCTTTGCCGTCCTTTACCAGCACGACGGGCGGCACCGCGTTGCGGTTGTAGTTGCTCGCCATCGAATAGTTATATGCACCCGTAGAAAGAACTGCCAGAACGTCCCCCTCTTTTGCGGCGGGGAGTTCGACGTCCGCGCAGACAATATCGCCGCTCTCACAGCACTTCCCTGCAATGCTGACGCGCTCCGTCGGCTTTTCGTCCGCACGGTTTGCAAGGATCGCCGTATATTTTGCCTGGTACAGCGCGTAGCGGGGATTGTCGAACATGCCTCCGTCTACGGCAACATATTTTTTTACGGAGGGGATCTCTTTGATCGCGCCGACCGTATACAGCGTGATCCCCGCCTCTCCCACGATCGACCTGCCCGGCTCGATGAGCAGATACGGCTCGGGAAGGGAATAGTTCTTTGCGTTTTCCTTTACCGCGGCGATTACCGCGCGCAGGTACGCCGTATAATCGGCAATGCTCTGTTTCGCGTCCCCTTCCGCATACCAGATGCCGTACCCGCCGCCGAGGTTGAGCACGGTCGCCGTGAACCCGAGTTTGCCGCGCATATCCGCCATAAAGGCGAGCATCTTTTCCGCCGCAAGCGCAAAGGACTGCTTTTCAAAGATCTGCGACCCGATATGGCAGTGATAGCCTTTAAGGAAGAGATTTTTTTTCGCGAGCGCATAGGCGGTGATTTTTTCCGCCGTGCCGTCCGCGATCGAAAAACCGAACTTGCTGTCCGTCTTTGCCGTCTGGATAAAGCGGTGCGTGTGCGCCTCTACCCCGGGGTTGATGCGGAGCAAGATCTCCTGTTTCCTGCCCTTTTCCGCGCAGAGCGCGTCCAGCCTGTCAAGCTCCGTATAAGAATCCACGACGACCAGCCCGACGCCGCTCTCTGCGGCAAGTTCGAGCTCGCCCTGCAGTTTGTTGTTCCCGTGCAGGCACATTTTTGCCGCGGGAAAACCCGCTTTCAGCGCAGTATAAAGCTCCCCGCCCGACACGACGTCGACACCGCAGCCTTCGCTCTGCACGATCTTATAGACTGCCATGCAGGAAAACGCTTTCGAGGCATACAGAACGAGCCCGTTCCCGTTATAATCGGAACGGATCGCATCGCTGTACGCCCTGCACATGTCGCGGATATACTGCTCATCCATGACATACAGCGGCGTTCCGAATTGTTTTGCCAATTCTACGGTATCCGCTCCGCCGATCTCGAGATGCCCGAGCTGATTGATCTTCAAAGTTTTGCGTGCGTTCATAAACAGACCTTTGCTCATATCGTTTTTTACCTTTTGATTTTATCACATTTCATAAAAAAACGCAACCGAATGCCCGATAAAGCAATCTGCTGCGCTGAAATTCATCATAGTTTGCGGTAATTTACTGCTCGCTGAATTTTTGCTTATAGTCGTCTCCCCACGCCTGCATCGCATCGATGATCGGGCGCAAAGTATTGCCGAGTTCGCTCAGCGAATAGACGACGCGCGGCGGAACTTCTGCAAACACTTCGCGGTCGACCAGCCCGTCCTCTTCCAACGCGCGTAAATTATCGGTCAGAACCTTCTGGCTGATGCCCGGTATCGTGTTCCGAAGTTGTGTAAAGCGCTGCGGCTCCCGCAAAAGATTGCGGATGATCAGCAGTTTCCACTTGTTTCCGATGAGCTGTACCGTCGTAGCGACAGGGCATTCCGGCAGTTCTTTTTTTGTCAGCATTGATTTGTGTTCCCCCGCAGGTTTTCCTTATCGTTGATTATACGGTATTTTTTCGTCAATTGCAAGCATTTGCGGATATTGGTATCAAAAAGAAACTATTACGGTCACCTTTTTATTACCGAATAATAGAAAAGTAACTTTATTGCAATGATGCCGCAAATCTGCTATACTTACTTTGACGGGACGGGATATCTGAAGATCGCAATCCCGAAACCGCGCAGAGCGGGGCGTTTTCTGGTCGTTGAACAGAGGGAGCAAATATGAAAACAAATTTTTCGTTCAGCTGCAAAGATACGAGCGAAGAAAAACTGAGCGCTCTGCGCGGCGCTTTAAAAGAATACGATACCATCCTTGTCGGCGCGGGCGCGGGGCTCTCCGCATCCGCGGGGTTCACCTATTCGGGCGAAAGATTTCACGCGAACTTTGCAGACTTTGAAAAGAAATACAGGTTCACCGATATGTATTCGGGCGGTTTTTATCCCTTTCCCTCACCCGAAGAATTCTGGGCATATTGGTCAAGGTATATCTATATCAACCGCTACGATCAGCCCGCGGGGAAACCGTACGAACTGCTGTTTGAACTGCTCAGAGAGAAAAATTATTTTGTGCTGACGACAAACGTCGACCATCGCTTTCAGGTCGCGGGCTTTGACAAGCAGAGATTGTTTTATACGCAGGGAGACTACGGTCTGTTTCAGTGCTCCGTCCCCTGCCACCATGCAACTTACGACAATGAGGGCATGATACGGGCAATGCTGCGCGAACAAAAAAATATGCGCATCCCTTCCGAACTTATACCGCACTGCCCCGTCTGCGGCAAGCCGATGACCGTAAACCTGCGTTCGGACAACACCTTCGTCGAGGATGCGGGCTGGCATGCCGCTTATGCCCGCTATGAGGAATTTTTGACCGAGCATGCACGCGGCAGGATCTTATTCCTTGAGCTCGGCGTCGGCATGAACACGCCGTCCATCATTAAATATCCGTTCTGGCAGATGACTTATCGGAATAAAGAGGCGCGTTACATCTGTATCAACCTCGACGCCGCCATTGTGCCGCAGGAGATCAAAGACCGCTCCGTCTGCATTTCCGACGACATCGGCAAGACGTTGAAAAATTTTTTTCTTTAAAAATTTTATGCCGCGAAACATCTGCAAATTTATTTTTTGTGCACGACCCTGAGGCTGTATCGGCAGATGTTTTTCTAAAACGCGCTCGTACATATCAGACCTTCCTGCCCATTTCGTACGCCTGGTCATACGCGGGCGCACCTTCGATCTTCCCCTTTTCGTATACGCCCGTGCCGTAGATCACACCGCACTCCTCTGCTCCTTGCACGCAGTCGGCATAGCCGCGGAAACAGTCAAGCGTGGTGAGCGCCGCGCTCTTTTCGGTATCGGCGCAGGTCGCTATGTAGTAAAATTTCTTGTTTTTCACTTCCAGCCAGCGCGCCACGGTGCGGTCGATGACCGCTTTGAGCTGCGCGTCGATGGAATAGAAGTAGACGGGGCTGGCAAGGACGATGACGTCCGCGCCTATCATCTTTTGCAGGATCTCCGCCATGTCGTCTTTTATCGCGCATTCGCCCGCGTGCTCGCGGCAATAGTAGCAGGCATGGCAATAACCGATCTTTTTGTCGGCAACGCGGATCTTTTCCACCTGATTGCCCGCCTCCCGTGCTCCCTGTGCGAATCGGTCGCACAAAATATCCGAATTGCCGCCCTTGCGCGGGCTGCCCGATAAAACCAGAGCCTTTTTCATAAATCGCTTTCTCCTTCAAAAAGAATCTGTACTTCGCCGTTTCCTAAATTCCAGTACGGCTGTTTGTCGATCGCGTTCCATTCCTCTTCGGAACCGGCAAAGACGATCTGTCCGCAACTGTCCGTACCGAAAGCATAATTGCGGATCTCCGTTACGCCTGCAGAGATATGCACTTCGGCAAGAGCCGCCCGACGAAAGGACGCTTCGCCAAGGATGCGCACACTGTCCGGGATCTCTCCGCTCTGCCCGAGCCCTGAACTTGCGGAAGTGCAGAACGGGATCACCGTTTTGCCCGTAAAGTCGTTTGCTCTTACGAATGTGTTGACGGGCCACGCCGCTTCGTACCACCAGATGGGATAGCCGAGGAACACCGTTTCATATGTCGCCCAGCCGTTGACGGTCGTCTGCGTCAGTTCGACGTCCGCCAGCGTCCCCTCCTGTTTTGCCGCGTATTCCTGTACGACGTGGCTGTCCGCGTCGTTGTAATCGAGGTCTTCACTCGTATACGGATCGGCGGGAGTCAGTTCAAACAGATCTCCTCCCGTTGCGGCGGCGATAAAGCCCGCAACCCTCTCTGTGTGCCCCTGCGCGGAGAAGAAGACGACGAGAACGCTGTTCTCCCCCGAAGGAGTTTTCGGTGTCTGCGTCCCGCCTGTCAGCCCGTTTTCCGACAGATACGTATCGATCGCCTGCGTATCGCCCTCGTCACAGTACAGCCCGCCGTGCACGTTTGCGCCCGCAGCGTTTTCGCGCACAAAGCTCATCGAGTTGTCGTAGTACTCTTGATTGCTGTTCGAAGCGCCCTGGAAAAACGGGTAGATGTTGTCCTCCGCCGTCCATGTATAGTGTTCGAGGAAGGTGCCGATGACCATGGGCGCGGTGTGCCACCAGATTGGGAAGCCGATAAGCACGGTATCGTACCTCTCCATGTCGATGAGGTCATACGTCGCCTGCGCCACGGCGGGGCGGGCGTTCTGCTCCGCCTCCTCCTGCGCCCTGCCGTATGCCACATCGTTGTAATTGTCCGAGTACGGCACTTCGGGAACGATCTCCACGACGTACGCGCCCGTCTGCGCGGCGATATATTCCGCCATTTCCCGCGTGTTGCCCGACCACGAAAAGTAGACGAGCAGCGTATCGCCCGAAGGGTCGCCCGACGTGTACGGCGTATCCGCTCCGCCCGTGCCTCCTGCGCCGCCCGAAGTTTCGCATGCCGCAAACGCGAACACTGCCGAGACGCTCAGCAGCAGGGAGAGCGCTGCTGTTAAAAATTTTTTCATCTTCGCACCTCGTCCGTCAACGGTTTTCTTAAAAGAGGGTTCGTCACCAATTCTTTTTGGCAGGGTCGCCGTTCGTTGCCTTTTTCCGCTCGTCCACCATCTTCACGAATCACTCCACCATATTCGGGTCGGTATGGGAGAAGAAGGAGGACTGCTCCTTATCGAGCGCGGCGATCTCTTTCATGTCATCGGCTGAAAGCGTAAAGTCGAATACGTTAAAGTTTTCTTCCATCCTTTCGATATGCGTCGATTTGGGAATGACTGCGATCCCGCGCTGCAAGTGCCAGCGCAAAATGACCTGCGCGGCCGTCTTTCCGTATTTTGCTCCGATCTTGGCGAGAACGGGGTCGGTAAACAACCCTCCTCTGCCTTCGCCGAAAGGTGCCCATGCTTCATGGACGACGCCGTACTTTTTCATCCATTCATGCGCAGTTTTCTGCTGATCGTGCGGGTGCGTTTCCACTTGATTGACCATCGGTTTGATGCGCGAGAAGGAACAGATGTCCACCAATCTGTCGGGATAGAAGTTCGAAACGCCGATGGCGCGCAGTTTTCCCTCCGCATACAGCTCTTCCAAGGCTTTCCATGCGCCGTAATAATCGGCAAACGGCTGGTGCAGCAGAACAAGGTCGAGGTAATCGAGCTGCAGCTTGCGCAGCGACACCAGGACCGACTTCCTGCACTCCTCATAGCCATAGTGCTCGATCCACACCTTTGTCGTGATGAACAGTTTCTCTCGGGAGATACCCGAATTTTTTACGGCGTTGCCGACCTCCTCTTCGTTGAAATAGGACTGCGCCGTGTCGATGTGGCGATAGCCGACTTTGAGCGCGTCCGCAACACAGCGTTCGCATTCTGCCTTTGTTACCTGATACACGCCGTAGCCAAGCTGAGGCATTTTTACACCGTTTGCAAGAGTTACATATTCCATAAAAGAGATCCTCCTTTGATCTGTGCCTGTATTGTAGCACGACCGTTTGCGAAAAGGAATCGCAAAAAAGTTCATGGTATAAACAAAAAGTAAATACGATTCAAAGTCAAAACCACCAGTAAACTGGTGGTTTGCTCAGACCCTAAAAGGGTAAACTACCAGCCAACCCGTTAACGGGTATCGCTATTGCTATAGCGTCCTATCGCACGGCACACCTGTAAAACAGGTTCCTCGTACTATAAAGGGGCAAAATCGCATTAGCT
>JAGHJD010000028.1 GCA_017886895.1 Clostridia bacterium | reverse complement strand
TTCGGGGGGGGGTGGGTGGTATAATGAAGATACTATATATTTCCTTTAAAGGGAGAGGAGAATCATATGAAAAAGTTGTTGGCTGTTGTGGCAGCGGCGCTTGCCGCGTGCATGCTGTTCGTGTTCGTCGGCTGCGGCGCAGAGGACGTTGCGGGCAAAACGTACACCTATGACAGGTGCGAGGTTTCGGGCGAAGGCGCAGAACTGGTCGAAGCGATGATGGATGAAATGTACGACGGGGCGACCATCTCTTTTGCGGACGGCAAGATGACGATGACGATGGACGGTTCTTCTGAGTCCGTCAATTACACGCAGGACGGCGACACGATCAAAGCCGATGGTTCGACCCATGAGTTCGGGACCATCAAGGTCAGCGGCGGCAGCATCGTCATGGAGATGAGCGACGGCGGCGTGACTGCCAAGATCTACTTCAAGTCGTAAACAAAATAATCATATCGCAATTATGACTCGGCGCCGCGCCGCTTTCTTCTGAACGCGGCGCGGCTGCTTTTTTGTGTTGCACGGGGCATGCGGCGCGTTTTTGCAGTGCATGTGCGGCGCCTCTTCCGCATACACATAGCGGGGAGGCGTCTATGAAACGGTTTCTGTTCTTATTTGCTACGGCGGCGCTCGTCTGCCCGCTCGTGCTCGTCCTCTTCGCGGGCTGCGCGGGGGAGGGGGAACGCACGCTCTACACGATCGATGCGGCGTACGAGGAGGGCGTGCTCACGGCGGAGATGACCGTCTCTTATTATAACGATACGGGCGGCAGCCGCGGAGAGCTCTGGTTCAACCTCTACGGCAACGCCTACCGCGAGGGCGCGGCGTATGCGCCCGTTTCGGCAAGTTTCGCCGCGTCCGCCTACTATGCGGGCGTAAGCTGCGGCGGCATGGAGATCCGCTCCGTCTCGCCCTGTACGGGCTGGGAGGTGAGCGGCGCGGACGAGAACGTGCTGCGCGTCTCCCTCTCCTCGCCCGTCCCCGCGGACGGGCGGTGCGAATTTACGGTGGCGTACACGCTCACGCTCGCAGAGGTCAACCACCGCACGGGCGTAACGGAGCACGCCGTCAACCTCGGCAACTTCTATCCCGTGCTGTGCGTGTGGGAGGGGAGCGGGTTCCGCGAATGCGTGTATGCCGCGAACGGCGATCCCTTTTACAGCGCGTGCGCGGACTATGCAGTGACGCTGACCGTGCCCGCGTCATATACCGCCGCCGCGTCGGGGGAGATCGCGGCGGCAGAGGAGAGCGGCGGGCGCAGGCGGTACGAGATGACGCTTGAAAACGCGCGCGACTTTGCGGTCGTATTGAGCGAAGAATTTTCGGTGGAACAGCGCACGGCGGGGGACGCGACCGTCCTGTATTACTACTATGACGACGAAAACGCACGTGCGTCGGCAGATCTCGCGCGCGACTGCCTGCTCTTTTTTGCGGATACGTTCGGCGACTATGCGTACGGCACCTATTCCGTGGTGCAGACGGGCTTTTGCTACGGCGGCATGGAGTATCCCGCGCTCGTGTACGTCTCGGACGCGCTCGCCGAAGAGGACGCCGCCTACACGCTCGTGCACGAGACGGCGCACCAATGGTGGTACGCCGCCGTCGGGAGCGACCAGCTCCTGCACGCCTGGCAGGACGAGGGGCTGGCGGAGTATTCGGCGCTTCTGTACTTTGAGGAGAGCGGCGGGTACGGGTTCACGCGGGAGGGGCTTTTGCGCGCGGCGAAGGGAATGTACAACGCCTATTATTCGGTGCGCATGCAGGTGTTCGGCGAGGCGGACACGACGATGGACAGGGCGCTTTCCGACTTCGGCGAATACGATTACGTCGCGCTTACCTACGCGAAGGGCGCGCTTTTGTTCGACGCGCTGCGCGAAGGGCTGGGGGATAAAAAATTTTTTGCGGGGCTGCGCCGCTATTATTCTGCATGCAGCGGAAAGCTCGCCGCGCCCGAAAACTTAGCGGCGAGCTTCAAAAACGCGGGTGCGGAGGAGATCATTGCCTCCTACCGCGAGGGGAAGGCGGTGATATGAGAAGGGGTCACGAATTTCTCGCCGTGCAGACGGCTGCGAAATTCCGTGATTTGAGGGAGAAACCGACACCCTTGCGGGATGTTGGTTTCTCCCTCTTTGCGGCATTTGTTTTGGCACACATATTTATAAATGCCGCAAATTCACCCTCTTCCTTCACGCTTTCCATAAAGCGTAAAGGGCAAAAGCAAAAAGCGCGGTGTTTGTTTTTGCAAGAAATTATTTGATAGCCGCGCATTCACCTTTCCCCGATAAGCCGCAGGGTTGCGGCAAATTGGGGGCGCTAAACAGGGTTCCCGAAAATCGCAACGAAGTGAGATTTTTGGGAAAAGGAGGAGCGGAGCGCGCATACAAGCTTTGCCCAAAAGGGCAAAGCGAGAGAATAGCCGACAGCTCCGACGAAAAAGCGCGGTTTTTGCTTTTGCGAGAAATTATTTGATAGCCGCGCATTCACCTTTCCCCGATAAGCCGCAGGTATGCGGCAAATTGGGGGCGCTTGTAAAAAGTGTGATTTTTGCGCGCACAGTTGATTATTAAAAAGGGGTCACGAATTTCTCGCCGTGCAGACGGCTGCTCCGACGAAAAGACGTGGCTTTGGAAAAGCGCAATGAATTATTATATACTTGTGTCACCCTGAGCGAGCCGCCAAATGGCGGCGAGTCGAATGGGTCTTTGCCCCGCCGCGCGAGGGTTGTATGCAGTCAGCGTTGCCAAACAAACTGTATAAAACCCTTGCAGGATTTTGCCAAAGATTTCTCCGCTCGCTTGCGCTCGGTAATCGGCAGCTGAAAAGCTGGCGCTTTCGGCAACAAGTTGCCATGGGCATACGCCCATACGCCGCCGATTGCGGCGCGCTCGTTTTACCC
>JAGHJD010000001.1 GCA_017886895.1 Clostridia bacterium | reverse complement strand
TGGTCGTGAGAGCCGCCTGAATGGGATACAGGGGCCACTGCCCCGGCTGCGGGTTGGGCAGCACCATGGTGGGCCAGATGTAGTCGTTCCAGACGCCGATGAACGCGAACGTCGCGACCGTCGCGACGATGGGCGCCGAGAGCGGCATCATGATCACGAAAAAGATGCGGAGCTGCGATGCGCCGTCAAGCTGCGCCGCCTCGATGTACTCCCTTGAAATGTTTGCGAAAAACTGCTGGAACAGGAAGATATTGAACACGCTGACCAAAGGCGGCAGGATGACCGCCAGCACCGTGCCGGACATGCTGAGCGTATGCACGATGGAGTACAGCGGAATGATCGTCGTCTCCACGGGCACAATGAGCAGGAACATGATGAGGAAGGTCACGAACCCCTTCCCCGGGAAGTTGAATTTCGCCATGACGTAGCCAGCGAGCGCGTTGACGACGATATTCCCGACGACGACCGCCGCCGCATAGCCGAAGCTGTTCAGCGCGTACTGCCAGATGTCGTACTGCGTAAAGACGCTGGCATAGTTGTCGAAAAAGGTGCTCAGGTCCTGAAAATTCGGAATGAAGGTCGCAAAGGAACCGAGATCGCTCGCGTACTGCATCTCCGTCTTGGTGCTCGTCACGATCATCCACAAGAGCGGGAAGATGAACAGCACCGCAAGGAGGACACAGAAGAAATAGAGCGCGACGCGGGACGAAATAAATTTCGTGCGGCGCAGGATATGTTCTCTCTCCATCTCAGTCCTCCTCTTTCAGCAGATAGCGCTGCAGGAAGGTGATCGCCCCGATGACGATGGTCATCAGAAGCGCGATCGCCGACGAATATCCGACCCAGCGGTAGGTATAGCCCTCTATGTACATGAGGTAGTTGAGCGTGATCGTAAAGGTCTGCTCCCCCGTCATGAGCATGGGCTGCACCATGACTTTGCAGGCGCCGATGAACACCGTGATGATGACGAAGGTGAGCACCGAGCGTAGCCCGGGCACCGTGACGGCGAGGAACTGCCTGCCCTTGCCCGCGCCGTCCAGCTCCGCTGCCTCGTAGAGCGTGGAGTCTATCCCCTTCAGCCCGGACAGGAAGATGAGCATCTGATAGCCGCAGCCCTGCCACGCCGAAACGAAGATGATCCAATACATGGCGCCCTGCGGGTCGTACAGGAAACTGATCGGCTCCAGCCCCAGCTTTACGAGGAAGGAGTTCAAAAGCCCCGATTCCCCGCCGCCGAGGATGCGCACCCACAGATAGGACGTGACCGTGAGGGAGATGACGACGGGCGCAAAATACAGCACCTTGAACACGCCCATGCCGCGCGCCCTTTTGTTGACGAGCAGCGCCAGCCCGAGCGCCATGCCG
The DNA here is from genome assembly GCA_017886895.1 of Clostridia bacterium. Taxonomy (GTDB): domain Bacteria; phylum Bacillota; class Clostridia; order Christensenellales; family Borkfalkiaceae; genus Borkfalkia. The sequence goes on along the minus strand of JAGHJD010000001.1, from coordinate 3,109 downwards.
ATTTGCAGCGGCACAACGAACACGACGAATTTGAGCGTGTTCATGATCGCGTTGTAGACGGTGCCGTGCGCCCCGATGTTCTCGATGATGTCCGCAAAATTATCGAACTCGACAAACCCGACGTCGTTGGGGCGCAGCAGATAGTAATCCGTAAACGCATACCCCAGCGAATAGACGATGGGCAGCAGGACAAACAGGCAGATGAGCGCCAGCGCGGGGAGGAGCATCAGATAGGCGCCGATGCTCTCCCGCACGGAAAAGTGCACCGTTTTGCGCACGGAACGCTTTGCCGCCACAATGTCTTTGACGATAAATGCAGCGAACAGCAGCAGAAACGCGCCGATGATCGCAATGCTTGTTCCTATCATGATCTCCCCTTATCTGTCGTAACGCCCAAGGTACTCCTGGAGCTGCGCCGCCTGCCCCGAAACGATCACGGAGGTCGTCTGCGTGCCCTCGCGGATCTGGTTGATGACCGCGCGGAACCTGCTCGAAAATTCGGGATAGGCGATCGTGCCGGGGCGGGTCTTGCCCGTCTTGTTGAGCTGATCGTAGAGCACGTATTCGGGCGAGCCTTCCGTGTACCCCTTCTCCTCCACCGCGCTCCTGCGCGCGGGGATCATGCCCGTCGCGTCGGTGATGGCAACGGAACTGTCCGTCGAGACCAGCCATTCGAGCACGACGGCTGCCTTCTCGGGCGTCGCGCACTGCGTGGTCATGCCGAACGACCAGCTCCCCGTAGCAGACGCCGCGGTCCCGGTATCTCCCTTCGGATAGGGAAGGATGCCCCAGTCCTCGCCGAGCTGCTGCGTGTACTGGTTGCGGATCTCGGGGATGGACCAACCGCTGGAAAGGTACATGGCGATCCCGCCCGTGTAGAACCCGACGTTGCTCGCATCGAAGGAGGTATAGCCGTTATTCACCCAATTACGCAGCCTGTCGAACGCAGCAATCGTCGCCGCGGAATCGAAATACCCCGTCGCCGTCATGCCGTCCGAAGAGAGGAACGTACCTCCCCCCGCGAGAATGAACGGGTACAGCAGGTAGGTCGCCATCTCGTCGTTCGCGTTGTAGAGCTGCAGGTCGACGGGCAGATCGCACTTGCCTTTGAGCCGGTTGCAGATACTCTCGAACTGCGTCATCGTCCAGGCATTGTCTACCGTCATGTTCTCCACTTCGCTCAGAAGCCCCGCGCTGCGGAAGATCGCCTTATTGTAATAGATGCCCGCGCTGGACTCCTGAATGGGCAGCCCGTACAGTTTGCCGTTATACGTATTTTTGCTGATCTCGAAAAAGTCGCTCTGCGTCTCTTCGGCAATGAGGTCCGTAATGTCCGCGAGGATGCCGTTCTCGGCATAGTTCCAGGTATTCGGCGCGTCGAACGTGATGATGTCGGGCAGCGTGCCGTTGTTCAGCATGTTCCCCAGCTCCGTCTCGTACCCCGTGGCGCTGTTCGAGCGCGGGCTGTAATCGACGCGGATCCTGATCTTGTTCTCCTTCGCCGCGTCACTGCTGTTGAACGCATCCGTGATCCTGTTATACGCCATGCCCTCCGCGGACTGCTGCGCGACGTGCACCATCATGTCGATGATGGTATTCCCGTCCGCGTCCACCTCCTCTTCCGGTCCGCCGCCCCCGCAGCCGATAAACGAAAACGCCATCAAAACCGCAAGCAGGGCACTCAATATGCCGACGATCCATTTCTTCATTTTTCCCTTCTCCTTTTTTTTATTTCGCGGAACGCTCCGATAAGGAGACGCTCTTTACGTCATACTGTACAAACTTTGCGGGGAGGACGGTCTTTAACGGGACTTCTTCCCCCCGTATTTTTTTCAGAAGCGCCCGCGCTGTCTCCCGCCCGAGCTGTTCCACGGGCTGTTCGACATAGGCGATCTTGTCCTTCATCTCCCCCGTCTTGACCTGCACGCCGTCATAGGAGGCGACCTTCAGCCGCTGCGGAATGGCTATGCCGCAGCGCTCGCAGTGCCGGAAGATGAGGTTCGTCATCGTATCGCCCGAAACGAACACGCCGTCCAAGTCCGGGTGCGCCGCAAAGAGCGCCTCGACGAGCGGCTGCTCGCCCCCGTGTATGACGACTTCGCACTGCACGATTTCGGGCAGACCGTATTTTTTCATCGTCTCGCGGTAGGCGCGCGCGCGCTCCATGACCTCGGATTCGACCAGCGTTTTCCCGCCGAGGTAGGCGATCTTTTTGCAGCCCGCCGCGACGAGCCACTCGCACGCGCGCACGGAAGAATCGAAATTGTCGCTCGTGACGAAGGGAACGTTGTCAAAATGCCTGTCTATGGAGACGACGGGATATTTGCTCAGCTCCTCGTCCTTGTAGTCGTAGTGGGTGACGAAGATGATCCCGTCCACGTCCTTTTTCTTCAGCTTTTCGATCATGGCGTATTCCTTGCTCTGGCTGTTCTGGCTGCTGGAGATCAGCAGGGAATAGCCGTTCTTGTCCAGCTCGTCCTCAATGTAATACGCCAGCTTTGAAAAGAAGGGATGGTCGATGACGGGAACGAGCAGCGCCGCGATCTTGTTTTCGTTTTTGCGGAAACTCACCGCCAGCGAATTGCGCTTGTAGTCGAGCGTGTGGATCGCGTCCAGCACGTTTTCGCGCGTCTCGGCGCTCACGCCCTTCTCCCCGTTCAGGACGCGGGAGACGGTGCCGATCCCGACGCCCGCGCGCTTTGCAACGTCTTTGATGCTTGCCATACCTATTTCACCTTCTTTGCCTTATGGCGTTTCGCGATCACGAACCCGAGCAGCACGGCAATGAGCGCCGCCTCCGCGCAGCCTACGATATAAAAGAGAATATCTCCCCAGCCCGCCTGTGCCGCGGGCTCTTCGGGTGCGGGGTCGGCGGGCGCCGTGACCGTAAAGGACACGCGCGAGCCGTCCGCAAGGACCAGCGTCACAGAATTGACGCCGCCCGAGAGAGCGTCCGCCCCGATCGTCAGCACGCCGTTTGCCGTACCGTACAGGGAGGACGCCGCAGGGACGCCGTTTATCTCCACTCCCGTGACCTGCGCCGCGCCGATATTGACGTGCACGTCCGTCTTTTCCGTCAGCGTCACGCTGCCGACGGTGAGCGGAACGC
>JAGHJD010000027.1 GCA_017886895.1 Clostridia bacterium | reverse complement strand
CGAAAAAGCCGGCGCTTTCGGCAACAAGTTGCCATGGGCATACGCCCATATGCCGCCGATTGCGGCGCGCTCGTTTTACCCCTTGCAAGCAAGGTAAAACTACGCGCGCCTTCGAACGGGTCTGAGCGTGTTCGCGTGTTAGTCATATGCAGTCCGTATTGCTGACTGACTGCACACAGCCCGCAAGGAGTTCGGCTCAGATCCCTCGGCTGCGCTCGGGATGACAGAGGGCGTGTTTCCCGACAGGCTCGGGATCCTTGCGGCAGGCAAGGAAAACTGTCATTGCGGCAGGCAAGGAAAACTGTCATTGCGGCAGGCAAGGAAAACTGTCATTGCGGCAGGCAAAGGAAAGCGATCATTACGGCGGGCAGGGAAAACAAAACCTGCGGCGGAAAAAGAAAAGCATTGCTGCGGCGCTGCCGCAAAAAAATACAGGGGAGAGCTTATGACGAAGGTCATTTTAGACGCAATGGGCGGCGATCACGCCCCCGAAGAGATCGTAAAGGGCGCGGTGCTCGCGCTGGCTGCAAAGAGCGATTTATCGCTCGTTCTGACGGGCGACAAGGCGCGCATCGACGCCTGTCTTGCCAAAGAGAAGTATGACGGGGCGAGGGTCTCCGTCGTGCACTGCACCGAGGTCATCACCAACGACGACGTGCCGACGGCGGCGATCAGGCAGAAGAAGGATTCTTCCCTCGTCGTGGCGCTGAACATGCTCAAAGAGGACGAAGAGGCGGCGGCGTTCGTCTCCGCGGGTTCCACGGGCGCGGTGCTCACGGGCGCACTGCTGCGCGTCGGGCGCATCCGCGGCGTCTCCCGCCCCGCGGTCTGCCCCGCTCTGCCCACGGCGACGGGCGGGAAGGTGTTCATCGTGGACGCGGGCGCGAACGCGGAGTGCAAGCCGCTCAACCTCGTGCATTTCGCGCTCATGGGCGCGGCATATGCGGAGGCGTCTGGTGTCGGAGCGCCGCGCGTCGGGCTGGTCTCCAACGGCACGGAAGAGCACAAGGGCGACCCGCTGCACCAGGAGGCGTTCGCGCTTTTGAAACAGACGCCCGGCATCAACTTCGTCGGCAACGTCGAGGGCAGGGACATCATGGGCGGCGGCATCGACGTCGCCGTCTGCGACGGTTTTTCGGGCAACGTGGCGCTCAAAGCCTCCGAGGGCTGCGCGCTCGCGATGCTCAAAGTCATCAAGGAGAACATCTCCTCCTCCCTGCGCGCGAAGATCGGCTATGCGCTGTTCATGCGCGGGGCGTTCAAAAAGATCAAAAAGGTCATGGACTACAACCAATACGGCGGCGCGCTGCTCATCGGCATCGGCAAAGTCGTTGTAAAATCGCACGGCGCGAGCAAGGCGCCGTCCGTGTGCGCCTCCCTCCTGCAGGCGGCGGCTGCCGCGGAGAGCGGGCTGTGCCCCGCCATCGCGCGCAAGGTCGAGGCGGCGCAGCCGCAGGAAGAAAATGGCTGACCTTGCCGCCGCCGAGGAAAAGCTCGGGTATGTGTTCAGGGACAAAAAGCTCCTTGCGCGCTGTTTCACGCACAGCTCGTACGCGAACGCGCACGGCGGCGAGAGCAACGAGCGGCTGGAGTTTTTAGGGGACGCGCTGCTCGGCTTTCTCGTCGCGGAAGAGCTGTACGCCAAGGGCGGCAGCGAGGGTGAAATGACGGCGGCGCGCATCCGTCTCGTGGCGGCGCAGCCGCTCGCGCGCGCCGTGCGCGCGGCGGGGCTGGACGCCTTTCTGCTGCACGCGGGCGATGCGGGCGAGAAGAGCGTCTCCAGCCGGTTCGAGGCGCTCGTCGCGGGGCTGTATCTGGACGGCGGCATGGAGGCAGCCCGCGCGTTCGTCCGCGCAAACCTGCCCGTGGCGGAGGAGCGCGAGCCGAACTATAAGGGCGAATTGCAGGAATTTTTGCAGGGGCGCGCCCTTCCGCGCGCCGTATATGAGACCGTCTCCGTTTCGGGCGCGCCGCATGCGCCCTCCTTCACGGTGCGCGCGAGCGCCTGCGGCGCGAGCGCGGAGGGGACGGGCGGGTCGATCCGCACCGCCGAAAAAGAGGCGGCGAAAAATCTTTTGGCTCTGCTTTGCCGGAGCGGGGGAGATGGGGCTTGAATTTCAGAAAAGTAGAACTCAACGGGTTTAAATCCTTTGCGGACAAGACGGAGATCAAATTCGGCGACGGCGTGACCTGCATCGTCGGCCCGAACGGCTGCGGCAAGAGCAATGTGGCGGACGCCATCCGCTGGGTGCTGGGCGAGCAGTCCGCCAAGACCATGCGCGGCTCGAGCATGCAGGACGTCATTTTCGGCGGCACGCAGCAGAGAAAGAGCCAGTCCTTCTGCGAGGTCACGCTCACCTTCGATAACTCCACGCACATGTTTTCCGACCTCGAATACAACGAGGTCGCCATGACCCGCCGCCTCTACCGCAGCGGCGAGAGCGAGTACCTCATCAACCGCCAGCCCTGCCGCATGAAGGACATCGTGGACAGGCTGCACGAGGTCGGGCTGGGCAAGGAGGGCTACTCCATCATCGGGCAGGGCAAGATCGAGCAGATCATGAACGCCAAGCCCGAGGACAGGCGCGCGATTTTCGAGGAGGCGACGGGCATCGTCGTGTTCAAGGCGCGCCGCCAGGAGATCGAGCGCAGGCTCTCCAACTCCTACACGAACCTCAATATCTTTCTCCAGCGCATGAGCGAGGTCGAACACATGCTCACGCCGCTCGCGCGGCAGGCGGAAAAGACCAAGAAGTACCGCGAGCTGTACGCGTCGCTCAAGCACGCGGAGATCAACCTCTATATCTACAAGCACGACAACGCCGAATCCGCACGCGCGGAGATCGGCGAGAAGATCGCGCGCGTCCAGCGCAGCATCGACGAGAACCGCGCCGCCGTCTCCCGCCTCGAAGAGGACTATGCCGAGGGCAGGCGCAGGATCGCCGAGGACGACGCGAAATTGCAGGAACTGAACGACAGCATTTTGCAATACACCGTCGAAATGCAGAAGAAGGAGGGCGACGTCAACGTCATCCGCGCGCGCATCGCCTTCTTCGAGCAGCAGCGCGAGAGCGAGAGGAGCGCAGTCACCCGCGCGCGGGAGGACGCGCTCGCGGCGGAGAAGGGCGCCGCGGCGGCGGAGCGCTCCGCAGAGGAGAACGGCGCCAGGGCGGAGGAGTGCGAGCGCGAGCTTGCGACGCTCGCGGACGAGATCGCGCGGCTGAACGGGGAGGTCTCCGCCTACGAGGCGCAGAGCGACGAATCGCTGCGCAGCACGATCGGGCGGCTGGAAGATCTTTCGGAGATCCGCCAGAACATCGGGCAGCTCTCCGCGAAGAAAGAGGCGGTCGAAGAGCGCATCGCCGAGGTGTTCGCCGCTGCCGAAAAGCGCAAGGGCGAGCTCGCCGCCGACAGGAAGGCGCTCGCCGAGTGCGAGGACTGGCACGCCGAGCTCACCGAGTACATAGCCCGCGAGGGGGACGTGCGCCGCGCGAAGGAGGAGGAGATCGCCTCGCTCGCCGAACAGGCGGACGCGGTCAGCGAAGAGCTGTTCTCGCTGGGCGCGCGCATCTCCGCGCTCGAGGACAGGGCGCGGTTTTACAGGAACGTCAAGGAGGACTTCGAAGGGTATAAGTTCTCCGTCAAAAAGCTCATGACGGACGCGCGCAGGGACGCGCAGCTTGCAAAGCGCATCAAGGGCGTCATTGCTGACATCGTCTCCTGCGACGAGAAGTACGAGACGGCGATCGAGACGGCGTTCGGCGGCGCGATGCAGAACGTCGTGACGGCGACCAGCGACGACGCGCGCGCGCTCATCGAGCATTTAAAGCGCACCAAGGGCGGGTCTGTGACCTTCCTGCCCGTCGCCTCTCTCCGCCCGCACTACGAGACGGACTACACCCGCCGCGCGCTGAAAGAGCCGGGCGCCGTGGGGCTTGCGACCGAGCTCGTGCGCTATGACAAGTACTACGACAACGTCATCTACAATCTCATCGGCAACACGCTGATCGCGGACACGATCGGCAACGCGAACGAGATCTCAAAAAAATACCCGCACGCCTTCCGCATCGTGACGCTGGACGGCGACGTCATCGCGACGTCCGGTTCGATGACGGGCGGCTCGCGCCGCGCGGACAGCGGCAGCCTGCTCGCGAACGAGCGCAAGATCGGCGAAGCGGAGAGCGCGATCGCCGCGGCGAAGACGGAGCGCGAAAAACTCTCCGCAAAGAAGGCGGCGCTCGAAGAGAGCCGCGCCAAAGCCGCGCGCGAGCTGGATACGCTGCGCGACAGCTTTACCGAGGCGCGCAGCAAGCTCGCCGCCCTCGAAGAAAAGCGCACCCAGCTTTCGGCGCGCGTCGCGGAGGAGGAGCACGACCTCAAAGTGCAGGAGGATACCCTCGCCGTGCTCAACGAGCGCATGCAGGGCATCAGCAGCGATTTCTCCGCGTCCTCCGCGGGCGAGGAGCAGATCGCGCGGCTGAAGGGCGCGGAGGACGAGCAGTCCCGCATCCGCCGCGAAAAGTACGAGACCCTGCGCTCCGAGCTCTCACAGCGCAACCTGCGCAGGAGCTCCCTCCAGGTGTATGTGGCGCAGTACCGCGCGGAGGCGGAGTCCGCGCGCGGCGAGGCGGCGCGCTGCATGCGCGAAAAGCAGGCGCAGGAAGAGCGCGCCGCGGAGGCAGAGAAGAATATCGAAAACATGACCGCCACCCTCGCCGACCTTGAGGAGATGGCGGAAAAGACGGCGCTCACCCCCGCGCAGCAGGAAGAGCTGGCGCGCCTGCGCGCCGAACGCGCGGAAAAACAGCGCGAGAAGGAGGAGCGCAATGCCGCGCTCGAGAGCGCGATGGAGCAGAGCCGCGCGCTCAACGAGCGCATCGAGCGGCTCGCCGAGGAACGGCACGCGCAGGAGATCGCGCTCACCCGCATCGACTCCGAACTGGAGAATTTGCAGGCGCGCATCGACGAGGAGTACCAGGAGACGTACGAGAGCTGCCTTGCCTATAAGGACGAGACGTTCGACGTGCGCGAAGGGCAGACGCAGGTCAACCGTCTGCGCCGCGAGATCAACGGGCTGGGCGCGATCAACCACAACGCGCTCGAGGAGTACGAACAGCTCAACGCGCAGTACGAGGAGATGTGCTCCCAGCGCGACGACGTGCAGAAGGGCATCGACGACGCGACCGCCGCCCTCGAACAGCTTAAAGGCGAGATGCAGAAACAGTTCGACGAGGGGTTCGACCGCATCAACGAGAACTTCAAAAAGCTGTTCCGCGAACTGTTCGGCGGCGGCAGGGCAGAGCTGCAGATGGACTATACCGAATGCGACGACCCGCTCTCCGCGGGCGTGGAGATCGTGGCGTGCCCGCCCGGCAAAAAGCTGACCAAGATCTCCCTTCTTTCGGGCGGCGAGCGCGCGCTCACGGCGATCGCGATCCTGTTCGCGATCCTCATGCTGCGCCCCATGCCCTTCTGCGTGCTCGACGAGATCGAGGCGGCGCTGGACGAGGCGAACGTGGACAAGTTCGCGCAGTTCCTGAAGAAGTTCGCGAAGGAGACGCAGTTCATCGTCATCACCCACCGCAAGCCGACGATGGAGAAGGCGGACTGCCTCTTCGGCGTGACGATGGAGGAGAAGGGCGTCTCCAAAATCGTCTCCGTCAAGCTCTCCGAAGTGGAGAGCAGGCTGGGCGGGGATACGGTGATATGACCGCTCGCGCAAATCTCGCCGAGCTGACGGCTGCGATTTGCTGCGATTTTGAGGACAACCCCACTGCTCTCACTTCGTTCGAGACAGCGGAGGTTTTCCTCTGCGCCGCACCTTTTG